>NZ_LT963352.1:7055000-7355000 GCF_900236475.1 Streptomyces chartreusis NRRL 3882
GTGAGAGCGCGGCAGTGAGACTGTGGGGGATAAGCTCCATGGTCGAGAGGGAAACAGCCCAGAGCATCGACTAAGGCCCCTAAGCGTACGCTAAGTGGGAAAGGATGTGGAGTCGCACAGACAACCAGGAGGTTGGCTTAGAAGCAGCCACCCTTGAAAGAGTGCGTAATAGCTCACTGGTCTAGTGATTCCGCGCCGACAATGTAGCGGGGCTCAAGCGTACCGCCGAAGTCGTGTCATTCACACAATAGCCCCAACGGGTGTGTGGATGGGTAGGGGAGCGTCGTCTGCCGGGTGAAGCAGCCGTGTAAGCGAGTTGTGGACGGTTGACGAGTGAGAATGCAGGCATGAGTAGCGATTCACACGTGAGAAACGTGTGCGCCGATTGACTAAGGGTTCCTGGGTCAAGCTGATCTGCCCAGGGTAAGTCGGGACCTAAGGCGAGGCCGACAGGCGTAGTCGATGGATAACCGGTTGATATTCCGGTACCCGCTGTGAAGCGTCAAACATCGAGCATCGTGATGCTAAGGCCGTGAAGCCGCCCCTGATCTCTTCGGAGTGAGGGGGAGTGGTGGAGCCGCTGAACCAAGCGGTTAGTAGGTGAGTGATGGGGTGACGCAGGAAGGTAGTCCAGCCCGGGCGGTGGTTGTCCCGGGGTAAGGGTGTAGGCCGTGCGGTAGGTAAATCCGTCGCACACAGGGCTGAGACCTGATGCCGAGCCGATTGTGGTGAAGTGGATGATCCTATGCTGTCGAGAAAAGCCTCTAGCGAGTTTCATGGCGGCCCGTACCCTAAACCGACTCAGGTGGTCAGGTAGAGAATACCGAGGCGTTCGGGTGAACTATGGTTAAGGAACTCGGCAAAATGCCCCCGTAACTTCGGGAGAAGGGGGGCCACATCTGGTGATGAGCTTCGCGCTCTGAGCTGGGGGTGGCCGCAGAGACCAGCGAGAAGCGACTGTTTACTAAAAACACAGGTCCGTGCGAAGCCGTAAGGCGATGTATACGGACTGACGCCTGCCCGGTGCTGGAACGTTAAGGGGACCGGTTAGCTCCATTTCGGTGGGGCGAAGCTGAGAACTTAAGCGCCAGTAAACGGCGGTGGTAACTATAACCATCCTAAGGTAGCGAAATTCCTTGTCGGGTAAGTTCCGACCTGCACGAATGGCGTAACGACTTCTCGACTGTCTCAACCATAGGCCCGGTGAAATTGCACTACGAGTAAAGATGCTCGTTTCGCGCAGCAGGACGGAAAGACCCCGGGACCTTTACTACAGTTTGATATTGGTGTTCGGTTCGGCTTGTGTAGGATAGCTGGGAGACTGTGAAGCGCTAACGCCAGTTAGTGTGGAGTCGTCGTTGAAATACCAGTCTGGTCGTGCTGGATGTCTAACCTGGGTCCGTGATCCGGATCAGGGACAGTGTCTGATGGGTAGTTTAACTGGGGCGGTTGCCTCCTAAAGGGTAACGGAGGCGCCCAAAGGTTCCCTCAGCCTGGTTGGCAATCAGGTGTTGAGTGTAAGTGCACAAGGGAGCTTGACTGTGAGACCGACGGGTCGAGCAGGGACGAAAGTCGGGACTAGTGATCCGGCGGTGGCTTGTGGAAGCGCCGTCGCTCAACGGATAAAAGGTACCCCGGGGATAACAGGCTGATCTTCCCCAAGAGTCCATATCGACGGGATGGTTTGGCACCTCGATGTCGGCTCGTCGCATCCTGGGGCTGGAGTCGGTCCCAAGGGTTGGGCTGTTCGCCCATTAAAGCGGTACGCGAGCTGGGTTTAGAACGTCGTGAGACAGTTCGGTCCCTATCCGCTGTGCGCGTAGGAGTCTTGAGAAGGGCTGTCCCTAGTACGAGAGGACCGGGACGGACGAACCTCTGGTGTGCCAGTTGTTCTGCCAAGGGCATGGCTGGTTGGCTACGTTCGGGAGGGATAACCGCTGAAAGCATCTAAGCGGGAAGCCTGCTTCGAGATGAGGACTCCCACCCACTTGATGGGGTAAGGCTCCCAGTAGACGACTGGGTTGATAGGCCGGATATGGAAGCACGGTAACGTGTGGAGTTGACCGGTACTAATAGGCCGAGGGCTTGTCCTCAGTTGCTCGCGTCCACTGTGTTAGTTCTGAGACAACGAACAGTTGTCGGCTTTGAGTAGAACAAACAATTGAAGAGTGTGCTTGTTCGCTCGAAACCATTAGGGTTTCGGTGGTTATAGCGTAGGGGAAACGCCCGGTTACATTCCGAACCCGGAAGCTAAGCCTTACAGCGCCGATGGTACTGCAGGGGGGACCCTGTGGGAGAGTAGGACGCCGCCGAACAATCTTTGGAAGGACCCCTGGTCACCAGCGTTCAGCTGGGACCAGGGGTCCTTTTTGTTTTTGCACTGCGCGCTGGGCACCCGGCTGCGCGAGAATGACTTTGCGGTACCGAAGACAGGAGTCACCATGTCCACCAACTCTCCCGACGACCGACCGGAGCGCGACCAGCGGCGACGGGAGGGGGACCGGAGCGACCGCGGCGGTCAGCGCGGGGACCGTGGCGACCGTGGCGGCTTCCGCCGCAGCGACCGAGGTGAGCGGAGCGACCGCGGTGAGCGTGGTGGCTTCCGGCGTGATGACAACCGTGGTGGTGGCGGCCGGCGTGACGACCGCGACCGAGGACCGCGCAGGGACGACCGTGACCGGGGCGGCTTCCGGCGGGACGACCGCGGTGACCGTCCCTCCTTCCGGCGGGATGACCGAGGAGAGCGACGGGACGACCGGGACCGTGGCGGGTTCCGCCGCGACGACAACCGTGGCGGTGGCTACGGCCGCCGTGACGACAGCCGGCGCGATGACCGACGGGGCGATGACCGCGGGCAGCGCGGTGGCTTCCGACGGGATGACCGTCGGGACGACAGGCGCGATGACCGCCGTGACGACAGGCGCGAGGGCGACCGAGGAGGGTTCCCCCGGCGTGACGACCGTGCCCCGGAGCGCCGCGACAACCGGGACCGTAATTTCCGTGGCGACGACCGGGACCGCGGGCCTCGGGGCGACGACCGCGACCGTGGCTTCCGGCGCGACGACCGGGACCGTGGCTTCCGTGGGGACGACCGTGACCGCGGTTTCCGGCGTGACGACCGGGACCGTGGCCCCCGCGGCGACGACCGCGACCGTGGCTTCCGGCGTGACGACCGCGGTGGCTTCCGCGGCCGTGACGAGCGCCGTGACGACCGTCGCGGGGACGACCGCGGGGAGCGCGGCGGTTTCCGGCGCGACGACGCCCCTCGGGGCGGGCGTGGCGGATTCCGCCGGGACGACGGTCCTCGGAGCGAGCGTGGCGAGTTCAGGCGAGACGACAGCCGTGACACCCGCGGCGACCGCGGTGGTTTCCGTGGGCGGGACGACCGTGGGCGTGGCCCGCGGCGTGATGATCGCGGTGGGCGGCCCGGGGGCTTCCGGGGTCGTGATGACCGGCGCGACGACCGTCGGGACGACCGGCGTGGCGGCGGCCGGTTCCGTGAGGAGCGGGAGCGGGACAGGGAGCCGATCAAGCGGCTGCCGATCCCCGAGGACGTCACGGGCGAGGAGATCGACAAGGACGTACGGCAGGAGCTCCAGAGCCTGCCGAAGACGCTCGCGGACGATGTCGCGAAGAACCTGGTGATGGTCGCGCGGCTCCTCGACGAGGACCCCGAGGGCGCGTACGGCTACTCCAGGGTGGCGCTGCGGCTGGCGTCGCGGGTCGCCGCCGTGCGGGAGGCCGCCGGGTTCGCCGCGTATGCCACTCAGAAGTACGGCGAGGCGCTGGCCGAGTTCCGGGCCGCCAAGCGGATGACGGGGAACATCGACCTGTGGCCTGTCATGGCCGACTGCGAGCGCGGGCTCGGACGGCCGGAGAAGGCGCTGGACATGGCCGGGGCGCCCGAGGTGCACAAGCTCGACAAGGCCGGACAGGTCGAGATGCGGCTCGTCGCGGCCGGTGCGCGGCGGGACATGGGGCAGCTGGACGCGGCCATCGTGACGCTGCAGAGCCCGGAGCTGGCCTCCAACTCCGTGCAGCCGTGGACCGCTCGCCTGCGGTACGCCTACGCCGACGCACTGCTGGAGGCCGGGCGGGAGAGCGAGGCGCGGGAGTGGTTCGCGAAGGCCGTGGAGGCCGACCGGGACGGCAGCACGGACGCCTCGGACCGGCTCGCCGAGCTGGACGGGGTGGAGTTCGTGGACGCCCTGGCCGAGGACGAGGACCAGGGTGAGGGCGGCGACACCGCCGAGGAGGAGAAGGACTGACATCGCGCGGAGGGGGCGGGTCCCGGTCGGGATCCGCCCCCTTCGTGTGTCGGAAACAGCGCGTCAGAGGTCCAGCGCGCGCAGTACCAGGCCCGAGGCAGGCTTCGGGCCGAACGACGTCGACTTGCGCGGCATGGTGACGCCCTGCCGGGCCAGGTCGCGGACGACCTCCTCGCGGACCGGGTGCATCAGGACGGCCGTACCGCCGTCGCGTTCCGCCTTCGCGACCGTGGCGGCCGTGTCGTGGATGTAGGAGATGTGGGCGGGGGAGTCCTCGGGGATGCGCCAGACGTGGTCGAGGAGCGTGGCGTGCAGGACCGTCGCGTCGAGGGTGCGCCAGGCGGTGGGGCGGTCGGCGGGGACCGTGCGGGCCAGGAGGTCCGGGTCCGGTCGGTCGACGAGGTGGAAGGCGCCGTCGCCGGCGAGCAGGAACGCGTTGCCCGCGCAGGCCGCGTCCGCGAGCGTCGCCAGGGCTTCGGGCAGGGGGACTTCGAGGCGGCGCACGCGGAAGTGGCCGTCCAGGGCGGCTACGGCGTCGCCGACCGGCAGGTCGTGGAGGAGGCGGTGGATGGCGCGGACGCGGAGGGGGTAGCGGGCCGTGTCGACCAGGAGGACCAGGCCGTGGTCCCACGGGCTGGGGGAGGGGTGCTCCGTGCGGAGGCGGCGGTAGGTCGCCCAGCGGTGGTGGCCGTCGGCGATGAGGGCTTGGTGACGGGCCAGGCCGCTCTGGATCGTCGTCAGGTCGGCGGGGGCGGTGACCGACCACAGGCGGTGGCTGAAGCCGTCCTCCGTGGTGGTCGCGAGGAGCGGTGGCTGCTCGGCGGTGCGCTCGATCAGGTCCGCCGTGGCGGTCGTCGAGTCGTCGCCGCGGTAGGTCAGCAGGAGGGGTTCGAGATTCGCGGAGGTGGCCCGCATCAGGGCCGCGCGGTCGGCGACGATGTGCGGCATGACGTCCTCGTGCGGCAGCACCACCTGCTCGGCCGGGTCCGAGACGCGCAGGGCGCCGATGATGCCGCGTTGCAGCATGCCGTTGCCGTCCCGCTGCTCGTAGACGTACAGGCCGGGATCCGGGTCGGTGGTCAGGACGCCCTCGGACAGCCAGCGGCGCAAAGTCTGCGCGGCCTGGTCGTTGCGGGCGCTGGGAGTGGCGGCCTGGGGGAGGATCAGGCGGACGATGTTGTGCGGGTCGGCGGACTGGAGATGGTGCACTCCGTCGGGGCGGACGACGACGTCGTACGGCGGGGACGTCACTGCGGCCAGGCTGCCGACCCGGTCGGGGTCGTAGCGAAGGCCTCGGAACGGGGTGAGTTCCAGGCCTCGGCGCTCCGTTGCTTCCGAGTGACCTGCTGTGTTCATCCCGGCATCGTACGGCTGTCAGTGGCATGGGGGATGATCGGGGGAAAGCCGTCGAACGAGGAGCGATGCGGGATGAGCCGGAGCGTCAGGACGAGGCCCGAGGGCAGTGGGCAGGCCCTGAACGAGGCGTACGACACGGCGCTGCTCGACCTGGACGGTGTCGTGTACGCGGGCGGGAGCGCGATCGCGTACGCCGTGGAGTCGCTGGCCACGGCGCGGACGGGCGGGATGCGTCTGGCGTACGTCACCAACAACGCGCTGCGGACTCCGGACACCGTGGCCGAGCATCTGACCGAGCTGGGCATACCGACGGGCGCGGACGACGTCATCACCTCGGCGCAGGCGGTCGCGCGGCTGATCAGCGAGCAGGTGCCGCAGGGCGCTCGCGTGCTGGTGATCGGCGGTGAGGGGCTCCGGGTGGCGCTGCGCGAGCGCGGGCTGGTGCCCGTGGAGTCGGCGGACGACGATCCGGTGGCGGTGGTGCAGGGGTACGGCGGTCCCGAGCTGCCGTGGGGGCGCTTCGCGGAGGCCAGTTACGCCGTCGCGCGCGGTGTGCCCTGGTTCGCCTCGAACACCGACCTGACGATTCCGAGCGGGCGTGGTATCGCACCGGGCAACGGCGCGGCGGTGGAGGTGGTGCGGATCGCCACGGGCGCCGAGCCGCAGGTCGCGGGCAAGCCGCTGCCGCCGATGCACCGGGAGACCATCCTGCGGACCGGGGCGGAGCGGCCGCTGGTGGTGGGCGACCGGCTGGACACAGACATCGAGGGCGCGTTCAACGGGGAGGTCGACTCGCTGCTCGTCCTGACCGGGGTGACCGACGGCGCTCAGCTGCTGGCGGCGCCGCCGCAGCACCGGCCGACGTATGTGGACGCCGATCTGCGCGGGATGCTCAGCGGCCAGCCTGATGTCGTGGAGGCGGGCGACGGCGGCTTCCGGTGCGGTGACTGGACGGCGACGGCCGGTGCGGACCGGCTGGAGCTCGACGGGGACGGTGAGGCGCTGGACGGGCTGCGCGCGTTGTGTGCCGCGGCGTGGACGGCCGCCGGTGCGGGGGTCTGCGAGCTGGACGGAGGGAAGTCGCTGGCGAGGCTGGGGCTTTGACTGCCGGTTGGATCCTTGGTTCGCGGGCACGCTCCGGTCGGGCGCCCGTGGCGGCGGCAGGGCTCGGGATCGAGATCGAATGGCAGGGTAGGCTAACCTAACCTGCGTGTTGGTCGAGAGTCCCCCCGAACAGCGCGCGGAGACCGCCCCCGCGCCCCCGGCCCGACGGGCGATACGTGCCTTTGGGCTCGTCCTGGCCGTCGCGATCCTGGTGCTCGTCGCGCTGGCGAGTATCGCGATCGGAGCGAAAGAACTGTCCCTCGGGCAGGTCTGGCACGGCTTGTTCGAGGACTCGGGGACGTACGGCGACGTCGTCGTCGCGGAGCGGCTGTCGCGGACCGTGCTCGGGCTGCTGGCCGGAGCAGCCCTCGGTCTGGCCGGAGCGGTTCTCCAGGCGCTCACGCGCAACCCGCTGGCCGACCCCGGGCTGCTCGGCATCAACGCGGGCGCGTCCGCCGCGGTCGTCACGGCCATCACGTACCTCGGGATCACCTCGCTCAGCGGCTACGTCTGGTTCGCGTTCCTCGGCGCGGCCGCGGTCGGGGCGCTGGTGTGGTTCCTGGGCGGCAGCCGGGGCGCGACGCCGGTGCGGCTCGCGCTCGCCGGTACGGCGCTCAGCGCCGCGCTCTACGGCTACCTGCAGGCCGTGATGATCATGGACGACGCGGCGCTCGGCAAGATGCGGTTCTGGACGGTCGGTTCACTGTCCTCGGCGAGCGACTCGATCATCAGGCAGGTCCTGCCGTTCCTGCTGGCCGGCATGGTCCTGGCGCTGGCGCTGTCCCGGCCGCTCAACGCCATGGCCATGGGCGACGACACCGCCAAGGCGCTCGGCGCCAACCTGAACCGGACGCGGGCGCTGTCCATGCTGGCGGCGACCGTGCTGTGCGGGGCGGCGACCGCGGCCTGCGGGCCGATCGTGTTCGTCGGGCTGATGGTGCCGCACGTCGTGCGTTCCTTCACCGGGCCCGACCTGCGCTGGATCCTGCCGTACGCGGCGATCCTGTCGCCGGTGCTGCTGCTCGGCGCCGACGTCGTCGGCCGGATCGTGGCCCGGCCCGCGGAACTGCAGGTGGGCATCGTCACCGCGATCCTCGGCGGGCCGGTGTTCATCTATCTCGTACGACGGCGGAGGACGGCGCAGCTGTGAAGACCACCAACCGTGCTGTGAGGACCCCGGGCGGGCTCTCCGTGCGCCTGGACGTGCGGGCCTTCACCGTCGTGCTCCTGCTGCTGGTCGCGGCGCTCACGGCGAGTGTCGTGCTCATCGGCACCGGCGACTTCCCGATCCCGGCCGCCGACGTGCTGCGGACGCTGTTCGGCGAGGGCAACGCCGGCCAGGAGTTCATCGTCAACGAACTGCGGCTGCCGCGGGTCCTGGTCGGGCTGCTGGTCGGCGCCTCGCTCGGGCTCGGGGGCGCGCTGTTCCAGTCCATCTCCCGCAATCCGCTGGGCAGTCCGGACGTGCTGGGCCTCGGGCAGGGGGCGACGGCCGGAGCGCTCACGGTGATCGTGCTGTTCTCCGGGAGCGCGAACCAGGTCGCCGCCGGCGCGCTGGTGGGCGGCCTGGTGACCGGCCTGGCCATCTATGTGCTCGCCTGGAAGCGGGGCGTGCACGGATACCGGCTGGTGCTGGTCGGTATCGGTGTCTCCGCGATCGTCACGGCGGTCAACGGCTATCTGCTCACCAAGTCCGACATCGTGGACGCGGCCCGCGCGGTCGTGTGGATGACCGGATCCCTCGACGGCCGTGACTGGGCCCAGGTGTGGCCGCTGCTCGGGCTGTGCGCCGTGCTCGTGCCGCTCGTCCTGAGCAACGCGCGCGGGCTGCGGATGATGGAGATGGGTGACGACGTGTCGTACGCCCTCGGGGTGCGGGTGGAGCGCGTACGGCTGCTGCTGATGGTGGCGGCCGTGTTGCTGACAGCGTCGGCGACCGCCGCTGCCGGTCCCGTCAGCTTCGTCGCGCTCACCGCGCCGCAGCTGGCCCGGCGCCTGACCCGTGCGCCGGGCCCGAACCTGCTGGCCTCCCTGTGCATGGGCGCCGCCCTGCTGGTCATCGCCGACTGGCTCTCGCAGCGGGCGTTCGGCGCCGAGCAGTTGCCCGTGGGTGTGGTCACCGGCGTGCTCGGCGGTGTCTATCTGCTGTGGCTGCTGGTCACCGAGCGCAAGGCGGGCCGGATATGAGCAAGAACCGAAGGAGCACCGTGAACCGTCTGTCCGCCGAGAACGTCACCCTCGCCTACGACCAGCGGGTGATCGCCGAGCAACTGTCGGTGGAGATACCCGACAACTCCTTCACCGTGATCGTCGGCCCCAACGCGTGCGGCAAGTCGACGCTCCTGCGGGCGCTGTCGCGGATGCTCAAGCCCAGTGCGGGCCGGGTGCTGCTCGACGGTCGGACCATCCAGTCGATGCCCGCGAAGAAGGTCGCGCGGACGCTCGGTCTGCTGCCCCAGTCGTCCATCGCGCCCGACGGCATCACCGTCGGCGATCTGGTGGGCCGCGGCCGCTACCCGCACCAGGGGATCCTGCGCCAGTGGTCGACCGAGGACGAGCGGGTCGTCCAGGAGTCGATGCGGCAGACCGGCGTCGCCGAGCTGGCCGAGCGCTACGTCGACGAGCTGTCGGGCGGTCAGCGCCAGCGCGTGTGGATCGCCATGGCACTCGCCCAGCAGACGCCGTTGCTGCTGCTCGACGAACCGACGACGTACCTGGACATCCAGCACCAGATCGACGTGCTGGACCTGTGCGCGGAGCTGCACGAGGAGCAGGGGCGCACGCTCGTCGCCGTGCTCCACGACCTGAACCACGCCGCCCGCTACGCCACGCACCTCATCGCCCTGCGCGAGGGCCGGGTCATCGCCGAGGGCACGCCGAAGGACATCGTCACGGCCGACCTGGTGGAGGAGGTCTTCGGACTGCGCTGCCAGGTCATCGACGACCCGGAGACGGGCACGCCCCTGGTCGTGCCGGCGGCGCGCAAGGCACGCGCCGGGGCCCCGGCAGGGAACGGGGCCGGGCAGGCGGTCGCTACAGAAGCTTCCTGAGCTGCAGCAGGTCGCGCACACCCGCGTGCAGTTTCACCCGGCCCGAGCCCCAGGCCTTGGCGAAGCTCAGCTCGCCGTCGACCAGGGCGACCAGGTCGTCGCCCGTCATGGCGAGCCTGATCTCGGCCCTGTCCGGCGGCGGTCCCTGCACGGTGTCGTGCACCTCGATCCGCCCGCCGCGCATGCGGCCGACGAAGGTGACGTCCAGGTCCGTGATGTGGCAGCTCACCGAACGGTCCAGGGCCGCCGCGTCGCGGACGTCCCCTTCGGCGCGCTGCATGTTGTCGGAGAGCTTGTCGAGTGCGCTGCGGCACTCCTCGATCGTGGCCATCGCGGTCGACGGTACCGCAGCGGTTCGCGGTAGCGTCGGGGCATGGAAGACGCAGTTCCCGAAACGCCGGCGGCGGAGGAAGAGCCCGCTCCCGCGCCGGAGCCCGAGCCGGCGCCGGAACCGGAGGACGACCCCGCCGCCCCCGCCCCGCTGGACGTGCCCCGCACCCCCACGGGCAACGCCGACGTGGACGCGGCCCTGGACCGGCTCGGTGACGCGGACCACCTCGCCACGGACGGACACGTCGAGGTGTACGAGGATGTACACCGGGGGCTGCGCGACGCGCTCACCGCGCTCGACGCCCGCCCGGGACCTCCGGTGCCCCCGCGGCCGTACGAACACAGGAGCTGAACACACCGTGGCAGGAGTCGCTCGCCGCCGTCTCGACGCGGAGCTGGTCCGCCGGAAGCTCGCGCGCTCGCGTGAGCATGCCGGCCAGCTGATCGCCGCCGGGCGGGTCTCCGTCGGCAAGACCGTCGCGACCAAACCCGCCACGCAGGTGGAGACCGCGGCCGCGATCGTCGTCGCGGCCGACGACAACGACCCCGACTACGTGTCGCGCGGCGGCCACAAGCTCGCCGGCGCGTTGGCGGCGTTCATGCCGCAGGGCCTGGTCGTCGATGGGCGCAGGGCGCTCGACGCCGGCGCGTCCACCGGCGGTTTCACCGATGTCCTGCTGCGGGCGGGCGCCGCCCATGTCGTCGCCGTGGACGTCGGATACGGACAACTCGCCTGGTCTCTTCAGAACGATGAACGCGTCACCGTCAAGGACCGTACGAACGTACGCGAATTGACACTTGAAGAGATAGATGGGGAGCCTGTGGATCTTGTCGTGGGGGATCTGTCCTTCATCCCGCTCGGGCTGGTCCTGCCCGCCCTGGTGCGGTGCGTGAAGCCGGACGCGGACCTGGTGATGATGGTCAAGCCGCAGTTCGAGGTGGGGAAGGAGCGGCTGGGCAGCGGGGGAGTCGTGCGCAGCACCCAGCTGCGGGCCGAAGCGGTGGCGGGGGTGGCCCAGAAGGCCTGGGGACTGGGGCTCGGGGTGAAGGGCGTGACGGCCAGTCCGCTGCCCGGGCCTTCGGGGAATGTCGAATACTTTCTGTGGCTGCGGGCCGGGGCACCGGAACTGGACCCGGCCGATGTCGACCGTGCAGTGGCGGAGGGGCCGCGTTGACCGAGAACCGAGCTCGTACTGTTTTCCTGCTCGCCCACACCGGGCGGCCCGCCGCCGTGCGCAGTGCCGAGCTCGTGGTGAAGGGACTGCTGCGCTCCAGGCTGGGCGTGCGCGTCCTGGAGGCCGAGGCGCGTGACCTGCCGCTGCCGGACGAGGTGGAGCTGGTCAAGGAGGCCACTCCGCAGTGCCTCGACGGGTGTGAGCTGCTCATCGTGCTGGGCGGTGACGGCACGCTGCTGCGCGGTGCCGAGTTCGCCCGGGCGTCGGGCGTGCCGATGCTCGGCGTCAACCTCGGGCGGGTCGGGTTCCTCGCGGAGGCCGAGCGGGACGACCTCGACAAGGTCGTCGACCGGGTGGTGACCAAGGCGTACGAGGTCGAGGAGCGGATGACCGTCGACGTCGTGGTGCACCGCAACGGGGACATCGTGCACACGGACTGGGCGCTGAACGAGGCGGCCGTGCAGAAGGTGTCCGCCGAGCGGATGCTGGAGGTCGTCCTGGAGATCGACGGGCGGCCGGTGACGGGGTTCGGCTGTGACGGGATCGTGTGCGCCACGCCCACGGGGTCGACGGCGTACGCGTTCTCCGCGGGTGGGCCGGTGGTGTGGCCGGAGGTCGAGGCGTTGTTGATGGTGCCGATCAGCGCGCACGCGTTGTTCGCGAAGCCGTTGGTGACATCGCCGGATTCTGTGTTGGCTGTGGAGGTTCTGCCACACATTCCGCCGGGGGTGCTGTGGTGTGACGGGCGGCGGACCGTGGAGTTGCCGCCCGGGGCGCGGGTGGAGGTGCGGCGGGGGGCTGTGCCGGTGCGGCTGGCCCGGCTGCATCATGCGTCGTTCACGGACCGGCTGGTGGCCAAGTTCGCGCTGCCCGTTTCCGGGTGGCGGGGGGCTCCTCACTAGCGGTTTGTGGGGGGTGGTTGCTCGTCGTCGGCGGGTGCGGGTTCGTTGTGGCTGGTAGCGCAGTTCCCCGCGCCCCTGAAAGAAGGGCGTTGCCACTCTCGTGGGTGACAAGACCGGGCCAGTCGCAATCCCTGGCCCGGACCTCGTAAGGTCGTGTCCGTGTTGGAGGAGATGCGGATACGGTCGCTCGGTGTGATCGACGACGCCGTTGTCGAGCTGTCGCCCGGGTTCACCGCGGTCACCGGTGAGACGGGTGCGGGCAAGACCATGGTGGTCACCAGCCTCGGGTTGCTGCTGGGCGGGCGCGCGGACCCGGCGCTCGTGCGGATCGGGGCCGGGAAGGCCGTGGTGGAGGGGCGGATCACCGTCCCGGACGACGCCACGGTCGCCGTACGTGCCGAGGAGGCCGGGGCCGAGCTCGACGACGGGGCTCTGCTGATCAGCCGTACCGTTTCCGCCGAGGGGCGCTCACGGGCGCACCTGGGCGGGCGCAGCGTGCCCGTCGGCGTGCTCGCCGAGCTAGCCGACGAGCTGGTGGCCGTGCACGGGCAGACCGACCAGCAGGGGCTGCTCAAGCTGTCCCGGCAGCGGCAGGCGCTCGACCGGTACGCGGGCGACGCGGTCGCCGTGCCGCTGGCCAAGTACGGCGAGGCGTACAAGCGGCTGCGGGCCGTCTCCGCCGAGCTCGACGAGATCACCACGCGCGCGCGTGAGCGGGCCCAGGAGGCCGACATGCTGCGCTACGGGCTCGACGAGATCGCCGCCGTGGAGCCCCGGGCCGGTGAGGACGTGGAGCTCGCCGAGGAGGCCGAGCGGCTCGGGCACGCCGAGGCCCTGGCGTCCGCCGCCGCGGTCGCGCACGCCGCGCTCGCGGGCAATCCGGAGGACCCGGAGGGCGTCGACGCCGGGACGCTCGTCGCGGGCGCGCAGCGGGCCCTGGACGCCGTACGGTCGCACGACCCGGCGCTGGCCGCGCTCGCCGACCGCATCGGGGAGATCGGGATCCTGCTGCGCGACGCGGCCGGTGACCTGGCCGGGTACGCCGACGACCTGGACGCCGATCCGCTGCGGCTGGCGGCCGTCGAGGAGCGGCGGGCCGCCCTGACCGGGCTGACGCGGAAGTACGGCGAGGACATCGCCGCCGTGCTGGCCTGGGCCGAGCGCAGTGCCGCCCGGCTGACCGAACTCGACGGCGACGACGAGCGGATCGGGGAACTGACCGCCGAGCGGGACGCGCTGCGGGCCGAACTGGGCGGGCTGGCACAGGCGTTGACGGACGCGCGCACGGAGGCCGCCGAGCGGTTCGCCGCGGCCGTGACCGCCGAGCTGGCCTCGCTGGCCATGCCGCACGCGCGGGTGTCCTTCGACATCCGGCAGACCGAGGACCCGGAGGGCGTCGAGGTCGGCGGCCGTCCGGTCGCGTACGGGCCCGCGGGTGCCGACGAGGTCGAGCTGCTGCTCGCCCCGCACCCGGGCGCGCCGCCGCGGCCGATCGCCAAGGGGGCGTCCGGCGGTGAGCTGTCCCGTGTGATGCTGGCCGTGGAGGTCGTGTTCGCGGGGACGGATCCCGTGCCGACGTACCTCTTCGACGAGGTCGACGCCGGTGTCGGTGGCAAGGCGGCGGTCGAGATCGGCCGGCGGCTCGCGCGCCTGGCGAAGACCGCGCAGGTCGTGGTCGTGACCCATCTCCCACAGGTCGCCGCCTTCGCCGACCGGCAGTTGCTGGTCGAGAAGACGAACGACGGGTCGGTCACCCGTTCCGGTGTGAAGGTGCTGGAAGGGGAGGAGCGGGTCCGGGAGCTGTCCCGGATGCTCGCCGGCCAGGAGGACTCGGAGACGGCCCGGGCGCACGCGGAGGAGCTGCTGGCGACGGCCCGGGCGGATCTGTAGCGAAGACGCGGTCGTGTAGTTGACGGGAGACGTGCCGATCTTCACTCGTGTGGGTGACCCGGCCCGGCGCGTCTCCCCGCTGCCGCGCCCCGCTGTCGCGCCGCCGGGCTTCGGGCGTTCCCGGAACTCGCATGTGTCCTGGCATCCTTGGCGGAGGACGCGTGGGAATCCTGCGCGGTGACCGCCCGACCCGAACCAGGAGCCCGGCCACGTGACCCCCGTGAGCAGCCACTCACCGCATGGCCAGTCGCCGTTGCGCACCGTTCAGGTGCTGGGCGGAGGCAATGCGGCCAGCAGTGTGCATGTGCGCTCCCTGACTGCGGGGCTCGTCGCGCGGGGCGTGAAGGTCACGGTGTGCGCCCCCTATGAGGCGGAGCGCGCCTATGACTTCAGCGGTGTCGGGGCCGACCATGTGCATGTGCCGCGCAGCAGTGACCCGGTGTCGGTCGCGGCCCTGCGGGTGGCCTGTGCCGATGCCGATCTGGTGCACGCGCACGGGCTGCACGCCTCGTTCCGCACCGTGCTCGCTCTCAGCGGGCGGCGCGTGCGGACTCCGCTGGTCGTGACGTGGCACGACCGGGCGCACGCCGACGGGGCCCGCGCCCATCTGCTGCGGGTGCTGGAGCGGCGGGTCGTGAAGGCGGCCACCGTGGTGCTGGGGACGACCTCGGCCCTCGTGGACCGGGCGCGGCGGAGCGGCGCGCGGGACGCGCGGCTCGCGGCCGTCGCGCTGCCCGGCCCCCGCAGGTCCGTCGAGCCCGACGATCCCGACCGGCTGCGGCCCAAGGTGCGTGCCGAACTCGGCTCCATCGGACGGCCGTTGCTGATGGCCGTCGGCTCTCTGGAGCGGCACCGGGGGTACGACGTGCTGCTGGACGCCGCGCGCGCGTGGCGCCGGCTCGACCCCGTGCCCCTGGTCGTGATCGCGGGCGAGGGGCCGCTGCGCGGTGAACTCCAGGAGCGGATCGAGGACGAGGGGCTGCCCGTCCGGCTCATCGGGCGGCGCGACGACATCACCGACCTGCTCGCCGCCGCCGACCTCGCCCTGCTGCCGAGCCGGCGGGAGGAGGCGCGCTCCGTCCTCGCCCAGGAGGCCCTCCACACGCGTGTGCCGCTCGTCGCGACCGACGTCGGCGGCATCCCGGAACTCGTCGGCGACGCGGCCGAACTCGTACCGTGCGGTGACGCGGAGGCGCTCGCCGGCACCGTCGTACGCCTGCTCGGCGACCCCGAGCGCCGGGAGCTGCTGAAGGCCAGGGGCGCCCGGCAGGCGGCGACCTGGCCGAGCGAGGACGAGACGGTCGCCCAAGTGCTCAGCGTGTACGACGAGTTGACCCAGCCCCGGCCCCTCGCCTAGGGCCTGACGTTTGTATCAGACCCCGCTCACCGGCGCTGACGAGATGCCGCCGATTCCCTGCGACCTGATCCAAACGACAGGCCCTAGGGGCCGCCCTGGAGCGGACCCTGGGGAACGTGCCTGCGGGCCCGCAGCGCCAGGCTCAGGGCCAGTACCGTCTGCGGGTCGTCGAGGTCCGTGCCCAGCAACTCCCCGATGCGCGCCAGACGGTTGTAGAGCGTCTGCCGGTTGAGGTGGAGCTCCCGGGCCGTCTCCGCCTTGCGTCCCGCGTGGGCGAGGTAGGTCGACAGGGTGGGCAGCAGCGGCGGACGGGAGCGCCGGTCGTGTTCCAGGAGCGGGCCGAGGGCCCGGTCGACGAAGGCGGCCAGGTCCGGATGGTCGCGCAGCCGCCACAGCAGCAGATCGATGTCCAGGCGCCGGGCGTCGTACCAGGGCCGGTCCGGCAGGCCCTGGGCCGCCGTGGCCGTCTCGGCCGCGTGCCGCAGGCCCGACGCCGCGGCCGTCCAGCCTCCGGCCACCCCCACGACCACCACGGGCGGCTGCCCGCCAGGCCGCAGCATCCCGGCCCGGCCGACCCCGGCCCGCAGCGCCGCCGCGACCCGGTCCGCGACCGTCGCCCGCTCAGCCTCCGAGCGCAGCCCCAGCAGCACCAGCACCCGGCTCTCCACCGGCCGCACCCCGAGCAGCACCGGCACGCCCACCGAGGCCAGTTCCTCGGACACCGCCCGGGCGAGCACGGCCCAGCCTCCCCCCGGCGACAGGGCGTCGCCGAGCCGCATGACGACCGGCAGCAGCGGGCCGTCGCCCGGCCGGAAGCCGAGGACGCGCGCCTGCGCCGGGGCGTCCTGAGCCGTGACCCGGCCCTCGGCGAGGTCCGTGAGGAAGTCGCCGCGCCCGCGCGCCGCCAGCTCCTCCTCCTGCCGTGCCTGCATCAGCACCACGGCCAGGATGCCCGCGGCCCGCTCGGCGGCCATCCGGTGCACCGGCGCCAGGGAAGCCCGTACGGGCAGCAGGACGAGCCGCGCGCGGACGCCCCCGCTGCCGGGCCCGCCGCCCGGCACGTCCACCAGGACCGAGCCCGCGAGCGGCGGCTCGTCCTTGTGCTGGCCGCGCAGCCCTTCCCACACCTGGAGCGGGTCCGCGCCCTCGGGACCGGCCCCCGCGGCGTACAGCAACTGCCCGTCCGCCGTCTCCAGGAAGACGGGGTTGCCGCCGAAGTCGGCCAGGATGCCGAGGACCTGGGGCACCCCGCCGCCGCCCAGCAGGGCCTCCGTGCACCGCCGGTGCACCTCCTCCGCCCGCTGGAGCAGCGCGTAGTGGCCATTGACGATCTCGGTGTGGATCTCCTCCGTGACCGTGACGAACGGCACCTCGCGGTGCAGCTGGACGAGCGGCAGCCCGGCCGAACGGGCCGTGTCGACGAGGGCGGCGGGCAGCCGTGTGAAGCGCGGGCCGAGCTCCACGACCAGGGCGGCGATGCCGCGCTCGGCCAGCGTGCGCACGAACGCCCGCTGTTCGGCCGGGCGGGCGCCGAGGCCGTAGCCCGTGGTCAGCAGCAGCTCGCCGCCCTTGAGCAGCGAAGCGATGTGCGGCACCTCACCGGCGTGCACCCAGCGCACGGTCCGCCCCAGCCGGTCGGCCCCCGCCAGCACCTCGGGCAGCCCACTGCGCAGCCCCGGCAGCTCCAGTGCCCGCTGCACCGTGATCCCGGCGCCCCGGGTGTCGAAGCCGCTGTCCGTCCCGCTGTCCATGAGCCGGACGCTACCCGTGCAGCTGCCTCCGGGACATCTGCGGAGGGGCACCGGGACGATCACCTTCCCGAGTCCGCGGCGGATCTCAACGGATTACGACGTGATCGACCGGGTACGGGCGCGGTCATGGACATCAGTGTGGTCGCGGTGGGGCGTGAGGACGACAGCCCGGTCGAGGAGCCGTTGCGGGTGGCGGTGCTCGCCGACCGGCTCGGGTACCGGGAGGTGTGGGCGGGCGAGGGACCGACGTGGGACTCGTTCGTCCTGGCGACGGCGATCGGCGCGGCCACCGAGCAGGCGACGCTGACGGCCGGCCCCGTCCCGGTGTCGGTGCGCGACCCGCTCACCATCGTGCGGGGCGCCGCGTCCACCGCGGCCGTCACCGGCCGGCCCGTCGGCGTGGCCCTGGGCACCTCCAGCAAGCGCGTCGTCGAGGGCGTGCACGGCCGGCCGCGGACCCGGCCCGCCGCCGCCCTCGCGGAGTCGGCGGCGGCCGTGCGCGCGCTGATGGACAGCCGGCCGGGCGAGCCGATCGTGCCCGGCAGCGGTTTCCCGCGCCGTCTCCCGCCGCCGGGAGGCATGGTCACCGTCGCGGCGTTCGGCGAACGCGCGGTCGCCGCGGCCGTCGAGCACGCCGACCGGATGCTGCTCGACATCGTCTCCCCCGAGCAGGTCCGCATGCTGCGGGCCCGGATGCTCGCCGCCGCCGAGCGGGCCGGGCGTACGCCGCCCCGGCTGGCCGCCTGGCTGCCCGCCGCCGTGGATCCGGAGCCCGAGACGCTCACCCAGGTCCTGCGCAGCGTCGTCGGCTATCTCACCGTGCCGGGCTACAGCGACATGTTCGTCGAGGCGGGGTTCGCCGAGGTCGTCGAACTGGCCGCCAAGGGTGCCGACCCCGACACGCTGCTGCGGGCCCTGCCGCCCGAGGCCGCGGAGAGGGTCGCGCTGGTCGGCGATGTCGGTACCGTCCGCGCCCGCATCGACGCCTACGCCGAGGCCGGCCTCGACGAGATCGCCCTGGTCCCGGCCACGGCGGGCGACGTGGCGGGGGAGCGGACGCTCACGGCCCTCAGGCCGGCGTGATGTTGTGGTTGAAGCGGAACACGTTGTCCGGGTCGTAACGCCGCTTCAGCTCCGCCAGCCGCCGGGTGTTCTCCGCGCCCAGTCCCGCGACCACCCGATCGGTGCCCTCGTCACCGATGAAGTTCAGGTAGACGGCACCGGTGCTCCACGGCCGCACGTCGGCGCGCACGTCCCGCACCCACCGCACGCACCGCTCGTCGTCCGCCGGGTCCTCCCAGATGCCGAAGGGATGCACCGCCCAGGGCGCGTCCCGGTAGGGCACCGGATACTCGCCCGGGCCGTCGGCGATCGCCCCGCCCTGCGGGAACAGCACGTGCTGGGTGCCGGTGGGCACCGGCATGGACGCGGCCCGGGCGCAGAAGACGTCCACGAAGTCGTCGGGCGCGCCCGTCAGGTACTCCGCCGACCAGTAGTTCCGCATGCCCGGCGGGTCGTCGATCATGCACTGGACGTCGGCGTACGGCATCGCGCCGACGATCTCGGCCTCGTGCGGCAGGGCCAGCAGGGGCTGGGCGACCTTGCGCATGTCGTCCTCGCCGCCGGCGTACGTCAGCAGCGTGCCGCACACGAGCGTGCCCACGAGGTGCTCGGGCACGAACTCCTCCGGCGGGCCGGTGAAATAGAGGGCGCCACCGCCCGCCTCGTCGGGCCCGTGCGCGATCACCTCGCGGTAGGTGCGCACCACGTCCGGGCCGTGTTCCGGCAGGTACAGCACCAGCGCGATGGAGAACTCGGGCAGTTCGTGCAGCCGCAGCGTCATCGCCGTGGCGACGCCGAAGTTACCGCCGCCGCCGTGCAGGGCCCAGAACAGGTCCGGGTTCTCGTCCGCGTCGGCGTGGACACGGGTGCCGTCGGCGGTGACGAGTTCGACTCCCAGCAGGTTGTCGACGGCGAGCCCGCACCAGCGGTCGAGCCAGCCGGTGCCGCCGCCCAGCACGAAGCCGCCGACGCCGGTGGTGGAGGCACGACCGCCGGTCGTCGCCAGTCCGTACGGCTGGGTGGCCCGGTCCAGGTGGCTCATCGTGGCCCCGCCGGCGACCCGGACCGCCTGGGCCGCCGGATCCACGGTCACCTCGTGCATCCGGCGCAGATCGACCACCACGCCGCCGTCGCTCACGGCCATGCCCGCCACGCTGTGGCCGCCGCCCCGGACCGCGACGGGCAGATCCAGCTCCCTGGCGAACCGCACGGCCCGCACGACGTCGTCCTCGTCGGCGCACTGCGCGAGCACGGCGGGCCGTCGGTCGATCATGGCGTTGAAGACGGCCCGGGCCTCGTCGTAGCCCGGGTCCTCCGGAGCGAACACGTCGCCGGTCAGATCCTCGCGCAGCGCGGTGAGGGCCGCGCCCGCCTTCGAGAGGGAAGCCATGGCCGCCCCCTTCCCAAAAGGGGGAATTGTCCGCTTCAAGCCTAGGCGGCCACGGCCGGTCGGGCCCGTTCAGCCGCCGTAGGCCCCCGAAGCCGTCAGACGCAGCGCCGTGTCGATCAGCGGCACGTGGCTGAACGCCTGCGGGAAGTTGCCGACCTGGCGCTGCAGGCGCGGGTCCCACTCCTCCGCCAGCAGGCCGAGGTCGTTGCGCAGCGACAGCAGCTTCTCGAACAGCTTGCGGGCCTCGTCCACGCGGCCGATCATCGCCAGGTCGTCGGCCATCCAGAACGAGCAGGCCAGGAACGCGCCCTCGTCACCGGGCAGGCCGTCGACACCCTCGTCGCCGCCCGAGGTCGGGTAGCGCAGGATGAAGCCGTCCGGCGTGGACAGCTCCCGCTGGATCGCCTCGATGGTGCCGATGACGCGCTTGTCGTCCGGCGGCAGGAAGCCCATCTGCGGGATCAGCAGCAGCGACGCGTCCAGCTCCTTCGAGCCGTACGACTGCGTGAAGGTGTTGCGTTCCTTGTCGTAGCCCTTCTCGCACACGTCCCGGTGGATGTCGTCGCGCAGCTCCTTCCAGCGCTCCAGCGGGCCGTCCGCGTCGCCGGACTCGATCAGCTTGATCGTGCGGTCGACGGCGACCCAGGCCATCACCTTGGAGTGCACGAAGTGGCGGCGCGGGCCGCGCACCTCCCAGATGCCCTCGTCCGGGTTCTGCCAGTGGTCCTCCAGGTAGCGGATCAGCTTCAGCTGGAGCAGCGAGGCGTAGTCGTTGCGGGCGAGGCCCGTCATGTGGGCCAGGTGCAGGGCCTCGGTGACCTCGCCGTAGACGTCCAGCTGGAGCTGGTGCGCGGCGCCGTTGCCGACCCGGACCGGGGTGGAGTTCTCGTAGCCCGGCAGCCAGTCCAGCTCCGCCTCGCCGAGCTCGCGCTCGCCGGCGATGCCGTACATGATCTGGAGGTTCTCCGGGTCGCCGGCCACGGCCCGCAGCAGCCACTCGCGCCAGGCGCGGGCCTCCTCGCGGTAGCCGGTGCGCAGCAGTGAGGACAGGGTGATCGCCGCGTCCCGCAGCCACGTGTAGCGGTAGTCCCAGTTACGGACGCCACCGATGTCCTCCGGCAGGGACGTGGTCGGCGCGGCGACGATGCCGCCGGTCGGGGCGTACGTCAGGGCCTTCAGCGTGATCAGCGAGCGGACCACCGCCTCCCGGTAGGGGCCGTGGTACGTGCAGTGGTCGACCCACTCGCGCCAGAAGTCCTCCGTCGCCTCCAGCGACTGCTCGGGCTCGGGCAGCGGCGGCGGCTCCTTGTGCGAGGGCTGCCAGGAGATCGTGAACGCGATCCGGTCACCCGGCGCGACGGTGAAGTCCGCGTACGTGGTCAGCGACTTGCCGTAGGTCTCGGCGGATGTGTCGAACCACACGGAGTCGGGGCCCGCCACGGCCACGGTGCGCCCCTCGTGCTTGTGCACCCACGGCACCACCCGCCCGTAGGAGAACCGCATCCGCAGCGCCGAGCGCATCGGCACCCGGCCCGAGACGCCCTCCACGATCCGGATCAGCTGCGGGGCGCCGTCACGCGGCGGCATGAAATCGGTCACCCGGACCGTGCCCCGCTGGGTGTCCCACTCGGACTCCAGGATCAGCGAGTCACCGCGGTAGCTGCGCCGGGCCGCGGTGGGCGGCTGCTGGTCGGAGGCGTACGCCGGGCCGAGCCGCCAGAAGCCGTGCTCCTCGTTGCCCAGCAGGCCGGCGAAGATGGCGTGCGAGTCGAAGCGGGGCAGGCACAGCCAGTCGACTGTGCCGTCCCGGCAGACCAGGGCAGCGGTCTGCATGTCTCCGATGAGTGCGTAGTCTTCGATGCGCCCGGCCACGTGCAACTCCAGTCGAACGGCCACGTCACCCCACGAGGGGGCTGTCGCTAGTGCGGTCAAGGGGGGTTTTCAGCAGTCTTGCAATCCGTCGTTGAGCGATGAAGCAAAACAGGTCGCTCTGCCGTGATGCAAAGTGCCAATTGTTGCTCAACGAACTGACGAGCTCACGTTGTTCCGGTGCTTACGGGCGGGGGTGGTTGCCGTGGGGCCGGGCGGGCTCGGCAGCGAGTGTCCGAGCAGGATACGACGCATGCAGATGATCTGGGTGCCGCTCCGGGCAAGGCGAGTACGCCGAACGAGTGAGCAAGGGGTGAGAGACCGGTGTGGGTTGCCGTCTCCGTGGCGGCGCGTGCGCGGAGCGTGGCCGGAAGCCATCGCCCCGCGGCGCTGATACGCTGGTAGCCCGTGGACCGGTGGGCAGCAAACCCCCGAACCGCAGCGACGGCAACCCCCGGAAAACTCCGGCAGGCAGCCGCACCGCACCCCCAGACCGCGACCACGGGAGCCCCCTCTTGGCCATGCCGCCCGCTGCTTTTCGAAACTCGACGACCAAGCACATCTTCGTCACCGGGGGTGTCGCCTCCTCGCTCGGCAAGGGCCTGACGGCCTCCAGCCTCGGCATGCTGCTCAAGGCCCGGGGCCTGCGCGTCGTGATGCAGAAGCTCGACCCGTACCTGAACGTCGACCCCGGCACGATGAACCCCTTCCAGCACGGTGAGGTGTTCGTCACCAACGACGGCGCAGAGACCGACCTGGACATCGGCCACTACGAGCGCTTCCTCGACCGCGACCTGGACGGCTCCGCGAACGTCACCACCGGCCAGGTGTACTCCACCGTGATCGCCAAGGAGCGGCGCGGCGAGTACCTGGGCGACACCGTGCAGGTCATCCCGCACATCACCAACGAGATCAAGCACCGCATCCGCCGCATGGCGACGGACGAGGTCGACGTCGTGATCACGGAGGTCGGCGGCACGGTCGGCGACATCGAGTCGCTGCCGTTCCTGGAGACCGTCCGCCAGGTCCGGCACGAGGTCGGCCGCGACAACGTCTTCGTCGTCCATATCTCGCTCCTGCCGTACATCGGCCCCTCGGGTGAGCTGAAGACGAAGCCCACACAGCACTCGGTTGCGGCCCTGCGCAACATCGGTATCCAGCCGGACGCGATCGTGCTGCGGTGCGACCGCGAGGTGCCGACCGCGATCAAGCGGAAGATCTCGCTGATGTGCGACGTCGACGAGGCCGCCGTCGTCGCCTGCCCCGACGCCCGCTCGATCTACGACATCCCGAAGACCGTGCACGGCGAGGGCCTGGACGCCTACGTGGTCCGCAAGCTGGACCTGCCGTTCCGGGACGTCGACTGGACGACCTGGGACGACCTGCTCGACCGCGTCCACAACCCCGACCACGAGATCACCCTCGCACTGGTCGGCAAGTACATCGACCTGCCCGACGCCTACCTGTCGGTCACCGAGGCGCTGCGCGCCGGCGGCTTCGCCAACCGGGCCCGCGTGAAGATCAAGTGGGTCACCTCCGACGACTGCAAGACCCCGGCGGGCGCGGCCCAGCAGCTCGGCGACGTCGACGGCATCTGCATCCCCGGCGGCTTCGGCGACCGCGGCGTGCTCGGCAAGGTCGGAGCGATCAAGTACGCCCGCGAGAACAGGATCCCGCTGCTCGGCCTCTGCCTCGGCCTGCAGTGCATCGTGATCGAGGCCGCGCGCAACCTCGCGGACATCACCGACGCCAACTCCACCGAGTTCGACCCGGCCACCGCCCACCCGGTCATCTCCACGATGGCCGAGCAGCTCGACATCGTCGCCGGCGAGGGCGACATGGGCGGCACCATGCGGCTCGGCATGTACCCGGCGAAGCTGGCCGAGGGCTCCATCGTGCGCGAGGTGTACGACGGCAAGGAGTACGTCGAGGAGCGCCACCGGCACCGCTACGAGGTGAACAACGCCTACCGCGCCGAGCTGGAGAAGAGGGCGGGCATCCTGTTCTCCGGCACCTCGCCGGACGGCAAGCTCGTCGAGTACGTCGAGTACCCGCGCGACGTCCACCCGTACCTGGTCGCCACCCAGGCGCACCCGGAGCTGCGCTCGCGCCCGACGCGCCCGCACCCGCTGTTCGCCGGGCTCGTCAAGGCCGCGGTCGAGCGGAAGACTTCGAAGTAACACACCAGTTGTACGGTGGCCGGGGTGCATCCCTTCAAAGGGTGTGCACCCCGGTTTCTCTTCGGCACGTCGGGCCCGGCACGTGGAGTCGTGCCGGGCACGTGGAAGGACAGGCATGACGATCAAGGACACCCCGGAGGAGTGGGAGATCCGGGCGACGGACACCCCCTTCGTGGGCAACAAGACCTCCGTCCGCACCGACGACGTGGTCATGCCCGACGGCACCGTGGTCGGCCGCGACTACCAGGTCCACCCCGGCTCCGTGGCCGTCCTGGCCCTCGACGAGGCCGACCGCGTCCTGGTCCTGCGCCAGTACCGCCACCCCGTGCGCCACAAGCTGTGGGAGATCCCGGCCGGCCTGCTCGACGTCCCCGGTGAGAACCCGCTGCACGCCGCACAGCGCGAGCTGTACGAGGAGGCGCACGTCAAGGCCGAGGACTGGCGGGTGCTGACCGATGTCTACACCACCCCCGGCGGCTGCGACGAGGCCGTCCGGATCTTCCTCGCCCGTGGTCTGTCCGAGGCCGAGGGCGAGCGCTTCGCGGTTGCGGAGGAAGAGGCCGACATGGAGCTCGACCGGGTGCCGGTCGAGGACCTCGTCCGCGGCGTGCTGGCCGGGGAGCTGCACAACAACTGCCTCGTCGTGGGCGTCCTCTCCCTGGTCGCCGCGCGCGCCGGCGACGGTCTGGACGCACTGCGCCCGGCCCAGGCGCCGTGGCCGGCGCGTCCCTTCGAGGCGTGAAGGTGTCCGAATCCCACCCCTGCGCCCTGCGCGGTGTGAAGATCGGCTGATCCGATCGGGGGATGTGCCCGCCGTGCCCGTCGTGCTCCGCCCGGGGCGTTGCAGAGCGTGAACTAGGCTCTGTTCACGCCCGGACCGGAGTCCCGGCGGGCTTGTGTGTGGTGGGACGGGAGTGTGGCCCGTGACGGATCAGGTCGTGGAGAGAGGCGACGTGCGGCTGACCGGACACGCTGCCGGGGAGAGTCGATTCCTGGGCCGCTCACGGGAGTTGAAGGAACTGCGCGCCGACATCGAGCGTGCCGGCCTCGACACCCTCGCCGGCCGCAAGCCCCCACGCGCGCGGGTGCTGCTCATCGCCGGCCGGCCCGGCTCGGGGCGCACCGCACTCGCCGAGGAGCTCGTCCGGCAGGTCGCGGACCGTTACCCGGACGGGGTACTGCGCGCCCGCCTGAGCGACCCGGACGGCACCCCGGTGCCGGTCGAGCGCACCGCCCGGGACCTGCTCGCCGCCCT
Organism: Streptomyces chartreusis NRRL 3882; assembly: GCF_900236475.1. Lineage (GTDB taxonomy): Bacteria > Actinomycetota > Actinomycetes > Streptomycetales > Streptomycetaceae > Streptomyces > Streptomyces chartreusis_D. Next base: position 7,079,940 of record NZ_LT963352.1, read on the forward strand.
GGACCGGGAGGCGCCGGCAGGCGCCTGTGAGGACGACCTCACCGACGCCCTGCGCACCGCCCTGTCCGACCGCCGGGCCCTGCTCCTGCTGGACGACGCTGCCGACGCCGAGCAGGTCGGCGCCCTGCTGCCCGACACCCCGGACTGCCTGGTCGTCGCGGTCTCCGAAGGCCCGCTGACCGGCATCTCGGACGTCCGCCCGTGCACCCTGGGCGGCCTGGACGCCAAGTCCGGGGTGGAGCTGCTGTCCCGGCACACCGGCTCGGTCCGCATCACCGTCGACCCCCGCGCCGCCGAGGGCCTCGCCGAGGAGTGCCAGGGGCAGCCGGCCGCGCTGATGCTGGCCGGTGGCTGGCTCGCCGCCCGCCCCAAGGCGGCCGTCTCCGACCTCGCCAAGCAACTGCGCGCCGAAGACAGCGAGGGGACCGCGCTGAGCCGCGTCTTCCGCCTCGCCTACGCCGCCCTGCCGGCCACCGCCGCCCGGACACTGCGTCTGCTGGCCCTCGCCCCCGCCGGACTCGTCGACCCGCAGACCGCCTCCGCGCTCGCCGGCTGCTCGGTCGGCAGCGCCCGCACCACCCTGGACGACTTCGTCGCCCTCGGTTTCCTGCACGTGGTGGACTCGCCGCTGCCGCAGTACCAGGTGCCGGGCTGCCTGCACGACCGGCTCCGCACCCTCGCCGAGCACCACGAGCGCCCGGGTGAGCTCCAGCTGGCCCGCGCCCGCATGCTGGAGCGGACGGTACGGCTGCTCCAGGCCTGCCGGGCGATCACCGAGACCGACAGCCCCCAGGCGCGCCAGAAGCTCCTCGACCTGCCGCGTGCCCTGCGCTTTCCCACGCCCCGGGCGGCCGCCGAGTGGCTGCGCGTGACCCGGCCCGCCCTGCTGGCCTCGGCCCGGCTCGCGGTCGCCGACGGGCAGCTGGACACGCTGGCGAGGCGGCTGATGTCCCAGCTGGTGCGGACCATGGTGGCGCATGTCGGCACCCAGGCGGCGGCGCCCGACCTCTACGACATCCACAGCCTGGTCCTCGACGTGGCGGAGCGGCGGAACCTGCCCCGCGAGCGGGCCGCCGCCCTGCTCAACCTCGGGGACCTCGACGCCCGGACCGGCCGCACGGCCGACGCGCTGGCCCGCTACCGGGCCGCGCTGGACGCCGGACGCGAGGTGAACGATCCGTATGCGACCGGCCGCGCGATGGAATCCGTAGGCGGTGCGCACCTGGAGCTCGGGGACTTCGACCGGGCCGCCGACTGGTTCGGCCGGGCCCTGGTCGAGCGGCTCGCCCGGGACGAGCGTGCCGAGGCCGCCCGGCTGTACGGGCGGATCGCCGCCGCCCACACCTACGCGGGCCGCTACGGCGAGGCCCTGCGGAACTGGCGCGCGGCGATCGCCGGGCACCGCAGACACGGTGACGTGGCCGCCCAGGCGCGGGCGCTGAGCGAGTTGGCACGGGTCCAGGAGTACGCGGGCCGGCCCGAGGAGTCGCTGCGCACCTGCCGGGAGGCCGTGGAGTGGGCGCGGCGGGCCGAGGACACGCGGTTGCAGGCTGCGCTGCATCTGCGGGTCGCCGACACCCTCGAGCATCTCGGCGACCCCGCCTCGGCCGGGCTGCACCGGGGCGCCGCCGAGCGGCTCCTCGGGGAGGACGAGGAGGACCACGAGGAGCCCGTGGCGGCCTCCGACAGCGACTCACATCGGAAACCGGAACCTGACGCCTGCGAAATCCGTGGCACATCCGCTGGAGATTGATGCAATGAAAGGCTAGACAGCGGGAACACCTTCATTAGACTGGCTCTGCCGCACGTTCTCCTGCGGTCTCTCCCGGTGTGCCCGCGCGCGCCCGGGTATGTCTAGTAATACGCCCATACCCTCTGAGCCAAGGACCGTGATCGACGTGAAGGTCGGCATCCCCCGCGAGGTCAAGAACAACGAGTTCCGGGTGGCCATCACCCCCGCCGGCGTGCACGAGCTGGTGCGTCATGGCCACCAGGTCGTCATCGAGCGCGGCGCCGGTGTCGGCTCCTCGATCACGGACGAGGAGTACGTCGCCGCCGGCGCACGGATCCTGGACACGGCCGACGAGGTGTGGGCCGCCGCCGACCTGCTGCTGAAGGTCAAGGAGCCCATCGCCGAGGAGTACCACCGCCTCCGCAAGGACCAGACGCTCTTCACCTACCTGCACCTGGCCGCCTCCAAGGAGTGCACGGACGCCCTGCTGGAGTCCGGCACCACGGCGATCGCCTACGAGACGGTCGAGCTGCCCGGCCGCGCGCTGCCGCTGCTCGCCCCGATGTCCGAGGTCGCCGGCCGGCTGGCACCGCAGGTCGGTGCCTACCACCTGATGCGCGCCAACGGCGGCCGCGGCGTGCTGCCCGGCGGCGTCCCCGGCGTCCTGGCCGGCCGGGCCGTCGTCATCGGCGGCGGCGTCTCCGGCTGGCAGGCGGCGCAGATCGCCATCGGCCTGGGCTTCCACGTGACCCTGCTCGACAAGGACGTCAACAAGCTCCGCGAGGCGGACAAGATCTTCGGCACGAAGATCCAGACCGTCGTCTCCAACGCCCTGGAGCTGGAGAAGGCCTGCCTGGAGGCCGACCTCGTCATCGGCGCCGTCCTGGTCCCCGGCGCCAAGGCCCCGAAGCTGGTCACCAACGAGCTCGTCTCGCGGATGAAGCCCGGAAGTGTCCTTGTCGACATCGCGATCGACCAGGGCGGCTGCTTCGAGGACTCCCGTCCGACCACCCACGCCGAGCCGACCTTCCAGGTCCACAACTCGGTCTTCTACTGCGTCGCCAACATGCCCGGCGCGGTGCCCAACACCTCCACCTACGCGCTCACCAACGCCACGCTGCCCTACATCGTGGAGCTCGCCGACCACGGCTGGGCGGACGCGCTGCGCCGTGACCCGGCGCTGGCCAAGGGCCTCAACACCCATGACGGCAAGGTCGTTTACCGGGAGGTCGCCGAGGCGCACGGCGTGGAGCACGTGGAGCTGTCCTCGCTGCTCGGCTGAGCCGCCCACCGGCCCTCGGGGGCCGGTAAGTCGGCTAAGTCACCAACCCGCAAAGGCGATACGTCAACACAGGTCGTCAACGCCGCGCACCCGGCCGGACCTTGCCCGACAAGGTCCGGCCGGATGTGTGTATGGTCACTTCGCGATTCTCGGGCAACTCGCCTCGAACGTAACCCTTCAACCGATTCGCACACCGGTGAAACCTGCCGTGCGACGGCCGTACGCCCTTGACAGCGGGATGTTTCATTGCCGACACATCGGGCCGGGTCCGGCGGATTGTGTTGCTGCGGACGCCCGACACGCCATAGAGTCGCCAACCGTCGGCATGGTGCCACGCTGACCTGTCTAGAAGTTTCCTGGTCACCAAGGAGGTAAGACGACTTGTGAATGAGTCGACATTTACTCCCGGGGGTGGTCAACCAGGAATGCCTGCACGGGGCCAGGGTCCCGCGGGGTTCGCTGCTGTCGGCTCCGTCGCTGTGCGCACCTTCGCAGCCCACCAGAGTCAGCAGGCGACTCACACAGCACACCAGAAGATGGATGGCCATCACGTGAACGCCATGGCCGGCGACGGAAGTGGCGCGCCCCACAACCACTTCGCCGACTACGACGAACTGCCCGAGGGGCACTTCTACGACCCCGACGCGGAGTACGAGCCCGACCCCGAGTACGCGGCCACTCTCGCGCCCGACGCGGCCAGACAGCGCCGGGAGCGCATCGGCCCGACGGGGCGTCCGCTGCCGTACTTCCCGATCCCGGGCCCGCTGACCGACCACGGACCCGCGAAGATCATCGCGATGTGCAACCAGAAGGGCGGCGTCGGCAAGACGACGTCGACCATCAACCTGGGGGCCGCGCTCGCGGAGTACGGACGCCGGGTCCTGCTCGTGGACTTCGACCCGCAGGGCGCGCTGTCGGTCGGACTCGGCGTCAATCCGATGGAACTCGACCTCACCGTCTACAACCTGCTCATGGAGCGGGGGATGGCGGCCGACGAGGTGCTGCTGAAGACGGCGGTCCCCAACATGGACCTGCTGCCCAGCAACATCGACCTGTCGGCGGCCGAGGTCCAACTCGTCTCCGAGGTCGCCCGCGAGTCGACCCTGCAACGCGCCCTGAAGCCGCTGCTGGACGACTACGACTTCATCGTCATCGACTGCCAGCCCTCGCTCGGCCTGCTCACGGTCAACGCCCTGACGGCCGCGCACAAGGTGATAGTGCCGCTGGAGTGCGAGTTCTTCGCGCTGCGTGGTGTGGCGCTGCTGACCGAGACCATCGAGAAGGTCCAGGAGCGGCTCAACCCCGAGCTGGAGCTCGACGGGATCCTCGCCACGATGTACGACTCGCGCACGGTGCACAGCCGTGAGGTGCTCGCGCGTGTAGTCGAGGCGTTCGACGATCACGTCTACCACACGGTCATCGGGCGCACGGTCCGCTTCCCGGAGACCACGGTCGCCGGTGAGCCGATCACCACCTACGCCTCCAACTCCGTCGGTGCCGCCGCCTACCGCCAGCTCGCCAGGGAGGTGCTCGCCCGGTGTCACGCCGAGTGAGTCTGCCGGGGGCCGACGAACTCTTCCGTACGACAGGGGGGATGGCGCTTCAGTCGTCCCAGCCCAGGCGTCAGGCCAACGGCGACGCCCGGGTGCCAGCTCCGGCGGGGGAGGGCGACGCGGTGGCCGCAGCGGCCACGGCCGCGGAGGACGTGCCGCAGTCGGTGCCCGCGCAGGGTGGTGACGGCGAGGGCGCGGAGCATGTCGCGGCGGACGCGGAGCCGGCCGAGGCCGGGGAGTCCCGCAGCCGCTCCGGCTCCGCCCGCCGGCAGGCGGCGCAGGAAGGTTCTGCCGCGGGTGCGGCCGGTGCCGCCGCGGCGGCACCACGCAAGCGCGGGCGGGCCGCCGCACGCCGCCCCAGCGGCCGTGAGCGGCACGACGAGAAGATCACGGTGTACGTGTCGGCCGAGGAGCTCATGGACCTGGAGCACGCCCGTCTCGTGCTCCGCGGCGAGCACGGCTTGGCCGTCGACCGCGGCCGCATCGTCCGCGAGGCGGTCGCCGTGGTCCTCGCCGACCTGGAGACCCGCGGGGACGCCAGCATCCTCGTACGACGGCTCCGCGGACGGTAGCGGTAGCCTGCGGGGGCCATGACCTCGAACGCGTCCCCACCACCCCCCGGCGGCCCGTCCGGCCGTCGGCGCGCGCTGGGGCGGGGACCGGTGGCTCCGCCGGTTGAGCCGCCCGGGCCTTCCGAAGAGGCTGCCGAGCAGGGCGGGTCTCCTGGGGATGCGGGGCGGACGGCTCCGCAGGTCGAGCAGCCGGCGATCGAGACGGGGGCTGCGCTTCCGGCAGGGGTGGGCGCAGTTCCCGCGCCTACGGATCCGGCGGTTTTGGTGGCTGAGCCCGTCGGGACGAGACTCCCGCCCGAGTCTGTGCGGGCGGCCGGGCCGGTGGCGACGGCCGAGTCCGAGGTGCGGCCTGCGGGTGGGGCCGGTTCGGCCGGCCCCGGGTCGTTGCCCGCGGACGCGACCGGGCCGGTGGGCGTGGCCGACTCCGGCAGGCCTCCTGTCGAGGAGGCGTCCGCGGCTTCCCCGGCCGGCTCTCCGGATCCTTCGGGGCCTGCCCCTGAGGCCCGGCCCGCTGCCGGTGACGCCGAGGCGGCCGGCGACGGGGTCTTCAAGGTCCGGCTCGCCAACTTCGAAGGGCCCTTCGACCTGCTGCTCCAGCTGATCTCCCGGCACAAGCTGGACGTCACCGAGGTCGCGCTGTCGAAGGTGACCGATGAGTTCATGGCGTACATCCGGGCGATGGGGCCGGACTGGGATCTGGACGAGACGACCGAGTTCCTCGTCGTCGCGGCAACGCTGCTCGATCTGAAGGCGGCGCGGCTGCTGCCCGCCGCCGAGGTGGAGGACGAGGCCGACCTCGCCCTGCTCGAAGCCCGGGACCTGCTGTTCGCCCGGCTGCTCCAGTACCGCGCGTACAAGCAGATCGCCGACATCTTCAGCGGGCGGCTCGATGACGAGGCCCGGCGCTATCCGCGTACCGTCGGGCTCGAACCCCACCACGCCGAGCTGCTGCCCGAGGTGGTCATCAGCATCGGCGCGGAGGGGTTCGCGAGGCTCGCCGTGAAGGCGATGCAGCCCAGACCCAAGCCGCAGGTGTACGTCGACCACATCCACGCCCCGCTGGTCAGTGTGCAGGAGCAGGCCGGGATCGTCGTCGCACGGCTCAGGGAGCTCGGCGAGGCCAGCTTCCGGGAGCTCGTCGCGGACACCGACGACACACTGACCGTCGTGGCCCGGTTCCTCGCGCTGCTGGAGCTGTACCGCGAGAAGGCCGTCGCGCTGGAGCAGGAGGCCGCGCTCGGTGAGCTGCTCGTGCGGTGGACCGGCGGGCACGGGGACGGGACACCGACCGTCACCGACGAGTTCGACCGGCCGCCCGAGCCGCCGAAGGAGGAGAAGAAGGCGTGAGCCCCGAAGCCACCGAGGTCCCGGCCGGGCTGCGTGCCGTCGCCGACCTCGCTCTCAAGCCCGCTCTGGAGGCCGTCCTGATGGTCGTGGACGAGCCGGCGACCGAGGAGCACCTCGCGAAGATGCTGGAGCGGCCGAAGCGCCAGATCGCGGACGCGCTGCGCGAGCTGGCCGACGAGTACACCGTCCAGGGCCGCGGTTTCGAACTGCGGTTCGTGGCGGGCGGCTGGCGGTTCTACACCCGCGCCGCGTACGCGCCCGCCGTCGAGCGCTTCGTGCTGGACGGCCAGCAGGCCCGCCTCACCCAGGCCGCCCTGGAGACCCTGGCCGTCGTCGCCTACCGGCAGCCGGTCAGCCGCAGCCGGGTCTCCGCCGTACGCGGAGTCAACTGCGACGGCGTCATGCGCACCCTTCTCCAGCGCGGTCTGATCGAGGAGGCGGGCACGGAACCCGAAACAGGTGCGATCCTGTACACGACGACGAACTACTTTCTGGAGCGGATGGGCCTGCGCGGCCTGGACGAGCTCCCGGAACTCGCGCCCTTCCTCCCGGAGGCGGAGGCGATCGAGGCCGAGACCCAGGAAGGCGTACCGTCGTTCGACCCGGACGCGCCTGATGACGACGTGCCGGGCCGCCCGGTCACCCCGGGTACCGACGACGAAGACGACCAGACGGAACTTTGATGCGAAGCAGCGGCAGCGGCAAGAGCGGCGGACGCGGTAACCACCGCGGCGCCGGCAACAACAGGGACCAGAAGCAGGGGCAGGGCCGCCCCCGCAAGCCCCGCCCCGAGGAGCGCCGCTACGACGTGGGCCCCGGGGCGACGAAGGACGGACCCAAGTCCGGGCGCGGCGGTGCGGCGCGCGGCGGCGCCAAGGGCGGGCCCAAGCAGCCCCAGCAGCGGGGGCGTACGGCCCCCGCGCGCCCCCGCGAGTACGAGGCGCAGATCGAGGAGCGCAACCGCGACCGGTACGCCGGGAAGAAGGACGTCAAGCTGCCCAAGACCTTCCCGGGCGCCGAGCAGGAGGGCGAGCGGATCCAGAAGGTCCTCGCCCGCGCGGGCTTCGGCTCCCGGCGCGCCTGCGAGGAGCTGATCGAGGAGGCCCGGGTCGAGGTCAACGGCGAGATCGTGCTGGAGCAGGGGCGGCGGGTCGACCCGGAGAAGGACGAGATCAAGGTCGACGGCCTGACCGTCGCCACCCAGGCCTACCAGTTCTTCGCGCTGAACAAGCCCGCCGGGGTCGTCTCCACCATGGAGGACCCGGAGGGCCGGCAGTGCCTAGGTGACTACGTCACCAACCGCGAGACCCGGCTCTTCCACGTCGGGAGGCTCGACACCGAGACCGAGGGTGTCATCCTGCTCACCAACCACGGCGAGCTGGCCCACCGGCTGACCCACCCCAAGTACGGCGTGAAGAAGACCTACCTCGCGCACATCGTGGGCCCGATCCCGCGCGACCTGGGCAAGCAGCTCAAGGACGGCATCCAGCTGGAGGACGGCTACGCGCGCGCGGACCACTTCCGGGTCGTCCAGCAGACGGGCAAGAACTACCTCGTCGAGGTCACCCTCCACGAGGGCCGCAAGCACATCGTGCGCCGGATGCTCGCGGAGGCCGGTTTCCCGGTCGACAAGCTGGTCCGCACCGCCTTCGGCCCGATCACCCTCGGCGACCAGAAGTCCGGCTGGCTGCGGCGGCTGTCCAACACGGAGGTCGGCATGCTGATGCAGGAAGTCGATCTCTAGGCTGACCCGGACACCCTGAGTGCCGTGAGTTCCCCGTGTCCTTCCGGGCGCGGGGACGGAAGGACTTCTGACATGACCACGCTCGTCTACAAGCAAGCTGCCACGGGAGCGCTCACCGGCCTCGCCCTGGGGGACGCGCTCGGGTATCCCACCGAGTTCAGCGACGTCCCGCGGATCGAAGCCAGGTTCGGTCCGTGGCGGCGGCTGGACCTGCCGACGCCGGCGCTCGTCACCGACGACACGCAGATGACGCTGGCGCTCGGACGGGGCATCCGGACGGCGATGGACCGGGGCGTACTGGAGCCCGAGGGGACGGCCGACGCCGTGCGGCGCGAGTTCATCGCCTGGAACCGCTCTCCGGAGAACAACCGCGCTCCCGGCAACACGTGCCTGCGGGCCTGCGCCCTGCTGGAGCACGCGGACCGCCCCTGGCAGGACGCCAGTCAGATCCACTCCAAGGGCTGCGGCGCCAACATGCGCGTCGCGCCCCTGGGGCTGGCCCCCGGCCTGAGTGACGAACAGCGCGCGGGCGCCGCCCAGTTGCAGTCCGCCCTCACCCACGGGCACCCCACCGCGCTCGCCGCGTCCGACCTCACCGCGCACGCCGTACGGCTGCTCGCGCAGGGCGCCGAGCCGGCCGGGCTGATCGGTCTGCTCCGCTCGTACGCGCTGGAGAACCGCAGCCTCTACCACGAGCGCTGGCTCGGCGACCTGTGGCGCCGGGCCCAGGACCCGAGCCCCGAGCAGTTCATCGCGCGCGGCTGGGACGAGTGCCTGGCGATCCTCGACCGGCTCCAGCACGCCGTGGGCACCGTCTCGCCCGAGGCCGACCCGTGCCTGGCCACCGGTGAGGGCTGGATCGCCGAGGAGGCCCTGGCGACCGGGCTGCTGTGCTTCCTGCTCTTCACCGACGAGCCGCTCACGGCCCTGCGCCGCGCCGCCTGCACCTCAGGTGACTCGGACTCCATCGCCTGCCTGGCCGGCGCCTTCGCCGGCGCGTACCTGGGCGCGGACGCCTGGCCGGGCGAGTGGGCCGACCGCATCGAGTACCGGAGCGACCTGCTGACCCTCGGGGCGCTCTGGGACGCCTGATCAGGCACTCGGTCCGAGGGCCGAGGCGCGGCGGGCGCGGGTGAGGAAGTCCTCCACGCGCCGCCGGTCCGGTGCGGCCGGGAGCGGGCTGCGGTGGGCGGCTTCCTCGGCCTCCCGCTCCAGGCGGGTCATCCACGTCTCGACCGCGGACCAGGGCACCTCGCCGCGCTTCACCGCGAGCAGGGACTCCCGCCGGTCGCCGACGTCGATCGTGAGCGTGCCCGTGTCCAGCAGGTCGCGGGCGCTGATCAGCAGGCGCAGCAGGTGCATGGCGTGCTTCCAGCGGGGGGTGCCGTGGTTGCGGACGTGGGCTTCCAGTTTGCTGCGCTGGCCGTGCGCGTAGCGGGTGAACGTGGCGTGGACCTGCCTGGACAGGAACGCCCCCCGCAGGGCGAGCAGCTCGCGGCCGGTGTCGTCGGCGTACTCCACGAGCGGGGAGTGCAGGCACTCCAGGATGTTGGGGTTGGCGCGCATGGCCAGCTCGCAGAAGCGCTCCAGCTCCCAGCTGAACTGCTCCTCGGCCGGGCCCTCGACATGTGTCGGCGGCTTGTCGAAGCGCCAGAACAGAGGCGTGGGAGCCAGGAACACGCCACGGCGGTCGGTGTCGCTGCCGTCCGTCGCCAGCCCGAAGGCGCGCGAACCCATCACACAGGCGTAGATCGTGTGGTCGCGTACCAGCGTCTCGGGCTGCATGCCCGGGAGCGTACGCGGCCCCTCACGTCAGGCGAACCGAGTTTCCCTCCACGGTGATCTGCTCGGCGGGCAGCGGACGCGTCGCCGGTCCGTGGGCCACCGAGCCGTCGGCGACGTGGTACTTGCTGCCGTGACACGGGCAGTTGATGGTGCCGTCGGAGACGGACGCCACCGTGCAGCCCTGGTGGGTGCAGATCGCCGAGAAGGCTTTGAACCGGCCCTGCTCCGGCTGCGTCACCACGACCTGCTGCCCCTTGAAGATCTTGCCGCCGCCGACCGGGATCTGGTCGGTGGTGGTCAGCTCCTCACCGGCCGGGGCGCTGGTCGCCTCCTGCCCGGTCGGTGAGCTCGTCGACGCGGGGCCGTTGTCGTCACCGCCCCCGCCGCAGGCCGCGACGAGCGCCACCGCGCCCGTCGCGCCCGTCGCCAGGAGAACCGTGCGGCGCGTGGTCTCGTAGGTCATATGTCACTCCGAAGGTGCTGAAGAGGGGTAAATCGGAATTCTCTGCATCTTGGCATCGAAAATACCCAAGGAGCGGTAATCCCGGTGTCTCATCGGATGGGCGCCGCACACCCCGGAAGGGCGGGCTGACTAGGCTTGACACGGAGAGCGACACGCACGTCAGCAAGGAGCATCGCCGTGGCGGTACGAGCGGTCCGGGGCGCCGTCCAACTCGAACGGGACGAAGCCGGGCACATGGACGAGCAGGTCGGAGCCCTGCTCACGGCCATCCTGGAGCGCAACGGCCTCACCGCCGAGGACCTGATCAGCATCTGGTTCACGGCCACGCCCGACCTGCACAGCGATTTCCCGGCGGCCGCCGCCCGCAAGCTCGGCATCGTCGACGTCCCGCTGATCTGCGCCCAGGAACTGGACATCGAGGGCGCCATGCCGCGCGTCGTCCGGGTCCTCGCGCACATCGAGTCGGACCGGCCCCGCGCCGACATCGCCCACGTCTATCTCGGCGCCGCGGCCGCCCTGCGCAAGGACATCGCCCAGTGAGAACCGCACTCGTCATCGGTACCGGGCTCATCGGTACGTCCGCCGCCCTCGCCCTGTCCCAGCGGGGTGTCACCGTGCACCTCGCCGACCCGGACCCGGAGCAGGCCCGTACGGCGGCCGCGCTCGGCGCCGGCACGGACGAGGCGCCGGACGGGCCCGTCGACCTGGCGATCGTCGCCGCCCCGCCCGCGCACGTGGCCGATGTGCTCGCCGACGCCATGCGCCGCGGTGCGGCACGCGGCTACCTCGACGTCGCCAGCGTCAAGGGCGGGCCACGCCGCGAACTGGAGGCACGGGGCCTCGACCTGACGGCCTACCTGGGCACGCACCCCATGTCGGGCCGGGAGAAGTCCGGCCCGCTGGCCGCCACCGGCGACCTCTTCGAGGGCCGCCCCTGGGTGCTCACCCCGACCCGGGACACCGACACCGAGGTGCTGAACCTCGCGCTGGAACTGGTCTCGCACTGCCGTGCCGTGCCGGTGGTGATGGACGCCGACGCCCACGACCGTGCCGTCGCCCTGGTCTCCCACATGCCGCACCTGGTCTCCAGCCTGGTCGCCGCGCGCCTGGAGCACGCCGAGGAGGCCGCCGTACGGCTGTGCGGGCAGGGCATCCGGGACGTGACGCGGATCGCCGCCTCCGACCCCCGGATGTGGATCGACATCCTCTCCGCGAACCCCGGGCCGGTCGCCGACCTGCTCACGGACGTCGCCGCCGACCTGGAGGAGACCGTGCGGGCCCTGCGCGCCCTGCAGTCCTCCGACGAGGACAAGCGCCGTGACGGCACCACCGGCATCGAGGACGTCCTGCGCCGCGGCAACGCCGGGCAGGTCCGCGTTCCCGGAAAGCACGGGTCCGCTCCGCGGGTCTACGAGACCGTGGCCGTGCTCATCGACGACCAGCCGGGGCAGCTGGCCCGGATCTTCGCGGACGCGGGCAGGGCCGGCGTCAACATCGAGGACGTGCGCATCGAGCACGCGACCGGGCAGCAGGCAGGTCTGGTGCAGCTGATGGTGGAGCCGAAGGCGGCGCCCGTGCTGAGCGCCGCGCTGCGGGAGCGGGGCTGGGCGATCCGGCAGTAGTGCATGCTGGACGCGGCTGACCGACGCGCGGCCGGACGAGTGACCCGCACCCAGTAACCTTGTGCGGGGCAGTCGCGCCCTCACCCCCGCCAGCCCGGTTCAGGAAGGTCTCCCACAGTGGAAAGCGCCACGCCAGTGATTGTCGCCATCGACGGCCCCGCCGGCACGGGCAAGTCGAGCACGTCGAAGGCCGTGGCGGCACAGCTCGGCCTGAGCTACCTGGACACCGGCGCCCAGTACCGGGCGATCACCTGGTGGATGGTCAACAACGGCATCGACATCGACGACCCCGCCGCGATCGCCGCCGCGGCGGGCAAGCCCGAGATCGTCTCCGGCACCGACCCGGCGGGCCCGACCATCACGGTCGACGGCGTGGACGTGTCCGGCCCGATCCGTACCCAGGAGGTCTCCTCCAAGGTCAGCGCGGTCAGCGCGGTGCCCGAGGTGCGCGCCCGGATCACCGAGCTCCAGCGCTCCATCGCCGCCTCCGCGGCGAACGGCGTCGTGGTCGAGGGCCGGGACATCGGCACGACCGTGCTGCCGGACGCCGACCTCAAGATCTTCCTCACCGCCTCCCCCGAGGCGCGTGCCGCCCGGCGCAGCGGTGAGCTGAAGGGCGCCGACGTGCACTCCACCCGCGAGGCCCTGATCAAGCGGGACGCGGCCGACTCCAGCCGCAAGACCTCGCCGCTCGCCAAGGCGGACGACGCGGTCGAGGTGGACACCACCGAGCTCACGCTGGCCCAGGTCATCGAGTGCGTCGTCACCCTCGTCGAGGAGAAGCGGGCCGGGAAGTGACCGACCAGCTGCCTTCACTGCGGGGCGCCGAGGTCGGGCGGCGCATCGGCGTCGGCCTGATGTACGGGCTGTGGAAGCCGCGCGTGCTCGGCGCCTGGCGGGTGCCCACGACCGGCCCGGTGATCTTCGCCGTCAACCACTCCCACAACATCGACGGCCCGATGGTCATGGGCGTGGCGCCCCGGCCGACGCACTTCCTGATCAAGAAGGAGGCGTTCATCGGCCCGCTCGACCCCTTCCTGACCGGCATCGGCCAGCTGAAGGTGGACCGGGACACCACCGACCGCACGGCGATCACCCGGGCGCTCGGCGTGCTGGAGAACGGCGGCGTGCTCGGCATCTTCCCGGAGGGGACCCGGGGTGAGGGCGACTTCGCCTCGCTGCGCGCCGGGCTCGCGTACTTCGCGGTGCGCAGCGGCGCCCCGGTCGTGCCGGTCGCCGTGCTGGGAAGTTCCGACCGGCGGGGACGGTTGATAAAGGGGCTGCCTCCGCTGCGGTCCCGCGTCGACGTCGTCTTCGGGGAGCCCTTCGAGGCGGGTGACGGCAGCGGGCGCCGTACGCGCAAGGCCCTGGACGAGGCGACCGGGCGCATCCAGAAGCAGCTCGCCGCCCACCTGGAAAACGCCAGGCGCCTCACCGGGCGCTAGGCGACACTGAGTAGTGGATCAGCCCGTGAGACAGCGGGTACTCCACCGACCACCACGATGAACGACGAGGTACGGACTTCATGAACGACCACACCCAGCCCGACGGCTCGGACGCCTACGAAGGCGCGCCCGAGCACGACCACGGGGCGCTCGGCGACGCCGAGTACGCGGAGTTCATGGAGCTCGCCGTGGAGGAGGGCTTCGACCTCGAGGACGTCGAGGGCGCGATCGAGGCGGCCGGGCACGGCCCGCTGCCCGTCCTCGCCGTGGTCGGCCGCCCCAACGTCGGCAAGTCGACCCTGGTGAACCGCATCATCGGCCGCCGCGAGGCCGTCGTCGAGGACAAGCCCGGTGTCACCCGCGACCGTGTGACCTACGAGGCCGAGTGGGCGGGCCGCCGCTTCAAGGTCGTCGACACCGGCGGCTGGGAGCAGGACGTCCTCGGCATCGACGCCTCCGTCGCCGCCCAGGCCGAGTACGCCATCGAGGCGGCCGACGCCGTCGTCTTCGTCGTCGACGCCAAGGTCGGCGCCACCGACACCGACGAGGCCGTCGTGCGGCTGCTGCGCAAGGCCGGCAAGCCGGTCGTGCTGTGCGCCAACAAGGTGGACGGCCCGAGCGGCGAGGCCGACGCGGCCTACCTGTGGTCGTTGGGCCTGGGGGAGCCGTACCCGGTCTCGGCGCTGCACGGCCGGGGCACCGGCGACATGCTCGACCAGGTCCTGGAGGTGCTGCCCGAGGCGCCGCGTGAGACGTTCGGCGGGGGTGGCATCGGCGGGCCGCGACGCATCGCCCTCATCGGCCGTCCTAACGTGGGCAAGTCCTCGCTGCTGAACAAGGTGGCGGGCGAGGAGCGCGTCGTCGTCAACGAGCTGGCGGGCACCACCCGGGACCCGGTCGACGAGCTGATCGAACTCGGCGGTGTCACCTGGAAGTTCGTCGACACGGCGGGCATCCGCAAGCGCGTCCACCTCCAGCAGGGCGCCGACTACTACGCCTCGCTGCGCACCGCCGCCGCCGTCGAGAAGGCGGAGGTCGCGGTCATCCTCATCGACGCCTCCGAGTCCATCTCGGTGCAGGACCAGCGGATCGTCACCATGGCCGTCGAGGCGGGCCGCGCGGTCGTCCTCGCCTTCAACAAGTGGGACACCCTCGACGAGGAGCGCCGCTACTACCTGGAGCGGGAGATCGAGACCGAGCTGGGCCAGGTGGCGTGGGCCCCGCGCGTCAACGTCTCGGCGCGCACCGGCCGTCACATGGAGAAGCTGGTCCCGGCGATCGAGACGGCCCTGGCGGGCTGGGAGACCCGGGTCCCGACCGGCAGGCTGAACGCGTTCCTCGGCGAGCTGGTCGCCGCCCACCCGCACCCGATCCGGGGCGGCAAGCAGCCGCGCATCCTGTTCGGCACGCAGGCGGGCACCAAGCCGCCGCGGTTCGTGCTCTTCGCCTCCGGCTTCATCGAGGCGGGCTACCGGCGCTTCATCGAGCGTCGCCTGCGCGAGGAGTTCGGCTTCGAGGGGACGCCGATCCACATCTCGGTGCGGGTGCGCGAGAAGCGCGGCAAGAAGAAGTAGCGCCAAGCAGCGGAAGGGCGGCCCCGGGCAGGGGCCGCCCTTCCGCTGTACGGTGCTCGCTTCAGACGCCGCCGCGCCGACCCGGCGGCAGTGCGGCCGGCACGTGGTGCATCCCCGGGCCGTGCGAGCCGACGGTCCCGACGCGCTGCCACTGCGTCTGCTGTCCGGCGGCATGGCGGGCGCTCTGGGCACCCGCGCTGTAGGCACTGTACGAGCTGCTGTGCGAACTGCCGTAGGAGCCCGTGCCGTGCGGGATGTTCCCGAAGGCGGTGAAGCCGAATTTCTCTTCGCCGCTGCGGTCGCCGGGAAGTGCGCGGAAGGACTTGACGTACTCGGCGTAGAGCGCGTCGTAGATCGGCGTGGCCGATGGGCCGCCCTGGGAGTCCTGAGCCGACCGTGCGGAGGGGATCGACGAGTAGGACTGGCGGCGGGGAACGTCGTATGCGTGCACGTATGTCCAAACGACCCCGGGGGTCAAGGGATGCGGCCCGGGTACGGCTTTCGCAGGGGTGCGGTCCGCTCGGGTGACGCGCCGCTCAGGTGCCGGCCAGCGGCAGCGCGGCGGCGACGAGCTTTCCGGTCGCCGCCGCCTTGTCCAGCGCGTCCCGCAGCAGGTCCTCGCGCGGCTGGCGGCCGATCGAGCCGACCGGCGCGGCGAACACCAGCGCCTGCTGGTGCTTGTTGGCGGCCGCGCGCCAGCCCTCGGTGACCTGGAGCGGCTGGTGCGCCTGCCACCAGGCCACCGGCTGGCCGCCGTTGCCGCCGGGCTGGAGCACCGCGTGCAGCTGGCCCACGGCGAGCAGCACGGACCAGCCGTGCAGCACGGGCGGTACGGCCGACAGCTCGGTCAGCGGCATGAAGCCCTGCTCGATCAGCAGCGGCAGGAAGTCGTCGCCGGAGCCCGTGGCGCCCGGCCGGGCGATGGGCGCGGTCGGCTCCACCACCAGGGCCGGATGCAGCTCCCCGGCGATCAGCACGAGTCCGCTGGTCACGCCGAGCACCGCCTGCTCGGGCACCACCTTGTCGGGTTCCAGGTCGACGGTGTCGCCGGTGATGGACTTCACGGCGCCCCGCAGCTGTTCCTCGGTGACCTGGACGACCTGCGAGGGCAGGCAGCCTGCGTGGGCGAAGGCGAGGACGGCGGTCTCGTCCCCGATGAACAGGACGGTGCTGGTGCGCTCCTGCTCGGAGTCGCCCGGAGTGCGGCAGGACGTGCAGTCGTAACTGCCCGGGGCGGTCTCTCCGGCGAGCAGGCGGTCTGCTTCTTCGTCGCCGATCTCGGCGCGTACCTCGTCGCTGACGTCGAGCATGCGCGGCACGGGTGGCTCCCTCGGGGATGCGGTGCGTGACAGGACCGGGTGGCTCCCGGCCCGTGGTCCGGGTGGGTCCCGGCTCATGAAGAAGACAACGGGCGATCTGTGGCGGGAGTCACGCCCCAGAGCGAACGGAATCGAACCAACCAGCGCGCAGGGTCACGCTCGGCGCGGAATCGCGTACTCACCGTCAAGTCGCCCGTTTCTCAGGGGGGTTGAGGCGGTGAAGTGGGTCACAGACCGTCGGGCGCGTTGGTCGACATATCCGGAAATCCAGGAATGAAGTGGGTGTCCGGAAATAGCCGTTACCCGAGGTATCGGGGAACTGGCCTGGCATGACGGGCAACCGGTTGATGACGGCCCGTCAACCTCCTTAGATTCCTCGGCCGTGTGCAGCGAGCACCGCTCGGGTACGTCCGCCGGCCGCGTGATTCTCCGGAACCACGCACAGCACCACACCGGCGGACGGGGCGAGCGCGACCCACGCGCCCCATGGCGCGGGGCGTGGCGTTCCGCCTCGGGGGACCCCGAGTGCTTCGAGAGGGAACTACATGTCCGAATGTGCCGATACCACGCGCGACAACGCTCGGAAGAACCAGGTTCGTACGACGGCGGTCCTCGCCGGGGCGGCACTGCTCGCGCCCCTCGGGCTGCTGGCCGCGACCGGAAACGCCGCGGCGGCTGACAGCGGAGTGTGGGACCGCATCGCCCAGTGCGAGAGCGGCGGCAACTGGCACATCAACACCGGCAACGGCTACTACGGCGGACTCCAGTTCGCCGCTTCGACCTGGCGCGCCTACGGCGGCACGGCCTACGCGCCCACCGCCGACCAGGCGAGCAAGTCCCAGCAGATCGCCGTCGCCACCAAGGTCCAGCGGGCCCAGGGATGGGGCGCCTGGCCGACCTGCTCGGCACGCGCCGGGGCGGGCGGCAGCGCACCCGCGGCTTCCGCGGCGGGCGACCCGGTCAGCGCCGCCGAGCCCGCTCCGGCGAAGCCTTCGAAGACGCCGGCGCGTTCCACGGCACACCCCGACCGCGGCTCCTCCCGCGGCGACTACACCGTCCGCGAGGGCGACACACTGAGCGGCGTCGCCGCCCGGCACGGGACCACCTGGCAGCACCTCTACGCCGCCAACCAGGCCGCCATCGGCGGTGACCCCGACATGATCGTGCCCGGCCTGCGCCTCGCACTCTGAGCCGCTCCCCCTCGCCGGGACACGGGCCCCGTCCGGTCAGCCGACCGGACGGGGTCTTCGCATGCCGGGTCAGCGGGGGAGCTCGCCCGACTCTCCGGCGAACACGACCGTCCCGCGCCGCAGTTCGTAGACGATCGCGGGCCGCTCCCGCAGGGCGGGCGGCAGGCGCTGCTCGGCGACCACCACGCACGCGTCGAGCGCGCTCAGCAGCTCGTACGTGCGGGCCGCGACCGAGGGCGACATGCCCTGGGCGGGCTCGTCGACGAGCACCACGCGCGCGCGGGCCAGCAGCGCCCGGGACAGGGCGAGCATGCGCTGTTCCCCGCCGGAGAGGGTGCCGGCCCGCCGCTCCAGCAGGGGCCGCAGCTGCGGGTAGGCGTCGAGGGCCGGGCCGTGGTCCGGGGCGGCGAGCCCGAGGTTCTCGCGCACGGTGAGCGAGCCGAACACGGCCCGTCGCTCCGGGACGAGGCACAGCCCGCGCCGGGCCCGCTCGTACGCGGGGACGCGGGTCACGTCGGCGCCGTCCCACACCACGGCGCCGCCCGACAGGGGCACCGTTCCGGCCAGGGCGTGCAGGGCGGTGCTGCGGCCGGAGCCGTTGCGGCCCAGCAGCACGGTCAGGCCCGGGCCCGGGGCGGCGAGGGTGACACCGTGCAGGGCCTCCAGGGGGCCGTAGCGCACGCGCGCGTGGCGCAGGGCGAGGGTGGTCATCACCCGGCCGCCGTTCCCAGGGCGTCCAGGACCCGCCCGGGCGGGCCGGAGGCGACGATCCGGCCCGCCGTCATCACGTGCACGACGTCGGCGAGGCCGGCCACCAGGTCCAGGTCGTGCTCGACGACGAGCAGGGCCGTGCCGTCGGCGGCCAGGGCCTTCAGGACCCGGGCGAGGGTGGCCACTTCGCTAGTGTCGAGGCCGGCGGCGGGCTCGTCGAGCAGCAGGACGCGCGGGGCGCCCGCGAGGGCCCGGGCCAGTTCGACGCGGCGCAGCGTCCCCGTGGGGAGACCGGCGGCGGGCAGCGCCCGCACCGGCCCGTCGAGTCCGAGCAGCCTGAGGGTCCGCTCCACGGCGCCCGGATCGGTCACCCGGCCCTGTTCGGCGCCCACCCGGACGTTCTCGGCCACGGTCAGCGAGGGGAAGACGGCCAGTTGCTGGAAGGTCCGCGCGACGCCGAGCCGGGTGCGGGCGTGCGCGGGCAGGGCGGTGATGTCCCGCCCGCCCAGCCGTACCGTGCCACGTGCGGGCCACAGCGTCCCGGCCAGACAGTGGAACAGGGTGCTCTTTCCCGCCCCGTTGGGGCCCACGACCGCGGTGATCCGCCCGGGGGAGACGTCCAGGTCGACCTCGTCGAGGGCGGTGAAGCCGCCGTAGCGGGCGTGGAGGCGGCGGGCCGTGAGGAGGGGGGAGGCGGGGGCCGACGGTGTGGCTGAGCCCGGGGAGGCCGGTGGCCGGCTGCTCCGGTGGTGTGCCGCACGCGCTGTCGCCCCTGTCGCCGTCGCCCCTGTCGTTGTCGCCCGTGTCGGTCCTGCCGCCGTCGCGCCCGCGGGCACCGGCGCCGTCCGGGCCGCCCGTCGCTCCGCCGGGCGCAGCAGCCCGCGTGCCCGGGCTCCCGCCGGTGTGAGGGCCGGTGCGCGGCGCAGGCGCAGGCGTTCCGCCGCTGTGCGCAGGGCCTCGTACGGGCCGCCGGGGAAGCGTCCCACGAGGACCGCCAGGACGCCGATCAGGGCCGCCGCCACGCCGCCGCGCGTGCCCGCGTCCAGGCCGACCAGGAGGGCCGCGGCGCCGAGCGCGCCGAGGGTGCTGTCGGCGCCCAGCACCACGACCGCCGCGAACCACAGCAGACCGCGCACGGGGTCGTAGGCGGTGGGGTCGAAGGCGCGCAGGCCCATGCCGAGCATGCCGCCGCCCAGCGCGGCGAGCGCGGCGCCCGCGACGAAGGCGAGCAGCTTCAGGGACGGCACCCGGACGCCCGCCGCCTGCGCCCCCGCCTCGTGGTCCCGCATGGCCGCGAGGGCCCGGCCCGTCCGGCCCCGGCGCAGCGCGTGTGCCACGAGCAGCGCGAGCGCCAGCAGGAGCAACTCCAGGACGTAGTACGCGCGGTCCCCCTCGAAACCCGCCGGGCGGCCCGGCGACAGGCCCGAGGTGGCGTACGGCTGGGTGAAGACGAAGCGGCTCACGCCCACGCCGACGGCGAACGTCGCCAGCGCCAGCGCCAGGCCCCGGCGGCCGATCGCCGGCCAGCCCGTGAGCAGGCCGAGCGGTGCCACCAGGACGATCGCCACCGCGAGGGCCGCCAGCTCCGGCACGGCCGGCAGGCCAGGGAAGCGGCCCGCCGCCAGCAGCGCGGTGAACAGCGCGCCCAGACCCGCGTACGCCGCCTGCCCCAGGGAGATCTGGCCGCCGCGGCCGGTGACCACCACCAGGGACAGCAGGACGACGGCCAGCGCCGGCACCTGGATCGACGTGTGCAGATCCCGGCCGGCGAGGCCCAGCGGCAGCAGGAACAGCACGGCCGCCACGATCCACGCGCCCGGCGGTGTCGGAACCCGGGCGGTGGCCGTGCGCGGCAGCGCGTCACGGGTGCCCACGCCCGGCAGGACCAGGGCCGCGACCAGCAGAGCGACGACGAACAGGTTCGTGGCGGCCGTCTGGAGCAGCGGCGCGCCCCACCCGGACGGGTGCAGCCGCGTGAGCTGGCTCTGCGCCACCCCGACGCCCAGCGCCACCACCACCGCGACCGGCAGACTCCGCATCCGCGCGGCCACCGCGACCGCCACGACCTCCATCACGAGCAGCGACAGCCCGTACGGGTCGAGCCGCACGTACGGCGCCAGCAGTACGCCGGTCAGGCCCGCCGTGAAGGAGCCGAACGCCCAGCCCGCCGCCGCGACCCGGTCCGCGTCGATGCCGCCCAGCACGGCGAGCCGCCGGTCGTCGACCACGGCCCGCAGCTCCCGCCCGAACCGCGTCCAGCGGACGACCGCCGTGACCCCCGCGGCCAGCACCAGCACCACCGCCAGTTGCCTCCACGGCTCGTCCGGCACCAGCTCCGGCGCGTCGTCCCGCGCCCCCTGTCCCCACAACAGCGCCGCCCCGCCCACCAGCAGCACGAACACGCCGATGGACGCCACCAGCGTCTGCGCCGGGTCACCGCCGAGAACCGCCAGGGGCCGGAAGACGAACCGTTCCAGTACGACACCCAGCCCCGGCGCCAGCACCAGCAGCGCCACCGCGGCCCCGAGCCACAGCGGCCAGCCCCACTCGACCACGCACTGCCGCAGCGCGTAGGCGCACACCATCGCGATCGCGCCGTGCGCGAAGTTCAGCACCCCGGTCGCGCGGTACGTCACGATCAGGCCGATCCCGGTCAGCGCCGCCGCGCTGCCGACCGACAGCCCGGCCAGAGTGAGGTCGTACGTCAGTGAGGACATCGTCCGGGCTCAGTCGGTCTCGTCGGCGGGCTCGCAGATCGGGCACGGGCCCAGCTCGCCGCTCGCCACCAGCTCGGAGTCCACCGGAACCGCCTCCTCCTTCCCCGCCACCAGCGGGCAGTCCGCGCGGTGCCACAGCGTGCCGCCCGGCACCATCAGCAGCTCGCCGCTGACCGCGAGGGGCGCGAGCGCGGCCTGCCCGGTCACGTCCGCGTCCGCCGGCTCGGCCGCCACCAGCAGGCCGTACAGCTCCTCCACGCGCGCGGCGGCGATCGAGCCCCGGCCGTGGGCCAGCAGCACCGCACCGGAGACGATCAGTGCCGCGCCGGGGATCGTGCAGGAGGCGAGGTAGGGCAGCTGCCGCTCGGCGAAGCGCTCCCCGGAGACGCCGTACCAGCCGACGACGCACAGCACCGCGCCGGCGGCCAGCGCCGCCCAGCCGGCCCAGAGGACGGGATGCACGGTCCGCAGTCGGCTTGTCCGCATCGCTGGCTCCCACACGTCGGTTGTCCGGGCACGCGCCTGGCCGCCTGTTCAAGTCCGCCGCTCGCTTGCACTATGCCCCTTGGAAGCTGACCCTGAAAGCACCGGGCGCACATGGCCCGGACCGACACCCGGTGGTGAGCCAGATGGTTCTCGGCAGCGACCTCAGGCGGGGGAACGCGACACGGGGCCCACGAGCCGCAGGACGGGGCACGGCGATCGCGGCCGCCCTGATCCTCACCCTCGCCCCGGCTCTCGCGGCATGCAGCGACGACAACGGCGGCGGCAGCCGGAGCACGCCGCCCACACCGACCGCGGAGCGGACCACGAGCGCACCGGCCAGCGCGCCGGCGGACCGGGCCGCGGCCGAGACGGAGATCAGGCAGAACTGGCAGAAGTTCTTCGACCCGAAGACCTCGACCGAGGACAAGCAGGCCGTCCTGGAGAACGGCAACCGGATGGGCCCCGTCCTGCGGGCCTTCAGCGGTGACGAGCGCGGCGGACAGGTCCAGGCGAAGGTCACCAAGATCGAGTTCACCTCGGCGACCGAGGCGGACGTGACGTACACGCTCACCCTGAAGGGCGCCACCGCCCTGCCGGACGCCTCCGGGACGGCCGTCGAGCAGGACGGCACCTGGAAGCTGTCCGTCAAGACGCTGTGCGCGCTGGTCCAGCTGAGCGGCAATGCGTCGCCGGTCCCGGGCTGTTGAGGCCCTCGCCGCGGTGCTGCTGCTCGCCCTGAGCGCGGCCTGCGGCAGCCGGCTCCCGGAGAGCGACTTCGAGCACGACGACCGCGGCTCCGCGCCCCGCGACTCCGCGCCCCTGCGGGTCGGCATCATCACCAGCGCCACCAGCCCGGTCGGCGGCAGCGCCTTCACCGGCCCGCGCGACGGCGCCCGGGCATGGTTCGACCGGCTCGACGCGCGCGGCGGCATCGACGGCCGCCACGTGGAGGTACGCCTGTGCGACGACGGCGGCAGCGGCGTCGGCAACAACGAGTGCGTGCACCGGCTGGTCGAGGAGGACAAGGTGGTCGCCCTGGTCGCCACCACCGCCCTGGACTACGCGGGCGCCTCCCGCGTCTCCCGCGCGCGCGTGCCCGACATCGGCGGCCAGCCCATCGGCAGCGCCTACGACACCTACCCGCACCTCTACGGCATCTACGGCAGCCACGCGCCGCGCAACGGCACCACCGGCTGGGACGGCAAGCTGTACGGCGGCACCGAGGTCTACCGCTACTTCAAGCGCGAGCACGGCGCCCGGACCGCCGCCGTCGTCTCCTACAACCAGTCCGCGTCCGCCGCCTACGCCCGGCTCGTCGAACGGGGCCTGCGCGCCGAGGGCTACCAGGTCGTCACCGAGCAGGTCGACTTCGCCCTGCCCAACTTCCGCGCCGTCGCGGCCGACCTGAAGGAACAGGGCGCCGACCTCGTCTTCGACGCCATCGACAGCCACGGCAACGCCCGGCTGTGCCAGGCCATGGACGAGGTCGGCGCCCACGTCACCGCCAAGGTGACCAACGTGCAGAACTGGACGTCCACCGTCGCCGACGCCTACAAGGACGCCCCGCGCTGCCGCAACGCCCTCTGGGCGACCGGGTCCAGCCGCAACTACGACGACACCGGCCACCCGGCCGTACGGGAGTTCCGCGAGGCGACGAAGAACCTGAAGACGCACTCGCAGTGGCAGTTGGAGGGCTGGGCGGCCGCCCGCTGGTTCACGGACGCCGCGCGGTCCTGCGCGAGGACGGGCATCACGCGCGCGTGCGTCGACGCCTACATGAACCGCAGCGAGGGATACACCGCGGGCGGACTGCTCCTCCCCGTCGGGTTCGAGCGGCTCGCCGAGCCGCCGAGGACCAGCCGGACCTGTCTGTCGGTGGCCCGCTGGCAGGACGGCAGGGGCTGGGTCGGCCAGGGGAACATGAACCGCACCTGCTTCGACGTCCCGCAGCTGGCGTACGAGCCTTGAGGACAGCCACTGTCCGCAAGGGCTGGCAGACTCGCCCCCATGTTGGAGACCTCGGCACGCCTGCTGCGCCTGCTGTCCCTGCTCCAGGCCCACCGCGAGTGGTCCGGCCCCGACCTTGCGCAGCGCCTCGGCGTCAGCGCCCGCACCCTGCGCCGGGACGTGGACCGGCTGCGGGAACTCGGCTACCCGGTCAACGCCAGCCCCGGCACGGGCGGCGGCTACCAACTGGGCGCGGGCGCCGAGCTGCCGCCGCTGCTCCTGGACGACGACGAGGCCGTCGCCGTGGCGATCGGGCTGCGCACGGCCGCCGGGCAGGGCATCGAGGGCATCGGCGAGACCTCCGTGCGGGCTCTGGCCAAACTGGAACAGGTGCTGCCGAACCGGCTGCGCCGCCGGGTGGGCGCCCTCAACGCCTTCACCGTGCCGATGCTGCGCGGGCCCGTGCCCGACGCCGTCGACCCGGCCGTGCTGACCGAGCTCGCCCACCTGTGCCGGGACGCCGAGCGCCTGCGCTTCGAGTACCGGGGCCACGACGGCACCCAGAGCCGCCGCAGTGTCGAACCGCACCGCCTGGTGTGCACCGAGCGCCGCTGGTACCTGGTCGCCTGGGACCTCGACCGGGAGGACTGGCGCACCTTCCGCGTCGACCGCATCACGCCCAGGCCACCGCACGGCCCGCGCTTCGAGCCGCGTGAGGCGCCCGCCGAGGACCTCGCCGCCTACGTCTCCCAGGGCGTCTCCACGCGCGTGTACGCCACCCACGCCGTCGTGCGGCTCCTGGCGCCCCTGGAGGAGGCCGCCGCGCACATCTCGCCCAGCGCCGGGGTGCTGGAGGCGGAGGGCCCGGACAGCTGCCTGCTGCGCTGCGGCGCGGGGAGCATCGACGTGATGGTGATCCACGTGATGATGCTGGGCTTCGAGTTCGAGGTGCTCGAACCCGACGGGCTGATCGAGGCGATCAGGAGGGCTCGCGACCGGCTTGATGGCGCTCTGGCTCGGGCTGCGCAGTCACCGCCGCGTACTGCGGATGGTGCAGGTCGAACGCCGGCGACTCGGACCGGATCCGGGGCAGCACCGTGAAGTTGTGCCGGGGCGGCGGGCACGATGTCGCCCACTCCAGGGAACGGCCGTAGCCCCAAGGGTCGTCGACCTCGACCTTCTCGCCGTACTTGGCGGTCTTCCACACGTTGTAGAGGAACGGCAGCGTCGACATGCCGAGCAGGAAAGCGCCGATCGTCGAGACGGTGTTGAGCGCCGTGAACCCGTCGGCGGCGAGGTAGTCGGCGTACCGGCGGGGCATGCCCTCGGCGCCCAGCCAGTGCTGCACCAGGAACGTGGTGTGGAAGCCGGTGAAGAGCGTCCAGAACTGGATCTTGCCGAGTCGCTCGTCGAGCATCTTCCCGGTGAACTTCGGCCACCAGAAGTAGAAGCCGGCGAAGATCGCGAAGACGACCGTGCCGAAGACCACGTAGTGGAAGTGCGCCACCACGAAGTACGTGTCCGTCACGTGGAAGTCCATCGGCGGCGACGCCAGGATCACCCCGGTCAGCCCGCCGAACAGGAACGTCACCAGGAAGCCCGTCGCCCACAGCATCGGCGTCTCGAAGGACAGCGAGCCCTTGAGCATCGTGCCGGTCCAGTTGAAGAACTTCACACCCGTCGGCACCGCGATCAGGAAGCTCATGAAGGAGAAGAACGGCAGCAGCACCGCGCCCGTCGCGAACATGTGGTGCGCCCACACCACCACCGACAGGCCGGTGATCGCCATCGTCGCGCCGACCAGCGTGAGATAGCCGAACATCGGCTTGCGGCTGAAGACCGGGATGATCTCCGTGATGATGCCGAAGAACGGCAGCGCGATGATGTACACCTCGGGATGGCCGAAGAACCAGAACAGGTGCTGCCACAGGATCGCCCCGCCGTTGGTGGCGTCGAAGACCTGCGCGCCGAACCGCCGGTCCGCCTCCAGTACCAGCAGCGCCGCCGCCAGCACGGGGAACGCCATCAGGATCAGGATCGACGTGAACAGCGTGTTCCAGACGAAGATCGGCATCCGGAACATCGTCATGCCGGGCGCGCGCATCCCGATGATGGTGGTGATGAAGTTGACCGCGCCGAGGATCGTCCCGAAGCCGGACAGCGCCAGGCCCATGATCCACAGGTCGGCCCCGAGTCCCGGCGTGCGCTCCGCGCTGTTGAGCGGGGCATAGGCGAACCACCCGAAGTCGGCCGGTCCGGAGGGCACCAGCAGCGAGCCCAGCACGATCAGCCCGCCGAACAGGAACAGCCAGTACGAGAGCATGTTCAGCCGAGGGAAGGCGACGTCGGGCGCGCCGATCTGCAGCGGCATCAGCTCGTTCGCGAAGCCCGCGAAGGTCGGCGTCGCGAACAGCAGCAGCATGATCGTGCCGTGCAGGGTGAACGCCTGGTTGAACTGCTCGTTGTTGATGATCTGGAGGCCGGGGCGGGCCAGCTCGGCGCGCATCAGCAGCGCCATCACTCCGGCGATCAGGAAGAACACGAACGACGTGATCAGGTAGAGGTGACCGATCTTCTTGTGGTCCGTCGTGGTCAGCCAGTCGACCACCACCCGCCCGTGCTTCGTCCTCGGCACGGGCCGAGCCGTCGCCTGTACGGTCTGCGTCCCCATCGCTCGCTCGCCCCTTCGCTCATCGCGTGCCGGGCCCGCCGAAGCCCGCGCCGCGTACTCGCGAGCTCACGCCATGATGCTCGCGTCACCGAGCGCTCCGACAGGGGGCGTACCGGCCTCTCTGTGCCGGAGCCATGCATTTCCTGTGCGGCGGCGGCTCCGCCGGCCCGGTGCGGTGCCGGAATGGAATGGGGCCCCGAGGTCACTTCTCCCGGAACTTTCCGCCGGGCTTTTCCATGGGCTCATGTGACACGCGGAAATTGCGATCGAATACCTGCGGAAGGCCTACGAAACCGCTCGTCCGTGTGACGCACCGCGTCCGAAACTCCTCTCGTGATCTTGTGACAGAAGCGTGACAGGGGAGGGACAGAGGAGGGACAGGAACCGGGGTCACAGGCCCGGACTTCCGCGGTCGCCGGGCACGGCATAGCGTGGCGGCATGGCACCGATTCCGACACCATCCGCGGAACCCGACGACAGCCCGGACACCTACGTCGGCCTGGAGGCCGACCGGGCCGAGCACCTCGCGCGCGAGCGCGGCTGGCCGACGGTGCGCTCGCTGCCGCCGGGGGCGATCATCACGATGGAGTACCGCGTCGGCCGGCTGAACTTCGAGGTGAGGGGCGGCCGGGTGGCGCGGGCCTGGAAGGGCTGAGACGCCGCGAAGGCCCCGGTTCCGCTCCAGGACCGGGGCCTTCGCCGTGCCAGGACGGGGTGTGCGCACCCACCCCGCCGTCCGTCGTCAGCCGCCCGTCACGGGGCGGGCCGAGGACGCCGAGCCGCGGGGGTGCCGCTCCGTGTGCGGCGGGCGGCGGCTGCCCGCGGGGGTGATCGGCGTGCGCTCCGAGCGGGCCGTGTGCGGCCCCGGAGCCAGGTAGGCCGGGGCCCGGGGGGAGCGGGCCGCGACGTCGTCGCGGTCGCCGGGCAGCGGCGTGACCACCACGGGCGGCGCGCTGACCGGTGCGGTGGCCGGCGCCGACCGGCTCCGGCGGGCCCGCCAGCGGTCGCGCAGGTCGAAGATCCTCGCCTCGGCACGGGCGATCAGCGGCTCGAACCACGGCAGGGCGAGCAGGATCAGCAGCCCCGCGGCCCAGCCCAGCAGCACATCGCTCAGCCAGTGCGTACCGAGGTAGACGGTGGCCATCCCGACGCCGAGCGAGGTCACCGCGGACACGGCGGACAGCCAGCGGCGGGCTCTCGGGGTGGAGGCCAGATAGGCCAGGATGCCCCAGGTCACGACACCGTTGGCGGTGTGACCGCTCGGAAATATATCGCCGCCGCGCCACATCTCGTTCGAGCCGATCACGGTCGCGTAGTGCGGTCCCAGGCGGCCCATGCCGTACTTGGCGGCGCCGACCGTGATGTTCAGCAGGAGCAGCGAGACGCCGAGGGCGAGGAGCGGGCGCAGGGTGTGCTGCCGCCAGGAGCGCCAGCCCAGCCAGGCCGCGACCATCACGGCGGTGGGGCCGCGCTGGCCGAGCACCACGTAGTAGTCGACGAACCAGTGGATCTCCGACCACTGCTGGTACGGCCGGAAGAACATGACCTGCCAGTCGAGCCGCACCAGCCAGGACGTGATGATCACGGCCCACACGATCGCGCCGTAGAAGGCCAGGGTCGCCGCGAAGAGCACGATGCGGTGCCTGCTCATCTTCGGCACATCGATGTGGGCCGGTCGTTCCGGCTCACGGTCCAGCCGGGCGAACACCCGGTCCAGACGGGTGAGCTTCGGTTCGGTACGCACCCAATCGACGTTACAGCGAGTGAGCTCGGATCCCTGTCGAATCAACGGCTTTGTGATGACGATGTGATGTGGGATTCCTCTCAGGAGGAGGTTTATTTCCAGCGAATCCGTAATCGCCGGGCCCCGCAGCCTTCAATTCCTTTGATCATTCCGGATGCGGGTTTTATTGAGCTTTTGAATTCGTTCACCGGGGCATGGTGCGGAATTCTCCGAATGCTCACAGCGGGTCAGGGGGGACCCGAACCGTTCAGCCAGCACGCCCCGTACACCGCCGAGGCGACCGCCACCGCCCCCAGCACCAGCGCTGACCTGCGGATACGCAGCCGGGCCAGGGTAAGGGCGAGGGGCAGCAGCAGCGGGAAGGCGGGCATCAGCAGGCGCGGTTTCGAGCCGAAGTAGCTCGACGCGCACAGGGCGAGCGCGGTGACTGCTCCGGTGTAGACCAGCACCGGCAGCGGCTGGCGCTGACGTACACCGGCCACATACAGCCATACGACTGACACGACCCCGGCGATCAGCCCGGCTCCGGCCAGAGCCGAGGGGAACGACGTGAACTTCTCGGCGACGAACCGGGCGAAGGCGTACCCCCCGTCGAAGCCGTTGCGCCACCCCG
This sequence comes from Streptomyces chartreusis NRRL 3882, assembly GCF_900236475.1. Taxonomy (GTDB): domain Bacteria; phylum Actinomycetota; class Actinomycetes; order Streptomycetales; family Streptomycetaceae; genus Streptomyces; species Streptomyces chartreusis_D. The sequence goes on from NZ_LT963352.1 coordinate 7,108,457, forward strand.
CCTGCACGTCGAGATAGCCGAGCGGACCCTTGCCGGTGCGGTGGCCCACCCACAGCACGTATCCGGCGGTGCCGAGGGGGGCGAGCAGCATGCCGAGGACGCGGCGGGCGCGAGGGCCGGGACCGTCGGCGTCGCCGACGCTCGGCTCCCGCGCGAAGGAGGCGATCCCCGCCACCCAGACCGCGGCCACCGCGGCCATCCCGACCGGGCGGGTCAGTCCCGCGAGCAGGGCCAGCGTGCCCGCGGTCACCCAGCGGCCCGTCAGAACCGCGTACAGCGACCACGCGGCGAGCGCCGTGAACAGCGACTCGCTGTACGCCATCGACTGCACGATCCCGACCGGGAGCACCGCCCACAGCAGCACCGCGCAGACCCCGGCCCGGCGGCCGTACACATGGTCCGCGACCGCGAAGATCCCCCAGGCCGCGGCGATCGAGGCGAGCAGGCTGACCAGGAATCCGCCGTCCGCGTACGACAGCGGGGACACCGCCGCCACCAGGCGCTCCAGCCAGGGCAGCAGCGGGAAGAACGCGAGGTTCGAGTGCACGTCCCCGTTCGCCACGCGCACTTCGTAGCCGTAGCCGAGCTCGGCGACCCTGGTGTACCAGAGCGCGTCCCAGCGAGCGGTCAGCAGCGTGTACGCGCTCTTGTCGCGCGCCGCGCTCCACAGGGCCAGGGTGACGAGGCCCAGGGCACGGACGGCCGCGTACCCGAGGAGCGCCGGGGCCGCCCGGTGCAGCGCCCCGGCGCGGGACGGGGCCGCGCGCGTCTCAAGATCGGTCACGGGCCCGATTATCGACCCGAGCGGGAACCGGCCGGCCGCCCGGGGCGTGGACGGTGGAGAGGGGAGTGGCGTACGCCACACCTTTCCGCCGGACGGGTGAGAGGTCCGCCACTCGGCTCCGGCGCGGACTCGCGTACTCTGACGTGTCACTCGCTTTTCGTTTGCGCGGGCCGGAGACCACCGCTCCTCTCCGGCCGAGTCGCGGGGGCGTCCCCCACCCCGTGAGCCCGCCGATCGCGAGGGAACATCTGGGAGGTACGTACATGTCCGGGACGACCACGGCCGCTGCGCTGCGCCGTCGGGCGGCCGGGGCCGGTGCCAACCGCTGGGTGGTCCTGGTCGTCCTCTGCGTCAGCCTGCTGCTGGTCGCCGTCGACGCCACCGTGCTGCACGTGGCGGTCCCCGCCGTCACCGAGGACCTGAAGCCCGGCGGGATAGAGCTGCTCTGGATCGTCGACGTCTATCCGCTCGTCTGCGCCTCGCTGCTGATCCTGTTCGGCACGCTGGGCGACCGCGTCGGCCGCCGAAGGGTCCTGCTCCTCGGGTACGCGCTGTTCGGCGTCGCCTCCGGCCTGGCGGCCCTGGCGGACAACGCCCAGGTACTGATCGTGGCGCGGGCGCTGCTCGGCGTGGGCGGCGCGATGATCATGCCGGCGACCCTGTCGATCCTGCGGCAGGTCTTCCCGGACCGGCGCGAGCGGGCGCTCGCGATCGGCATCTGGAGCGCCGTGGCCGCGGTGGGCGCGGCGGTCGGACCGCTGCTCGGCGGCTTCCTGCTGGAGCACTTCTGGTGGGGCTCGGTGTTCCTCGTCAACATCCCGTTGATGCTGGTCAGCCTCCCGGTCGGGCGACTGCTGCTGCCCGAGTCGAAGGGCGACGGCGAAGGGCCCTGGGACGTGGTCGGCGCGCTGATGGCGGCGATCGGGCTGTTCGGGATGGTGCTGGGCGTCAAGCGGCTCGGCGGCGGGGAGTCGGTGGGGAGCCTGCTCACCGTGCTGCCGCTGGTGGTGGGCGCCGCGCTGCTGGTCGCGTTCGTACGGCGGCAGCGGCGGCGGGCGCATCCGCTGGTCGACCTCAGGATGTTCGCCCGGCCGGCGTTCAGCACGTCCGTCGGGTGCATCGTGCTGGCCATGCTCGCGCTGGTCGGGCTCGAACTGATCGCCGCGCAGTACCTCCAGCTGGTGCTCGGTCTGTCGCCGCTGGAGACGGGGCTGCGGCTGCTGCCGCTGACGTTCGCGGCGATGGCGGCCGGGCTGGCCGGGGCGCGGATGCTGCGGCGGTTCGGTCCGCGGCGGATGGTGTGCTTCGGGTTCTGTCTGACGGCGTTCGCGGTGGTGCTGCTGACGGCGCTGGGCCGGACGGACGACTGCGCGCTGATGCTGACCGGGTTCGTGCTGCTCGGCTTCGGGCTGGAGACGACGCTGTTCGGGGCGTACGAGTCGATGCTGAGCGAGGCGCCGCAGGAGCAGGCCGGCGGGGCGGCGGCGATCGGGGAGACGTCGTACCAGCTGGGGGCGGGGATCGGGATCGCGCTGCTCGGCACGGTGATGAACGCGGCGTACGCGCCCGGGCTGTCGGGCGTGCCGGGGGTGCCGGAGGCGGCGTCCTCCTCGGCGGGGCATTCGCTGGGGGAGGCGTACGAGGTTGCCGCGCAGCTGGGCGGGGTGGCGGGAGTTGCTCTGCGTCATGCCGCCCGGGATGCGTTCGTGCACGGGCTGCATGTGACGTTGCTGGTGAGTGCGGGGTTGTTGCTGCTCGGGGCGGTGATGGCGTTGCGTTTGCCGCGGGTCATGCAGTGTGAGGACGCTGGTGCGGTGGAGGTTCCTGCACCGAGGGACGCCGCGGAGTCCCGCGTCTCGGTGTGACGCCGGCGGCGAGGTGCCACCCGCGGGCGACCTCTGCTCCTCAGTTCGCAGCTACGGGTGGTGCGGGGGTGGGCAGGCGTCGTAGCGTCTTGGCTAGCAGTGCTAGTTAAAGAGTTTCGGAGGGTGTTCGCATGTCCGAGTCGTCCAAGCTTCCTCCCTTCGACCCCGCCGACCCCCTCGGGCTGGACGAACTCCTGGAACCGGAGGATCTCGGGATCAGGGACACCGTGCGGGCCTGGGCCGCGGACCGGGTGCTGCCGCATGTCGCCGAGTGGTATGAGAAGGGGGAGCTGCCGGAGATCCGGGAGCTCGCTCGGGAGCTCGGGGAGCTCGGCGCCCTGGGGATGTCCCTGAAGGGGTACGGCTGCGCCGGGGCGTCCGCCGTGCAGTACGGGCTCGCCTGCCTGGAGCTGGAGGCCGCCGACTCCGGGATCCGGTCCCTCGTCTCCGTGCAGGGCTCCCTCGCCATGTACGCGATCCACCGGTTCGGCAGTGAAGCGCAGAAGCAGCAGTGGCTGCCCCGAATGGCCGCCGGCGAGGTCATCGGGTGCTTCGGGCTGACCGAGCCCGACCACGGATCCGACCCGGCTTCCATGCGGACGTACGCCAAGCGCGACGGCACGGACTGGGTCCTCAACGGCCGCAAGATGTGGATCACCAACGGGTCGGTCGCCGGCGTCGCCGTCGTGTGGGCGCAGACCGAGGACGGGATCCGCGGGTTCGTCGTGCCGACGGACAGCGCCGGGTTCTCCGCCCCCGAGATCAAGCACAAGTGGTCCCTCAGGGCCTCCGTCACCAGCGAACTCGTCCTCGACGAGGTACGGCTGCCCGCCGACGCCGTACTGCCGGAGGGCACCGGCCTGCGCGGACCGCTCAGCTGTCTGTCGCACGCCCGGTACGGGATCGTCTGGGGCGCCATGGGCGCGGCCCGCAGTTGCTTCGAGGCCGCGGTCGACTACGCGAAGTCGCGGGAGCAGTTCGGGCGGCCCATCGGCGGCTTCCAGCTCACCCAGGCCAAACTCGCCGACATGGCGGTCGAACTGCACAAGGGAATTCTGCTCGCCCATCACCTGGGGCGGCGTATGGACGCCGGCCGCCTGCGTCCCGAGCAGGTCAGCTTCGGCAAGCTCAACAACGTACGAGAGGCGATCGAGATCTGCCGCACGGCCCGCACCATTCTCGGCGCCAACGGGATCTCGCTCGAATACCCCGTGATGCGGCACGCGACCAACCTCGAGTCGGTGCTCACCTACGAGGGCACCGTCGAGATGCACCAGCTCGTGCTGGGCAAGGCGCTCACCGGACTCGACGCCTTCCGGTGAACCGTGCGCGGGGGCAGGGCCGGTGAGCGGCCCTGCCTCAGCTCTGGTTGAAGAAGCCGTCCGTGCGGTGCGCGGCCGGGTCGCCGTTCACGATCTCCGTGTTGGCGGGGGTCAGCAGGAACACGCGGGTCGACACCCGCTCGATCGAACCGCGCAGGCCGAAGATCAGTCCGGCCGCGAAGTCGACCACGCGCTTGGCGTCGCCGGCGTCCATGGCCGTGAGGTTCATGATGACCGGCACGCCCTCGCGGAACAGCTCGCCGATGGCGCGCGCGTCCCGGAAGCTGTCCGGGGTCACCGTGCCGATGCGGCGACCCCTCTCCTCGGCGACGTCCGAGGCCACCTTGACGCGCGGATCGGTGACCCAGGCCTCCCCGGGCTCGGTCCCGTCGGAGTAGTCGTCGTCGTAGTAACGCTCGTCTTCGTTGTCGTCGACGAGGCCAAGCCAGGCACTTGCCTTGCGTACCGATCCCATGGACGCCTCCTCTCACAGCGGTCTTTCTGCTTTCCGCATCCCTATGGTCGTCCATGATGCGGATGGCGCGCCAAGTGGATAGACGCCGCACGGGGGGTTTGTGACGGTACTGGTGCACAGCGAATCCGTCGAGAGTCCGTGTTTCCCAAGGGCCTTGTCGTAAACGACTGCTGACTGTGAGTGAAATACGATTCTTCGCGGCGTACGGGTGATGAGCGGTGCGTACGGGTGAACGCGGTGGCCGATACCATGCGGCGCCAAACGTCGTACGGAGCACGGGGGACATCGGTGTTCGGAATGGTCAGGCCCTGTCGGCACCGGCTCGGGGAGAGCCTCACGGCCCAGTGGATGGCGCATTTGTGTGGGCTGTGTCTCGCGTTGCGCGGGGAGCACGGACAGCTCGCGCGCATCGTGACGAACTATGACGGGCTTCTCGTCTCGGTGTTGACGGAGGCTCAGGCGGGCCGGGCGACCGGAACGTCGAGCGGTGCGGGGCGGCGTACGGCGGGGCCGTGTCCGTTGCGCGGGATGCGTACCGCGTCCGTCGCGCACGGTGAGGGAGCCCGGCTCGCGGCCGCCGTGTCGCTGGTGCTCGCCTCCGCCAAGGTGCGCGACCACGTCGCCGACGGCGATGGACTGCTGGCCCGCGCGCCGGTCGCGCGCGCCGCGCGCCGGGTCGCCTCGGGCTGGGACCGCGCCGGGGCGCGCACCGGCTCCGCCGTCGGATTCGACACGGCCGTCCTGGTCGACGCCGTGGACCGGCAGAGCGGCATCGAGGCGCTCGCCGGACCCGGCACGCCGATCCTGGTGGTCACCGAGCCGACCGAGACCGCGACGGCCGCCGCCTTCGCGCACACGGCGGTCCTCGCCGGCCGGCCGCACAACGCCGGGCCGCTCGCCGAGGCCGGCCGGCTCTTCGGCCGGCTGGCCCACCTGCTGGATGCCGTGGAGGACCTGCACGCTGACGCTGCGTCAGGCGCGTGGAACCCGATCGCCGCGACCGGCACCTCCCTCGCGGAGGCCCGACGGCTCGCCGACGACGCGGTGCACGGGGTGGGGCTCGCCCTGCGTGACACCGAGTTCGCCGACGCGAAGCTCGTGCATCTGCTGTTGGTGCACGAACTACGGCGCTCGGTGGACCGGGCGTTCGGCACGGTGCCGGTGTGCGCGTCACATCAGGGCGGGCCGTACGGACAGCAGCCGCCTCAGGGTCCGTACGGCCAGGGGCCGCACGGCTCTGCGCAGAATCCGTATGCGGGCGGTGGCGGAAACCCCTACGCAGGTGGGGGAGGGGGGTACGGCGATGGTGGTCTCGGCGGTGGCGCGCCGGTGCCCCAGCCGCCCCGGGGGCGACGCGGGTTCTGGGCCGGCTGCGGGATGTTCTGGCTGCTGTGCTGCACCTGCAAGCTGTGCTGTGCCAAGGAATACGAGGGGCCGTGGTCCCGCAAGAAGCGCGAGGGCTGCTGCCGGGATTGCGACTGCGACGGATGCGACTGCTGCTGCCCCTGCGACGGCTGACCCGCCCCCTGTGAAGGGCGTGCTGCTGCCCCCGGGCGCGCTCGCCTGCCGTTTCGCGGCTTTGTGACAGGTGGTTCAGAAGGGCACGGCCGAAAGGCCCTCTTGCGCCTACCGGCCGTTCGGCCGAATACTCCCCCACAGCGCTTGTCAGGGGCACGGCGGATTCGGAATCCGGGCCGCCTCGCCCCGGACTGCGCCTCACGGGCCCGAAACCCCACGAGGGCCCCCGACTTCCTTTGTGGAGGAACGAAAAGTGAGGATCAAGCGCACCACCCCCCGCAGTGGCATTTCGAGACGGACCCGGCTGATCGCCGTTTCCACCGGCCTCGTTGCCGCCGCCGCGATCGCGATCCCCAGCGCGAACGCGTCCGACACCCCCGCCACCTTCAGCGCCACCGAGCTCAAGAGCGCCAGCGGCTCGATCCTGAAGGCCGACATCCCGGGCACCGCCTGGGCCGTCGACAGCAAGACCAACCGCGTGCTCCTGACCGTCGACAGCACGGTCAGCCAGGCCGAGATAGCGAAGATCAAGCAGCAGGCCGGCGCCAACGCCGACGCACTCACGATCAAGCGCACCCCCGGCAAGTTCAACAAGCTCATCCAGGGCGGCGACGCCATCTATGCGAGTAGCTGGCGCTGCTCCCTCGGCTTCAACGTCCGTGCCGGCAACGGCACCGAATACTTCCTGACCGCCGGTCACTGCACCGACGGCGCGGGCACCTGGTACTCCAACTCCGCCCGCACCACGGTCATCGGCTCGACCGCCGGCTCCAGCTTCCCGGGCAACGACTACGGCCTCGTCCGCTACAGCGGCTCCGTCAGCCGTCCCGGCACCGCGAACGGCGTGGACATCACGCGCGCGGCCACCCCGAGCGTGGGCACGACCGTCATCCGCGACGGCTCCACGACCGGTACGCACAGCGGCCGTGTCACCGCCCTCAACGCCACCGTGAACTACGGCGGCGGGGACATCGTCTCCGGCCTGATCCAGACCAACGTCTGCGCCGAGCCCGGTGACTCCGGCGGTTCGCTCTACGGCAGCAACGGCGTCGCGTACGGTCTGACCTCCGGCGGCAGCGGCAACTGCTCCTCCGGCGGTACGACGTTCTTCCAGCCGGTCACGGAGGCCCTGAGCGCCTACGGGGTCAGCGTGTACTAGGCCGGTCCCGGTCGGCAGCAGGCTGAGTTCTGTTCCCCCGCACGCATCGCGTGCGGGGGTCTCTCCGTTTTATGCGGGGGTTCTTCCGTTTTGTTGGGGTTGTCGTGGGCTGACCGGACAGATGATTTTCAGCCATGGCCAGACCTCACAGAGTGGGCACACATTACTCACGCGTAATGTTTGCACTGTGAACGCGCGTGAAGCGGGTGGGAGTTGGGTCCGATTTGACCGTGCACGGTCAAAATGAGGGGGCGTGCGGTCGGCAATCTACGCGCGTCCTGAACTCGACCTTGTGTGCCCCCCGTCGTCCTCGGAATAGTGGGCGCTCGTCAACAAAGCCTTCCGGTTCGCGAGGTCCCCACAACCTCTCGGGCCGACCCCCCACAGGAGGACGTGAGTTGAAGCACCGACGCATACCCAAGCGGCGTGCAGCCGTGGCAGGTGCGGGTATCGCCGCACTGGTCGCCGCGGGAGTCACCTTCCAGACTGCGAACGCGAGCGAGACCCCGGAGGCCTCCGCGCCCCGGACCCTGTCGGTCACGGCGGCCGGAAAGCTCGCCTCGACGCTGGCCGAGGACCTGGGCGCCGACGCGGCGGGCACGTACTACGACACGAAGAGCAAGAACCTCGTGGTGAACGTGCTCGACGAGGCCGCGGCCGAGGCCGTCGAGAAGGCCGGAGCCAAGGCGAGAGTCGTGGCGAACTCGCTCGCCGAACTGAAGAGCGCCCGCGGCACGCTGAAGCAGGACGCGACGATCCCGGGCACCTCCTGGGTGACCGACCCGACGACCAACAAGATCGTCGTCACCGCCGACCGTACGGTGTCCAAGGCCGAGTGGGCGAAGCTGACGAAGGTCGTCGACGGGCTCGGTGCGAAGGCCGAACTCAAGCGGACGAAGGGCGAGTACAAGCCCTTCATCGCCGGTGGCGACGCGATCACCGGTGGCAGTGGCCGCTGCTCGCTCGGCTTCAACGTGGTCAAGGGCGGCGAGCCGTTCTTCCTGACCGCCGGGCACTGCACCGAGGGCATCTCGACGTGGTCGGACTCCAGCGGCAAGGAGATCGGCACCAACGCGGACTCCAGCTTCCCGGGCAACGACTACGGGCTGGTCAAGTACACCGCGGACGTGGCTCACCCGAGTGAGGTGAACCTCTACAACGGCTCGACGCAGAAGATCACGGGTGCCGCCGAGGCGACGGTCGGCATGGAGGTCACGCGGAGCGGTTCGACGACCCAGGTGCACGACGGGAAGGTCACGGGGCTGGACGCCACCGTGAACTACGGCAACGGCGACATCGTGAACGGTCTGATCCAGACCGACGTGTGCGCGGAGCCCGGTGACAGTGGTGGCTCGCTCTTCTCGGGCAGCAACGCGATCGGGCTGACGTCCGGTGGCAGTGGTGACTGCACGTCCGGTGGGGAGACGTTCTTCCAGCCTGTGACGGAGGCGCTGTCGGCGACCGGGACCGAGATCGGCTGAGTTCTGGTTCCGGGTTCGTGAAGTCCCGCCCCTCGTGTGAGGGGCGGGACTTTCGTGTGTGCGGCATGCCTCGCGGCTGTGTTTGCGCAGGTGGGGCGGGGTCGAGCGGATGTCGCACATGTATTCGAGAATTGGTCTATGGTGGGGGTGAGGTAGCTGGGAACAGATGTTCGAGAGCCGGTGTGGTTCACGAGTGCGGGAGGTGCGTGTGCCGGGGTTCACGCATCTGCACACCGTCTCCGGGTTCTCGTTGCGGTATGGAGCCTCGCATCCGGAGCGGCTGGCCGAGCGTGCCTCCGAGCGGGGCATGGACGCCCTGGCTCTCACTGATCGCGACACGCTCGCCGGTGCCGTCCGGTTCGCCAAGGCCTGTGCGAAGGCGGGGGTCCGTCCGGTGTTCGGGGCGGATCTGGCGGTGGCGGGGGCGGAGCGCCCCGAGCCCGGGGTCGGGAGGGGTCGGCGCCGGACTCCCGTGCGCGGTGGCGCCTTCGTCGACGAGTCGGCCCCCCGGGTGGTCTTCCTCGCCCGGGACGGTGCTCGTGGGTGGGCCGGGCTGTGCCGGCTCGTCTCTGCGGTGCATGAGGGGGAGGGGACGCCCGTGCTGCCCTGGGAGCGCCGTCACGCCGAGGGCGTGACCGTGCTGCTCGGGCCTGATTCGGATGTGGGGCGTGCCCTGGCCGCCGGGCGCCCCGACCGTGCGGCGCGACTGCTCGTGCCCTGGCGGGAGGTCTACGGCGACGCCCTGCGGCTGGAGGCCGTCTGGCATGGCCGGAAAGGCACGGGGCCCGGCTCCCTGCGGTTGGCCGCCCGGACCGTCGGGTTCGCCGCCGAGCAGCGGATCCGGCCCGTGCTCAGCAACGCCGTACGGTACGCCGACCCGGGGCTGGGGCCGGTCGCCGACGTGCTGGACGCCGCGCGCCGGCTGGTGCCCGTCGACCCGACCAAGGAGCTGGACTCCGGTGAGGCCTGGCTCAAGGGCGCGGACGCCATGTTCGGGGCGGCGGAGCGGATCGTGGAGGCCGCCGGGTTCCGGCGGGGCACCGCTCACCGGCTGGTGGAGCAGACCGAGGCCACGGCCGCCGAGTGCCTGGTCGACCCCGAGGACGACCTCGGGATCGGCACCGTCCACTTCCCCGAGCCGCATCTGGTCGGCGCCGGCCGCCGTACCGCCCAGCGGACGCTGGCCTCGCGGGCGGCGGCGGGGATGGTGCTGCTCGGGTACGACCGGCGGCGGGAGTACTGGGAGCGGATGCACCATGAGCTGGACATCATCGCCCACCACGGCTTCGCGTCCTACTTTCTGACCGTGGCCCAAGTGGTCGACGACGTGCGGGAGATGGGCATCCGGGTCGCCGCCCGCGGGTCCGGTGCGGGATCGCTCGTCAACCATCTGCTCGGGATCGCGCACGCCGATCCGATCGAGCACCGGCTGCTGATGGAGCGGTTCCTGTCCAAGGAGCGGGTCGTGCTGCCCGACATCGACATCGACGTGGAGTCCGCGCGCCGGCTGGAGGTCTACCGCGCGATCATCGACCGGTTCGGCACCGAGCGGGTCGCGACGGTCGCGATGCCGGAGACGTATCGCGTGCGGCACGCGATCCGTGACGTGGGGGCCGCCCTGTCCATGGACCCGGCCGAGATCGACCGGGTGGCCAAGTCCTTTCCGCACATCCGGGCGCGGGACGCCCGCGCCGCGCTGGAAGAACTGCCCGAACTGCGTGCGCTGGCGGGCGAGAAGGAGAGGTACGGGAGGCTGTGGGAGCTGGTCGAGGCGCTGGACGCGCTGCCGCGCGGTGTGGCCATGCACCCGTGCGGGGTGCTGCTGTCCGACGCCTCCCTGCTGGAGCGTACGCCGGTCATGCCGACCAGTGGCGAGGGCTTTCCCATGTCGCAGTTCGACAAGGACGACGTCGAGGACCTCGGGTTGCTGAAGCTGGACGTGCTGGGGGTGCGGATGCAGTCGGCGATGGCGCACGCCGTGGCGGAAGTGGAGCGGGCGTCGGGCGTCCGGGTCGATCTGGACGCCCTGCCGCCGGGGGATCCGGAGACGTACCGGCTGATCCGGTCCACCGAGACGCTCGGCTGCTTCCAGATCGAGTCGCCGGGGCAGCGGGACCTGGTCGGGCGGCTCCAGCCGGCCGGCTTCCACGATCTCGTCGTCGACATCTCGCTGTTCCGGCCCGGGCCGGTCGCCGCCGACATGGTGCGGCCGTTCATCGAGGCGCGGCACGGGCGGGCGCCGATCCGCTATCCGCACCCGGACCTGGAAGAGCCGCTGAAGGAGACGTACGGGGTCGTCGTCTTCCACGAGCAGATCATCGACATCGTCGACATCATGACCGGCTGCGGGCGCGGGGAGGCGGACCGGGTGCGGCGCGGGCTGTCGGATCCGGAGTCGCAAGGGCGGATCAAGGTGTGGTTCGCGCAGCACGCGGCGGCGAACGGATATGACGCGGAAACGATTCAGCGGACCTGGGAGATCATCGAGGCCTTCGGGTCGTACGGCTTCTGCAAGGCCCACGCGGTCGCCTTCGCCGTGCCGACGTACCAGTCGGCGTGGCTGAAAGCGCATCATCCGGCCGCCTTCTACGCGGGGCTGCTGACGCACGATCCCGGGATGTACCCGAAGCGGTTGCTGCTGGCGGACGCGCGGCGGCGCGGGGTACCGGTGCTGCCGTTGGATGTGAACGCGTCGGGCGTCGCACACCGTATCGAACTGGTGTCCGGTAAGTGGGGGCTGCGACTGGCGCTCTCCGATGTGCACGGCATCAGTGAGGCCGAGGCGTCGCGGATCGCCGAGGGCCAGCCGTACGCCTCGCTGGTCGACTTCTGGGAACGGGGCCGACCCAGCCGTCCGCTGGCCCAGCGGCTCGCGCAGGTGGGCGCGCTGGACGCGTTCGGCGCCAACCGCCGTGATCTGCAACTGCATCTGACCGAGTTGCACCGGGGCGCGCGGGGCGCGGGCGGTGGCCAGCTCCCGTTGGCCGGCGGGCGGAAGACCGCACCGGCCGGGCTGCCCGACCTCACCTCGTCGGAGCGGCTCAGTGCCGAGCTGGGCGTGCTGTCCATGGACGCCTCGCGCAATCTGATGGACGATCACCGGGCGTTCCTCGACGAGCTGGGCGTGGTGTCAGCGCGCCGGCTGCGCGAGGCCCGGCACGGGGAGACGGTGCTGGTCGCGGGCGCCAAGGCGGCTACCCAGACGCCGCCGATCCGGTCCGGCAAGCGGGTCATCTTCAGCACCCTGGACGACGGCACGGGCCTGGTCGACCTCGCCTTCTTCGACGACTCCCACGACGCCTGCGCCCACACCGTCTTCCACTCCTGGCTGCTGCTGGTGCGGGGGGTGGTGCAGCGGCGCGGCCCGCGCAGCCTCAGCGTGGTGGGCGCCGCCGCCTGGAACCTGGCGGAACTGCTGGAGGTGCGCCGGGAGGAAGGCCTGGAGGGGGTCGCGGCCCGGTTGGCCGGTGCCGGTGCCGATTCCGGTGACGTCGGCGAGGGGGCGGCGGGCTCCGGGGCCCAGGATCCGGCGGAGCAGCGGAAGATCCGCATGCCCACGGGGTACGAGATGCACCCCTGGGCCGATCTGCGTCCCGCGGGCGAAGGGCCCGCGGTGGGAGGAAAGTTGTGGCACCAGAGCCCGGGGAGTGCGGGATGACCATCCTCTGCGTACGTTTCCAGCTGCCTCCGACGCGCGAGGCCGACCTGCCCCGACTGCTCGGCATGCTCGAGGAGTTCACCCCCGTCGTCCAGGCCCTGCCACCGGACGGGGCGCTGGCCGACCTGGGCGGCGCCGAGCGGTACTTCGGGCGGGACGCCGTCCAGCTGGCCTCGGTGATCAGGGTGCGCTCGCTCGCGCTGTACGGCGTCGACTGCGTGATCGGTGCCGGACCCGGGCCGATGCTGGCCCGCATGGCGCTGCGCGACGCCGTGCCCGGGGTGACGTGTGCGGTGCCCGAGGAACGGGACGCCGTCGCGGAGTTCCTCGCGGACAAGCCCGTCGCCGCGCTGCCCGGCGTGGGCGCCGCGACCGCCCGTACGCTGGGCGACTACGGCCTCGACACCCTCGGCCGGGTCGCCGCCGCGCCGCTGTCCACGCTCCAGCGGCTGGTCGGTGCGAAGACCGGCCGCGAACTGCACGAGAAGGCGAACGGCGTCGACCGCGGCCGGGTCGTCCCGAACGCGGTTTCCCGCTCCCTCGCTACGGAACGCCCCTTCGATCGCGACGAACTGGACCCGGACCGGCACCGGCGTGCCCTGCTGTCGGCCGCCGAGGAGATCGGCGCCCGGCTGCGCGCCCTGGAGAAGGTGTGCCGCACGCTCACCCTCACCGTGCGCTACGCCGACCGCTCGGCCACGACCCGCAGCCGGAAGCTCACCGAGCCGACCGCGCACTCGCCGGACCTGAGCAGAGCCGCGTACGGCATGTACGAAGCGCTCGGACTGCAACGCGCCCGGGTCCGTGCGATCGCCTTGCGCGCCGAGGGGCTCGACCCCGCCGACCAGGCCTCCCACCAGCTGACCTTCGACCTCGTGGACGAGAAGGTCCGCCGTATCGAGGAGGTCGCGGACCGCGCGCGAGCGAAGTTCGGCCCGCGGGCGGTGATGCCCGGGGGACTAGGAGGGCTGGCGGCGTAGATCCTTCCGCGTGACGTCAGTTGGCCCACGGCGGCGCGATGTGCGTGCCGTCGGCGAAACGTGCCTCCAGGCCGATCGAGGTGGTGACCCAGGAGTACGCGGTCCGGTCCGTGGGGTTCTCGACGGTCAGGGTGGCGCCGGGGTTGATGATCACCGTGTCGCCCGCGACGATCCGCTCGGTGCGGCCGTCGAGGGTGATCAGCAGTTCGCCGTCGAGCAGATGGAAGATCTCCTCCCGGTTGACGGTGTGCGTCGGCGCCTTCAGGCCGGCGGGGATCTCACCGCGCCACGCGCACAGCTCCTTACTGCCGCTCAGCGGGGTGGCGTACGAGACGAAACGGGCTCCGTGGATCTCGTGGGTGACGGCTTCGGACGAGCGGATGACGGGCATGACGGCCTCCATATTGGTCAAGCTGCTTGACTATATGGTCAAGCGGCTTGACCAATGAGTCAAGGGTGTTTCAATGCGTGTGTGCAGAACTCCGAGGCCATGGGCCTGTCCGCCGCCCTGCTCGCCGTCGCCGGCGGGCTCACGCAACGCATCCATGAGGGTGTGGTCGCGCGCGGTTTCGAGGGGGTGCGGCCCGCGCACGGCTTCGCCTTCGCCCGGCTCGCCCCGGACGGTGCGACGGTCACCGACCTGGCCGCCCACCTCGGGGTGACCAAGCAGGCCGCCAGTCAGCTCGTCGATGAAATGGTGCGCAAGGGGTACGCCGAGCGGCGGCCGCACCCGGAGGACGCCCGGGCGCGCCTGGTCGTGCTGACCGGTCGGGGGTGGGACTGCACGCGGGCGGCGGAGGAGGCGGCCGCCGAAGTCGTGCGGGAGTGGGGGGACGTGCTGGGGGAGGGGGAAGTGCGGGCGCTCGGGGAGCGATTGCTGCGGATCGCTCCGCACGGGCCCATTCGGCCTGCCTGGTGAAAGGGTGTCAGGTGGGCCCACCGTCGTCGGTTACCACTGGAAGTTTTTACTGACACGTAACTTCCCAGTTTGACTACTCGCCCGTAACTTGACGAGTGAACAGCATCCTCGTGATCCGGATCACAGGGCGTCGTGCCGTCGCACCTCCCTTGAGCCGCAAGGAGATCACCCGATGCTGCCCTGGAAACGAGCGCTCAGACCCCTGGCCGCGCTGCTGCTGACCGCCGCGGCCGTCACCGTCCCCGCCACCTCCGCCCAGGCCGCCGGCGCCCCGAGCTCCGGCTGGAACGACTACGACTGCAAGCCGTCCACCGCCCATCCCCGCCCCGTCGTCCTCGTCCACGGCACCCTCGGGAACTCCGTCGACAACTGGCTGGGGCTCGCCCCCTATCTGAAGGTCCGGGGCTACTGCGTCTTCTCCCTCGACTACGGACAGCTCGACGGCGTCCCCTTCTTCCACGGCCTCGGACCCGTCGAGAAGTCAGCCGTCCAGCTGAAGGACTTCGTCGGCAGGGTGCTCACCGCCACCGGCGCCGCCGAGACCGACATCGTCGGACACTCGCAGGGCGGCATGATGCCCCGCTGGTACCTGCGGTTCCTCGGTGGCGCCGCCGAGGTGAACGCCCTGGTCGGCATCGCGCCCAGCAACCACGGCACCGACCTGAACGGCTTCACCAACCTGCTGCCCTACTTCCCGGGCGCCGGGGACCTGCTGGCGAAGACCACCCCGGCCCTCGCCGACCAGGTCACCGGCTCCGACTTCCTCAAGCGGCTCAACGCGGGCGGCGACACCGTGCCCGGCGTGCGGTACACCGTCATCGCCACCCGGTACGACGAGGTGGTCACGCCCTGGCGCAGCCAGTACCTGAGCGGGCCCGACGTGCGCAACGTCCTGCTCCAGGACCTGTGTCCGGTCGACCTGTCCGAGCACGTGGCCGTCGGGTTGCTGGACCGGGTCGTGTTCCACGAGGTGGCCAACGCCCTCGACCCGGCACGGGCCGAGCCCACCACCTGTGCGTCGGCGTTCGACTGACACGTGTAGGGGAAACGTTTCGGGACCTGTCCGGCCTGAGCCGCCGGACAGGCCCCGGGTCACGGGGCGGCGACCTCGGTCAGCGGCCGTGCCGGGCGCTGCTCACGGCCCGGCGCCGGGCCGACAGGAACAGGGCCGACGAGCCGAGCGCCAGCGTGGCCGCGCCGGCGATCGCGAGGTACGGGGTGCTGCTGTCGCCGCCGGTCTCGGCGAGGTTCTCCGTGGCGCCGGCCGCCTTCGGCCGGGCGGGAGCGGCCTCGGCCGCCTTGAGCCGGTTCGGGGCGGGGTTCTCCGGGGCGGCGGCCGGCTCGGCCGAGGTGCTGGGGTCGTTGTCGCCGTGGCCGTGGTGCTCGATGGTCGACTTGTCGTTGCCCGCCTCGATCTGCTCCTTGGTGGGAGCGGAGGCCGTGGGGACCGGGGCGGTGCCGCCTGCCGCGCTGTCGCCGCCGCCGAAGGTGACGTCCGAGCAGGAGTAGAACGCCTCCGGGCTGTCCGACCGCTGCCAGACCGCGTACAGCAGATGCCTGCCGGAGCGCTCGGGCAGGCTGCCGGAGAAGGTGTAGAAACCGCCCGTGGCCGCCGGGTCGGTTGCCGTCGCGACCGGGTGCTCCAGATCCAGGTCGTTCCAGGCGAGCGGCTTGGCCGGGTCGTAGCCGGGCTTGGTGATGTACACCTTGAACGTGCCCTTGTGAGGGGCCGTCACGCGGTACCTGAAGGTGTGCGCGCCGCCGCGCACCCCGGTCGCCGGCCAGTCGGCGCGGGCCAGGTCGAGCCCCTTGAACTGCTCGTTGTCCGCGCTGCACAGCTTGCCGTCCGGGATGAGCTGCTGGTGCCGCCCGCCGGCGTCCCCGATACGGATGCCGTTCCAGTCGTAGAGGGCCTGCGTGCCGCCCGCCGCGACCGCCGCCTCGCACGCGGCCGACTTCGGGCTCTCCGGGCCCTCGGCGTAGCACTGCGAGACCCGGCTGACCGGGTCGCCCATCGAACCGTGCGCGGCCGCCGGCGTGACGGCCGGTCCGGTCAGGGCGAGCGGGAGGGCGCCGAGGGCGGTGACGGTGACTGCCGTGCGGCGTGCGGGCATGCGGGAACTCCTCGGAACGGAACAGGGGGACAGGGCCGGGCCCGGGTGGGCCGGATCCCGTGGGGGTGATCCGAAGCTAGCCCCTGAGAACCGTGGAACCGCCTGCTGAGGGCGGGTGAGGGAGATCCTTATGGCCGCGTTAAGGGAGCGCTCAGACTGGCATCAGGTAGCTACCGTGCGCGACACGAACGGGACGGCGGAAAGGTGTGCGTGACGGCGGCGGCCGACGCGTCTCATGATCGGTTGCCGGCCGCTCAGGCGTCCGGCCACCACGTGCGTGCGATGTCCTTGCGGACTTCCGGGCGTCCCGCGGGGCGCTCGTCGGCCTCCTCGCGGGCCCGGCGGACGTCCGTCTTCTTCAGGGGCTTCTGCACGGTCACACGGCGCATGGCTGCCTCCTTAAAGGGTCTACCGGGTTCCGCGTTCTCACGGAGGTAGACCTTTCGGGGGAGAGTTCCTCATCGCTCCTGGTCTGTCAGTGGCGGCTGTCACGATTCGAGTGTCAGTGGCGGGTGTCACTCTTGGGTCCATGGCGAACGACAGTGACGGCATGACCTCGGCGAACACCGGCGCCGACGTGGACTGGGACGCGCGGGCGGCCTCCTTCGACGAGGAGCCGGACCACGGCCTGCGCGACCCGGAGGTGCGCCGGGCCTGGGCCGCGCGGCTGCGCTCCTGGCTGCCCGGGCGGCCTGGCGACGTCCTCGATCTCGGCTGCGGCACCGGCAGTCTGTCGCTCCTCGCGTCCGAACAGGGACACCGGGTGACGGGCGTGGACCTCGCCCCGGCGATGGTGGCGCTCGCCCGGCAGAAGCTGGCCGGGCGTGACGCGGTGTTCCTCGTCGGTGACGCGGCGGCACCGCCCGTCGGGGAGCAGCGCTTCGACGCCGTGCTCGTACGGCATGTCCTGTGGGCCCTGCCCGACCCCGGCCGCGCCCTGCGGCACTGGGCCGGGCTGCTGCGGCCGGGAGGACGGCTCGTGCTGGTCGAGGGCGTGTGGGGGACGGTCGAGCCGGTCGGGATACCGGCGGAGCGGCTCACCGGTCTCCTCGCGCCGATCGCCGGGCAGGTGAGCGTGGAGCGGCTGTCCGGCGATCCGCTGCTGTGGGGCGCGGAGGTGACCGACGAGCGGTACGCGGTGGTGGCCGTGAGCGGGGATTCAGGCCAGGAGCGCGGTGAGGCCCCCGCCGCGGGCCAGTGACTCCAGTTCGTCGAGCGCGGAGCGTGCGGCTGCTGCCGCCCCGGGGTCCCGCTCGGTGAGGCCGCTGTCGGCGAACTCGTCCTCGTCCAGGCGTCGTACGTCCGTGCCGTCCGCGGAGACCCACAGATCCAGGTCGAGGTCCTCCACGACGAGCTCCGGGCCGGAGCGCGCGGCGGGGCGGGTGATGTCGCAGTACCAGCCCTTCAGCGCGCCCGTGGCGGAGCGGACCTCCTTCACCGCGTACCAGCGGTCACGCCAGTAGTACTCCGTGAAGACGTCCCCGGGCTCGAAGCGGACGAAGCCGAAGTCGCGTACGCCGCTGCCTGCCCACGGGGCCCGGACCGCGACGCGGGTGCCGTCGTCCGCCAGGAGCTCGCCGGTGTAGCGGATCTTCGTACGGCCCGCCTTGACGAGCACGACGTCCAGCCGGCCGGACCGGTCAGCCGAGTTCACGGACATAACGCACTTCCTTCGCGCAGATCTCGTAGCCGAACCACTTGTTGATGGCGATCATCGGTTCGTTGCCGGTGTCGTTGCCGGTGAACGCCTCCGTGTACCCGGCGGCACGGGCCCGGTGCAGGGAGTCGTTCTTGGCCAGCTTCGCCAGGCCCCGGCCGCGGAAGGCCCGGGCGGTGCCGGTCATGGCGGTGCCGTAACGGGTACCGTCCGTGTACGCCACGCTGAAGGCGGCCGGGTGGCCGTCGACGACCGCGACCGTGGTCAGGTCCCGGTTGAGGAGCGGGTGCTTCCAGGTCTCCTCCAGCCAGGCCTCGTAGTCCGTGAACTCGGCCTCGATGTCGCTCGGTTCGTCCGACACCGTCTCCGCGTCCAGTTCGAACATCGGGCGCGGGTCGTCCGCGAAGTCGGCGGCCGTGCGCAGCTCGACGCCCGCCGGCGGGTCCTGGCGGGGCGGCAGCGGGCCGGCCAGGTCCAGGCGCATGAAGTAGGCGGAACGACTGGCCCGGAAGCCGTGCCGCTCGGCGAAGGCGAGGTTGTCCGGCTCGTCCAGCACCCACGCGAACAGCTTCCTGACGCCCAGCGAGGCCAGACGCTCCTCGGCGGTGCGCAGCAGGAGCGAACCGGCGCCGCGGTGCCTGCGGTCGGGGTGCACGTAGATGTTGGCGGAGCCCTGCCCGGGTTCCGGGCTGTCGTGGGCGACGCTGATCTGGGCCGTGCCGATGATCTCACCGTCCTCCTCGGCGACGAGCTGTCCGAAGTGGGCGTCCGGGTGGGCGTGGACCAGGGTGTGCACCACGGACTCGGGGGTGGACAGCATGTAGGGCAGGGCGAGCCGGCGGGTGTGGGAGAACCCCTCGGCGTCGGCTCGGACATCGGGTCGCAGGTCGCGCACGATCACGGTCATGGAGGCGCACGCTACGGGGGAGCGCGCCCGGGGTGCCTCCCATTTTCCGTCGGGTACGGGACAATCGGCCTGTGACCTTGAAGATCGACATCGACGACAGTGCTCCGCCGTACGAGCAGGTGCGGGCGCGGATCTCCGAGCAGGCGCGGTCGGGTGAGCTGCCGGTGGGGTACCGGCTGCCGACCGTGCGGGGGCTGGCCGAGTCGCTGGGGCTCGCCGCGAACACGGTCGCCAAGGCGTACCGCGCGCTGGAGGCGGACGGCGTGATCGAGACGCGGGGACGGCACGGCACGTTCGTGGCCGCCGCCGGCTCGGCGGCGGACCGGGAGCTGGCGCTCGCCGCCCAGGCGTACGCGGAGCGGGCCCGCAGGCTCGGGCAGGGGGAGGACGCGGCGCTCGCCGCGGTGCGGGACGCCCTGCGGGCGGCTTACGGGGAGTAGGGCGTTGCCCAGCCGGCCTGCGCCAGACGCCCAGGTGTCCGGGTGATCTCCACGCCCGCCGATCGTCCCAGCCGTGCGAACGTCATCGCGTCCTCCACCGCCGCACCGCCCGGGTCGTTGTTGAAGTACGCGTAGACGTCCTCGCCACCGGACCAGGTCGTGGCGATGCGGTCGAGCCAGGTGGCGAGGGAGCGGCGGCCGTAGTGGGGCCAGGGCCGGGCGCGGCCCTGGTGGAAGCGGACGTAGCCCCAGTCGGTGGTGCGCCACAGCGGCGTCGCGGGGCGCGCCAGGACGTCGGCCCAGCACAGGGCCGCGTGCCGGGACTCCAGGACCCTGCGGACCTGCGGCGTCCACCACGAGTCGTGGCGGGGCTCGACCGCGACCCGGGCCGAGGCGGGGAAGCAGCAGAGGCAGGCGTCCAGGAGGCCCGGGTCGGCGCGCAGGTTGGGCGGGAGCTGGAGCAGGACCGGGCCGAGGCGGTCACCGAGGCCCGCCGCGTGGCTCATCAGGCGGTCGACCGGCTCCTCGGGGTCCTTGAGCCGTTTGATGTGGGTCAGATAGCGGCTCGCCTTGACCGCGACCACGAAGTCCGCGGGCACCCGGCCGCGCCAGTCCTCGAACGTCTCCCGGGCCGGCAGCCGGTAGAAGGCGTTGTTGATCTCCACGGTGGCGAAGTGCTCCGCGTACTCCTCGAGCCAGAGCCGCATCGGCAGCCCGGACGGGTACAGGACGTCCCGCCAGTCCTTGTACTGCCACCCGGACGTGCCGACGAACAGGGTCATAGACCCATCAAAACACCGCACGCCCCGGAGGGGGCGGTGGCGACCCGGGCCTCCGGGCCGCTACCCGTCGGCGCGCGTGTGGAAGCGGTAGAACAGCAGCAGGAAGACGGCTGCCGTGACCAGCACCGACGTGATGACCACCGGACGGAGGTCGTCACCGGTCTGGCTGTAGAGGAACCCCAGCGCGGCGCCGGCGAAGACGGCCCGCACGAGCGCGTGCAGCGCGTGCAGGTCGCGCCTCAGGCGCCGGGTCACCTGGACCACGGCGATGCAGACGGCCGTGAAGGCGAGCGCGCTCCACACCCCCGACGCCACGTCCGGTCCGGTGATCGGACCACCGTGACGCCGGTTCACCGCCACCCAGTTGCCGTAGACGAGACCGAGGACGACGGGCAGGACCCACCGCGCGAGGCGGTGGGTGGATTCGCTGAACACGGTGGGTGCCGTGTGTGCCATCAGAGCCCTCCTCGGTCCCGGCGAAGCGCGGTGCCGCCGCTCCCCGTACCTTGGCACGCCTGGGTAACAGGGAGGTGAGAGGCGGTTGTGTGCGAACCGGGCTACAGATACAGCCCCGCGTCGGCGTCCCCGCGCGGCTCCGGCAGGGCCGTCGGGGACGTGCCCCGGCGCAGCGCGTACAGCTCGGCCAGCGTCGCGCCCTCGCGGCCGACGCCGTCCTCGCGGCCCAGCCAGCTCACGGCCTCCGCGCGGGTCAGCGGACCCACCTCGATCCGGGCGAGGCAGCGGCCGGGCCGGACGACGGCGGGGTGCAGGCGCTCCAGGTCCTCGTTGGTCGTGACCCCCACCAGGACGTTGCGGCCCTGGCCGAGCAGCCCGTCCGTCAGGTTCAGCAGCCGCGACAGCGCCTGGCCCGCCGTGTGCTTGGCCTCGCCGCGGATCAGCTCGTCGCAGTCCTCCAGGAGCAGCAGCCGCCAGCGGCCCTTGCCCGCCGCGTCCTCCTCGCCGATCGCGATGTCCATCAGATAGCCGACGTCACTGAACAGCCGCTCGGGGTCCAGGACGCAGTCCACCTGGCACCAGTCCCGCCAGGAACGGGCGAGGGTGCGCAGCGCCGACGTCTTGCCGGTGCCCGGCGGGCCGTGCAGGAGGAGAAGCCGGCCCGAGATGTCCTCGGGGGTCGTCTTCATCAGGCGGTCCATGGCGTCCGCCACCGGCGCCGTGTAGTTGGGCCGGACCTCGTCCCAGGTGCCCGCCGCGATCTGGCGCGTGGTGCGGTGCGGGCCGCGGCGCGGGGAGACGTACCAGAAGCCCATGGTGACGTTCTCCGGCTGCGGTTCGGGCTCGTCCGCCGCGCCGTCCGTGGCCTGGTCGAGGACCTTCTTGGCCAGCTCGGCGCTGGTCGCCGTCACCGTGACGTCGGCGCCCCGGTTCCAGCGGGAGATCAGCAGCGTCCAGCCGTCGCCCTCGGCGAGCGTCGCGCTGCGGTCGTCGTCCCGGGCGACGCGCAGCACGCGGGCACCGGACGGCATCAGCGTCGCCCCGGACCGTACGCGGTCGATGTTCACCGCGTGGGAGTACGGCTGCTCGCCCGTCGCGAAGCGGCCGAGGAACAGCGCGTCGACGACATCGGACGGGGAGTCGGAGTCGTCGACGGTGAGCCGGATCGGCAGCGCCTCGTGCGGGTTTCCAGACATGCCGCCATGATCCGGCACGGGAGCGCCGCGTGCACCCGGTTTCCCGGTGCACGCGGCGTGTTCCCGGGCGCGGGTCAGCCCCCGGAGCGGGACAGCAGCCGGCGTGCCTGACGGGCCCTGCGGACCACGGCGTACCCCTTGGTCAGGGCGCGGTCCCGGGCGAAGGTGCGGGCGATCGCCCGGCCTTCGACCAGCCGCTCGAACTCGTCGGTGCCCGTGCTGCGGCGCACCGTCACGCGCCGCAGGGCGTACGGACCCTGCGCGCGGCGCGCGAGGCCGTTGCCGACGGCGACGGCCTGCGCGTAGCCCGTCTCGCGCACCGCCTGCCGGACCCGGCGGCTGGAATAGCCGTAGGGATAGGCGAACGAGGCCGGAACGGTGCCCAGTTGGTCCGCGACGATCTCCTTGCAGTGGATCAGCTCGAACCGCAGCGTGGCGTCGGAGACCTGGTCGAGCTGCGGGTGGCTGTGGCTGTGCCCGCCGATCTCGACGCCCGCCGCCGCGAGCTCGCGGACCTGGTCCCAGTCCAGCATGGTGTCCAGGCCGCCGCCGGTGTCGTACGGCCCCCGGATCCACCCGGTCGAGACGAACAGGCTGGCCGGGAAGCCGTGCTTGGCGAGCACCGGCAGGGCGTGCCGGTGCACCCCCTCGTAGCCGTCGTCGAACGTGATGAGGACCGGCCGCTCGGGCAGCGCGCGGCCGGAGCGCCAGCGCGCCGCCAGCTCGGCGGTGGTGACGGGTCGGAGACCCCGCTCGGCGAGCACCGCCATCTGCTCGGCGAACGCCTCGGGGGTCACGGACAGGGCGCGGGTCGCGTCGTTCGGATCGGTCGCGACCGCGTGGTACATGAGGATCGGTACGCGGACGTCACTCACGGGCCGCCACCTCCACCTCGGGCACCGAGAACGTGGTTCCGCCCCGGCGGGCCCGCACGCCGCCCACCAGGTAGCCGCCCGCCGCCGTCAGCACCCCGGCGACGATCGCCCCCGCCCGCCCGGCACCGCCCGGCCGGGCCAGCAGGGCGTCCCGCAGCCCTCGGGCCACCCCCGCGGGCAGGACCCGGGTGGCGTACCGGCGTTCGGACTCCAGTCCCTTGTCGGCGCCCACGCTGCGGGCCACCAGGGCCTTGGACAGGCCCTCGGCGTACGTGCGCGTACGGAAGTAGCGGAAGTGCTCACGGGCCTCGGGCACCCGGTGGTGGATCACGGCCCGGTCGTCGATCAGCAGCACCGCGTCGGGCCGGGCCCGGCTGAGACGGATGCACAGTTCCGTCTCCTCGCAGCCCAGCGGGCGCTTGTCGCCGTCCCGGCCGATGCCGGTGGCGAAGCCGCCCGCCGCGTCGAAGGCGCTGCGGCGGAACGAGGCGTTGCCGCCGAGCACGTTGCGCACCCGGACCCGGCCGCGCGGCAGGCCCCGGTAGGTGCAGCCCACCACCCAGTCGAACTCCTCGGGGAACCAGGCCGGCCGGCGTCCCGACGCCCAGACCGGCTCCGTACGCCCCCCGACCGCCATCACGCGCGGGTCGGCGTACGCCTCGGCGAAGTGCAGGAGCCAGTCGCGCTCGGCCACGGCGTCGTCGTCGAGGAAGGCGACGACCTCTCCGCGCGCGGCGGCGATCCCGGTGTTGCGGCCGGCGGACAGGCCGCGGGGACCGGCGTTGGCGAGCACCCGCACCACCGCGCCGCCGTCGGGCTCCTTGTACTCCTTGGCCAGCCGCTCCCGGAGCGGCTCGTTGTGGTCGACGACCAGCAGTGTCTCCAGGGCGGGCCGTGACTGCGCCCGCACGGACGAGACCGCCGCGAGGATGTCCTCCCAGCGGTCCTCCGTGTACGCGCAGATCACGACCGAGATGCCGGGACCGCTCAAGACACCTCTCCCCGGACCGAGTCGAGCATCGGCGACTGGGGCGAACGGCGGCGCAGCGCCCGGCGGTTGGAGCGCTCCTGGAGGATGACCCTGAGCACGCGCAGCCCGTCGCGCACGGCCCGCAGGTTGCTGGTGCCGTGGATGCGCAGGTACTCGTAGCTCGGGATCTCCTGCACCTTGAGGCCGGCCTTGACGACCCGGATGTTCATCAGGGTCTCGACCTCGAAGCCGGTGCAGTCGAGGTCGATCTTGTCGAGGCAGTGCCGCCAGAACGCGTTGTAGCCGTAGCACAGGTCGGTGTAGCGGGCGCCGAACTTGCGGTTGACGACCGTGCACAGCGCCCAGTTGCCGAGCTTGCGGATGAAGGTCATGTCGTCGGTGCCACCGCCGTTGGCGAAGCGGGAGCCCTTGGCGAAGTCCGCGCCGGAGACCAGCGCGGAGACGTAGGAGAGGATCTCCCCGCCGTCCGCCGAGCCGTCCGCGTCGACCATCACGATGATGTCGCCGGTGCACGCCTGGAACCCGGTGATCAGGGCGTCGCCCTTGCCCTTGCCGCGCTGCTCGACGACCTTGACGTCGGGCCACAGCCCGCGGGCCACCTGGACGGTGTCGTCGGTGGAGTTGCCGTCGACCAGGACCACTTCGTGGATCCAGTCGGGCAGGGTCTTGAAGACGTACGGAAGGTTCTCCGCCTCGTTCATGGCCGGGATGACCACGCTCACCGGCGGCGCTATGGCCAGGTGCGAGGAGACGGGCCGGTACTTCCCGGCGGTCGGCGGATGCGGGTCCGTCGCGGCCGGCTGCAGAACTGAGCTCATGAGTCTGGTCCCTCTCGTCCGGTGGACCGCCCCCCCAGGGCAGTCCGGATCCAGTCCGGTTCGAAAGGGGGGTTCTCACCCGCGGCACGCCGAGATGGAGCTTCGGGCACGCCGGGTGAGCTGGCAAAGCTGGCCGACAGCGCAGAACGACAGCCGACCGCGCGGCACGGCCCGGTCACCTTGCGGTCGCCGAGCACGGCACCCCCCTACCGCGCCCCGCGCCGGCCGTCGCGGTCCTGAGCCCTCCCCTGGAGCCGCGTACTGACGGACCGATGCGGGTGAGATGTATGACGGTATTGACGATTGAACCCGTATGGCAAGACCTGGAACGGCCCCTCACGTTTTTGTTGGTTTGGCCGTTGCGGGATGCTTTTCATGGGGCACAAGTTGAAAGATTCCGGTGACGGAAACAACGGAAACAACCGTTCCCCGGAGGCGGGTCGGCCTCCGGGGAACGGTTGTTCAGGTGCTGGTGTCCGTGCGGTCCGTGCCGGTTACGGCACGAGCTTCAGCAGCCGGTTCGGCGAGCCCGAACCCGCGCTGGTCACCTTGCCGGTGGTGGCGCCGCCGACCAGGGCCGAGGCGACCTGGGCCGGGGTGGAGGAGGTGTGGCCCGCCAGGTAGACCGCCGCCGCGCCCGCGACGTGCGGGGTCGCCATCGAGGTGCCGGAGATGGTGTTGGTCGCGGTGTCGCTGGTGTGCCAGCCGGCCGTGATGGAGGAGCCGGGCGCGAAGATGTCCAGGGCGGAGCCGTAGTTGGAGTAGCTCGCCTTGGCGTCGGTGCTGGTGGTGGCGCCGACGGTGATCGCCTCGGCGACCCGGGCCGGGGAGGACGAGGAGGCGGTGGTGCTGCTGTTGCCCGCGGCGACGGCGTACGTGACGCCGCTGGCTATGGAGTTGCGGACCGCCGTGTCCAGCGCGGTGGAGGCACCGCCGCCGAGCGACATGTTGGCGACCGAGGGGCCGGAGTGGTTCTGCGTCACCCAGTCGATGCCCGCGATCACGCCCGCGGTGGTGCCGGAGCCGCTGTTGTTCAGCACCCGCACACCCACGATCTTCGCCTTCTTGGCGACGCCGTAGGTCGAGCCCGCGATCGTGGTGGCCACATGGGTGCCGTGGCCGTTGCCGTCGGAGGCGTTGTTGTCGCCGTCGACGGCGTCGTAACCGTGCGCGGCACGGCCGCTGATCTGCTGGTGGGTGATGCGCACACCGGTGTCGATCACGTAGACCGTCACGCCGCTGCCCGCGGTGTCCGGGTAGGTGTAGGTGCCGGAGAGCGGGAGCGAGGTCTGGTCGATGCGGTCCAGACCCCAGGGGGCGCTGGTCTGGGTGGCGGAGAGCCCGACGCGCTGGTCCTGCTCGACCGAGGCCACCGCCGGGTCGGCGGCGAGGCGCCTGGCCTCGGTGGCGGACAGGGTGGCGGAGTAGCCGTTCAGCGCCTTGCCGAACGTCTTGCGCACGGAGCCGCCGTACTCCTCGACGAGTTCCTTGCCCGCGGCCGATGACGCCTTCAGGCCCGCGCTCTTCTTGAGCGTGACGATGTAGCTGTCCTTGATCGCGGCCGGGGAGTCCGCGGCGAGCACCCGGCCCTCGGCGGGTCCGGCGGCCTGGGCGGGGAGGGCGGTGAGCCCGCCCACGAGGGCGGCGGTCGCCGACAAGGTGATCGCGGCGAGTCCGAGTCTCTTGCTGCGCAGTTGTGCCATTACGAGGGAGTCCTCCTCTAGGCGGCGCGCGCCTGGGTGGGGCGTGCGTCATGTGGGGGATGTGCGCGTGCTCGCGCACACGGCCGGGAGCGTCGCGTTCCGCTCTCAGCCGGAGTAAAGCGTCGACCAACTACCGGCGTAGAACAAGGGAGTTGAGCACTAGTCAACAAATCTGTCATGAGCACGTAACAAGAGGTGTCCAGTGCGTAACAAGACGTGAGGTGAACACGCCGTGCGCGTCCCGGAAAGGGCCGAAAAGGCTTGGCATGGACACTTCCTGTCAACCCGCGTAGCTGCTACGACGGTTGTGGCAGAGATCCTGCTAAGGGAGGTTCCATGAGACGTTCCCGACTTGTCGTCTTCGTGAGCTCGCTCCTCCTCGCCGTCGGCACCGCCCTCACCGGGGCCGCCACGGCGCAGGCGTCCTCAGTCGCCACAACTGGCGGCTACGCAGCGCTCGGTGACTCCTACTCCTCCGGAGTGGGCGCCGGCAGCTACATCAGCTCCAGCGGCGACTGCAAGCGCAGCACGAAGGCCTACCCCTACCTCTGGGCCACCGCCCATTCACCCTCGACGTTCGACTTCACGGCCTGCTCCGGCGCCCGAACGGGTGATGTTCTGTCCGGACAGCTCGGCCCGCTCAGCAGCTCCACCGCCCTCGTCTCCCTCAGTGTGGGCGGCAACGACGCCGGATTCGCCGACGTCATGACGACCTGTGTGACCCAGTCCGACAGCGCCTGCGTCTCCCGCATCAACACCGCACGCGCGTACGTCGACTCCACGCTCCCCGGCAAGCTCGACAGCGTGTACTCGGCGATCCGCTCCAAGGCCCCCAACGCCCACGTCGTCGTCCTCGGCTACCCCCGCTTCTACCAGCTCGGCACCACCTGCCTCGGCCTCTCCGAGACCAAGCGCAAGGCCATCAACGACGCCTCCGACCACCTCAACACCGCCATCGCCAAGCGCGCCGCGAACCACGGCTTCAGCTTCGGCGACGTCCGCGGCACCTTCACCGGCCACGAGATCTGCTCCGGCGACTCCTGGCTGCACAGCGTCAACTGGCTGAACATCGGCGAGTCGTACCACCCGAAGGCACCCGGCCAGTCGGGCGGCTACCTGCCCGTGCTCAACGCCAACGACTGACCGCTCAGCCGGAGTCCGTGTCCGACTCCGTGTCCGACTCCGTGTCCGAAGGAGAAGGGGAGGCCCCGCCCGTCGGGGTCTCCGTCTCGCAGGTGATCGAGAACGGCACCGACTCGGACGTCGTGCGCACCGGCTCCCGCACCTCGACACTGATCTCGTTCTCGAACGTCCCGGTCCCCGCCTCGGTCGTCACGGTCACCGCGTCCCGCTGCGTACGGCCGCCGCCCTCCGGGAACGACAGCGTCTTCCAGCCACCGTCGAGCACCGACCCGTCCTGCGTCACCCAGCGGTAGCGCACCTCGGCCGGCAGCCGCCCCACCGTGAACGTCGCCGTGAACCTCGGCGCCCGGGCGCCCGGCGGCGGACACGGCCCCGCGTAGTCCGTGCGCGTGCCGTCCAGACCGACCCGCACCGACTGCGGCGGCGGACTGCTCTCCTCGCTCTCGCTCTCACTCGGCGTCGGGGACGGACTGGACTTCCCGCTCCCGGTGTTCTGCGTCGGATCCTTGGTCTCGGCGGGCGTACTCGCCCCGGCACCCCGGTCGCCGTTCCCGTCGCCGTCCCCGCGGTTCAGCAGCGCGTACGTCAGCCCGCCCACCGCGAGCGCCAGCGCGACCACGCCCGCGACCAGAACCCGGCCCGCCCGGCGGTCGCGGTCCTGGCGGGTGGCCGTCGTCGCCCCCGAGCCGGACGGCGCCGGCTGCCCGGGGAGGGGCATCGGGGGCGTGGGCGAGGGCTCGGGACGGGCCGCGACCGTCGGCGGGAACGGGACGGCCCGTACGGTGTCGGCGCGCGGCGAGCCGCCCGCGCCGATGACCCGCAGGTCCTGCTCGGCCTGCTCGGCCGGCAGCCGCTGCGCGGGATCCTTGCGCAGCAGCCCCTCGATGACCGGGGCGAGCGGACCGGCCCGGTACGGCGGCGGCAGCTCCTCGTCGACGATCGCGCGCAGCGTGCTCAGCGGGGTGTCGTGCCGGAACGGCGAGTGACCCTCGACCGCCGCGTACAGCAGCACGCCGAGCGACCAGAGGTCGGACTCCGGGCCCGGCGTGCGGCCGAGCGCCCGCTCCGGGGCGAGGAACTCGGGCGAGCCGATGACCTCCCCGGTCATGGTCAGCGCGGAGCTGCCCTCGACCATGGCGATGCCGAAGTCGGTGAGCACGATCCGGCCGTCGTTCGCGATCAGCACGTTGGCCGGTTTCACGTCCCGGTGCAGCACCCCGGCCTCGTGCGCGGCCCGCAGCGCGGCCAGCACCTCGGCACCGATGTGCGCGGCACGCTGCGGGGTCATCGGGCCCTCGGCGTCCAGGACCTCGGCCAGGGAGAGCCCGCGCACCAGCTCCATGACGATCCACGGCCGGCCCTCGTCCGTCGCCACGTCGTACACCGTGACCACGTTCCGGTTGGAGATCCGGGCCGCCGCCCACGCCTCCCGCTCCAGCCGGGCGTACATCCGCTGCACGTCGTCGCCCCCGAGCCCCGCCGGGGCGCGCACCTCCTTGACGGCGATCTCACGGTGCAGCACCTCGTCGCGGGCGCGCCACACCGTCCCCATACCGCCCTCGCCGAGCGGTGCCAGGAGCCGGTAGCGGCCCGCGATCACACGCTCATGGCCCGGTTCTTCGGACACGGCGCCCCCATTCGCAGCCGGGCGAAATCTCCACGAGGTCTGTTTTCCCCATGACGTCGGATTTCCTCACGAACGTAACTCAGCCCAGTGCGGATGCGGCCCCCTTGAACACCAGTCCGGCCCCCAGGACGACGACGGCGAAGGCCGAGCCGAGCGGCGCGGTCCGGCGCACCAGGGCCGCCATCGGGCCCGTCGTCCAGCGGGGGCGACGGTCCAGGAGCCGGTTCATCCCGCTGCCCGCCTTGACGACGGCGTACCCGGCGGCCGTCAGGGTGAGCGCGAGCCCGACGCCGTACGCGACGACCAGCAGCAGGCCGAACCAGGCCTGCCCGAGGGCCGCGGCACCGACGAGCACCACCACGGCGGACGGGCTGGGCACGAGTCCGCCCGCGAAGCCCATGAGGATCGTGCCGCGGAGGGTGGGGGCGACGGGGTGGGAGTGGGTGGACCCGCCGTGGGTGTGCTCGATCGTGTGGGGGTGGGAGTGGGGGCGGTTGTGGTCGTGCGGGTGGTCGTGGTCGTGATCGTGGTGCTGGTGATCGTGATCGTGGTCGTGCGCGTGGCTGTGGCTCTCGTCGTCGTGTGTGTGGGTGTGGCCACCAGCGCCGTGGTGGTGGGTGTGCGCGCGGTTGCGCAGGGCGCGGCGGACCAGGCTCGCGCCCGCGAGGGTCACCAGGACGCCGCTGGCGACGCCGAGCCAGGCGATCACGGAGGGGGCCGCCGCCGAACCGGCCGTCACCAGGAGGCCCAGGGCGACCACGCCCAGGGTGTGGGTGACCGTCACCGAGGCGGCCATCGGCAGGACGTCCTTCATCCGGGCCTGGCCGCCCCGGGCCGCCGCCGTCGCGGCCATGATGGTCTTGCCGTGGCCCGGGGCGAGGGCGTGCATCGCGCCCAGGACGACGGCGATGAGCAGGGCCAGCGCGGCGAAGCCCACGGTGAGGTCGTGCCGGGCGACCAGGTCGTCCAGGGCCCGCGTCCAGCGGTCGGCGCCGCGCGGCAGCACGGAGGCGGCGGGGGCGTCCGACTCCTCCTCGGACAGGGCCGCACCACCGGGGCGCACGCGCAGGGCGGCGGCCGCGGTGTCGGCCGGGGAGGAGAGCAACTCCTCGGGATAGCGGGTCAGTTCGGCCGAGATCGTCCTCTCCGGGACGTCCGACTCGGTGAGCGTCATACGGTCGCCCCGCGCCGTGATCTCCCGCCAGCCGGGGCCGGAGGAGGCGCCCGCGCCACGGAAGCCGAGCGACAGGGTCTCCTGGCCCGACGGCAGGGGAGCGGTCAGTTCGCACTCCACACGGAGGGTGTCGAGTCCCGCCTGCCCGGGCCGCACGCGCGCGTGGCTGCGCTCGGCGGTGAGCGGGGTGCCGCGGCCGTCGACGGTGACCCTGCTGTCCGCGGCGGCCGTGGCGCACCGCTCGCGGGCCCACATGGCGATGCCCAGCCGTTCGATGTCCGGCCCCGCCTGGGTCGCCGGGATCTCGGCGAGGTCCTCGACGTGGTGGACCCGCAGTTCGCCGGGGGCGGCGACCAGACCGTCGTAGCGGTTGACGGTGAAGTTGCCCAGCGGGTGGGCGCTCGCCGCGCCGGCGGGCAGCAGGGTGAGCGCGCAGGCGGCCGTGAGGACGGCGGCGCCGGACGCGAACAGGCGGCGCACGGTCACCGGGTCCCCTCCAGGTCCTTGAGCGCGGCACGGGCCTCGCGGGCGCCGAGCGGCGAGAAGCCGGGGTTCAGGTCGAGCGCGGCCGTCAGGTGGTCGCGGGCCTCGCGGTCGTTCCCGGCGGCGCGCTCGATGATGCCCCGGTGGTAGAGGAAGCCGGCGTTGCGGTAGCCGGTGGCGGTGGCGCGGCGGGCGTACGGCAGGGCTTCCTCGTCGCGGCCGTTGACGTGCAGGGCCCAGGCGAGGGCGTCGGCGGTGTGGACGCTGTGCCGGCGGTTCCACTCGGCGCGGGCGGCGCGCAGGGCCTCCTTCTTGTCGCCGTGGTCGGCGGCGGCCATGGCCGAGTCGAGGTCGGCGTTGACACCGCCCGCGCGGGCGAGGGACGTCCAGGCGTCGACGAGGGCGTACTGGTCGCCGGCCTTCGCCCGGTCGCCGTCGGCGCCGCGGTCCTCGTACAGCTCGCCGAGGGCGACGAGCGGGCCGGGCAGCGGGAAGCGGGCGACGACTCGCTCCAGTCCCTCGACGGCGGCGGCCCGGTCGCCGTTCGCGGCCTGGGCGCGGGCGCGGCCCTCCAGGGCGGGGAGGTAGTCCTCGTCGGCGGCGAGGGCCCGGGCGTAGTGGCCGAGGGCCGTCTTGTACTCGCCCTGGTTCCAGGCGAGTTGCCCGAGGGCGGTGGCGACGTACGCGATGTCGCCGGGCGTGTCGGCGGCCTCCAGGGCGCGCTCCAGCACGTCACGCGCCGTACGGACGTCGCCGCTCAGCTCCTTCACGTACGCGTACCGCGTGAAGACGGGTATCCCGGGCCGCCTGTCATCGGCGGTGCGGGCGGCCTCGGCGGCGTCCTCGTACCGGCCCAGCTCGACGAGGGCGTCTATGCGCGTGCACAGGGCGCGCTCGTTGTAGGGGTTCTGCTTCAGGGCCCGGTCGGCGTCCTTGAGCGCGCCGGTGAAGTCGTGCCGGGCGGCGGCGAGGGCGGCACGGCCGGCGAGAGCCTGGTCGTTGCCGGGGTCCAGCTCCAGGGACCGCTTCAGCGCCCGCTCGGCCTGCGGATAGCGCGAGGGGTCGCCTTTCGTCCGCGCCTGTTCGACGTAGGCGGTCCCGAGGGTGGCCCAGCCGCCGAAGTCCCTGGGCTGGGCGCGGAGATGCCTCTGCAGGGACCGGATCCCCGAGTCGAGATCGCCCCGGGCGAGGTCGCCGGGGGACAACGCCCCGGCCGCGGACACGGCATCGACCCCGGTTCCGCGATCCTGCGCCCCCCCGACCGCGATGGCCCCACCGGTCAGCGCGACAGCCAGCAGCGCGGCACACCCGGCAAGGTGCGCCCCCCGCCACCGTCGCCCGGCAGCGGCGACCCGCCGCACGGCCGCCACCCGCTGACCGCCGCCGGCGGCGGGTTCGGAGGTGGGGCCGGCGCCGGTGCGCGGCTCGGCCTCCCCGCCGGCGTCGGTCCCGGGCCGGGCGCCGGCTTCGCCGGTCTCCGCGCCGACGGCGTCCGCCCGGTCCCGGCCGTCCCCCGCCGTCTCCGCCCCCGCGTCACGCGGCCCGGCCGCCTCGGCTCCACCCGCTCCGCCCGGGGTCGGCGCTCCGGCCCGCGGAGCAGCCTGCTCGTCGGCCTCCGTCCCGGCGGCCGAACCGTCGTCCCGCCCCCCGGGCCCCTGCCCGTCGGTCTCGGGCTCCGGGGCCGTCGACGGCGGGCGGGCGTCGTCGTGGCTCTCCGGTGTGCTGTCGGTCGTACGCGGAGACATACCTCTCCTCGGTCGGCTGTGCGGGTGCGGTGGGGTGAGGGGAGAGGCGCGGCCCGTGCCGTGGGGGACGGTGAAACGGGCCGCGCCGGTCGGTGGAAGCGGAGCGGGTCAGTACGCCCGGTTCCGCATGCGGCGCCACCACATCAGGGCCGCGCCGATCAGGACGATGCCGCCCGCCCCGGCCCCGGCGGACGCGGCGATCAGGCGCATGTCGTCCGAGCTCTGCGCATCGGCCGGCTGGAGCGCGTCGCCGAGCTGGCTGCGGACGTCGTTGCCGCCGTCCACGCCCTTGGCGAGCGGCCCGCGCGACCCCTCCGTCGGCAGGGCGACGTACGGGAAGGCCTTCTCGAAGTCCTTGTCGTTCTTGTCGACCGCGTCACCCAGGTCGTTCTTCGCGCCCAGCAGCTCACCCTCGACCACCTGGAGCGAGGCGTCGATCACGTCGTCGGTGAGGCGACGGCCGTTCGGGAAGCCGGCGTTGTCACCGTCGAGGACACCGAGCCGCTTGGGCTTGGCGGCCGGCTTGATCGAGGTGTTGAGGCGCAGCTGCTCCGACGGCGTCACGTGCGGCGGCTGGTTGAGGTCCTTGACGCCCTTGAGGAACACGTCGACCAGGTCGTTGCGCGGCTCGTCGGGCGCCGGGATCTTGTAGATCGCCTCGATGAGCTTGGGCAGCTCCGGGTTGGTGACGTTCTTCAGGAACTGGGCGTCGTCCCGAGGCGCGGACGCGTTGAACGTGTCCTTGTCCTTCAGCGGGTTGACGACCTCGTTCACCAGCGGGTTGCCCAGGCGCGAGACCTGTGAGAAGTACCCCTGGGCGTTCTTGCGCTGCGTCGTCGACCAGATGCCGACGACCGGCTGGTCGTGCGACTGGGTGATGAAGCTGTTGGGGACCTGGAGGGCGATCGTGTTGACGTTGTAGCCCTTGAGCGTGTCGTTGCCGACCTCGGAGAGGTTCCCGCCGTACAGCAGGTCGAAGACCCTGAGGTCCAGGAAGAACGGGTCGTCGGCCTGCCCGGCGAAGGTCTGGGCGCCCCCGGCGAGCTTGTGGATCGCCTGCTCGCGCAGGGTGTTGTAGTCCGGCATCGACGCCTTGCCGACGTTCGACGGCGCCACGGGGACGTCGTCGGCGACCTTGGTCTTCGACACCGCCTTCAGATGGCGCAGCTTGATCAGTTCGAGGTCGTACGTCTGCGTGATGTTGAGGTCGGGGTCGTCGAGGCTCTCGACCGGGCCCGTGTTGTACAGGAACGTCTTGTCGTTCTTCGTGTGCGTCTTGAACGTGTACCGGAACAGCAGGTCTTCCTGCGCGTCACCGTCGCTGTCGATGCGCAGGTCGTACTGGGCGTCCTCGGCGAACGTGAAGAAGTTGGGCCCGCCGGCGGGTTCCTCGAACGGGATCCAGTTCGCGACGATGGTCGTCGTGTCCGGCTTGTCCGGGCTGACGAACGCGTACACGTCGGTGTTGTCGTACTGCGGGGTCCCCGAGATCAGCGGGGCCTCGCGGTGACTGGAGGCGGAGGCCGCCTCGGGTTCCAGCGCGGTCACACCGGCGGCTGCGAGCCCGCCGGCGGCCAGCGCACCGCAGACCGCGGTCGCGATGCTCCTGCGTCCCACACCGGTCGCACGGGTCCTGGAGAAAGGTGTCATGCCGTCCGTCCTCAGTGCCAACTTGCCTGACACACGCCATTCGGAGCGGTCGGCAGAGCGGATTGGTCGAATCTCAAACGTTCTTACGTCGCGTTTGAAAAGTTGTTTCATCGCCGGGCGACCCGCGTTTTCGGCACGCTGATCCGTAACCCCATCCGGAGGTGTGTGCGTTGCGAATGCCTCGTGTGAGGGGACAGGCCCCATGCGGCCGGGGAGAGGGGGACCCAGTGGAGGCGGACGAGCTGCTGCTGCTCGTGGCGGGCGGCGACCAGAAGGCCTTCGAGGATCTGTACGGGCTGGTGTCCGGCCCGGTGTTCGGACTCGTACGGCGTGTGGTGCGCGACCCCGCCCAGTCGGAGGAGGTGGCTCAGGAGGTGTTGCTCGAACTGTGGCGCTCGGCCGCGAAGTTCGACCCGGGACGGGGCAGCGCGATGTCGTGGATCCTCACCCTCGCCCACCGCCGTGCCGTCGACCGGGTGCGCAGCGCCCGCGCGGCCGGCGAGCGCGAGCAGCGGGAGGCCTGGCGCGCCCACCACCCGGCCTTCGACCAGGTCACCGAGGAGGTCGAGGCGGGACTCGAGCGCGAGTGGGTGCGCGTCTGCCTGGACCGCCTCACCGAACTCCAGCGCCAGTCCGTCACCCTCGCCTACTACGAGGGCTACACCTACCGTGAGGTGGCCGAGCGGCTCTCCCTGCCGCTGGGCACCGTCAAGACGCGGATGCGCGACGGGCTCACCCGGATGCGCGAGTGCCTGGGAGGCGTGGCATGAGTCTCTTCCGCCGCGAGGACCCGCACTCGCTCGCCGCGCCCTACGCGCTCGACGCCCTCGAATCCCCGGAGCGGGTCCGCTTCGAGAAGCACCTGAGGGACTGCGGCCGCTGCGCCGCCGAGGTGCGCGCCCTGTCCGAGGACGCCGTACGGCTCGCCTGGTCCACGGCCGCCCCGGCACCCGCCGCCCTGCGCGACCGGGTCATGGCCGCCGTACGGGCGACTCCGCAGGACCCGGCGCCGCAGCACGCGGCACGCGAGCCGGCACGCGTGCGTGCGCCGCAGCTGCCGCCGCACGTGTGGGGCACCCAGCCGCCGCCGCGGCAGCGGGAGCGGCGCCGCATCCCGCTGTTCGTGCCCTTCGCCACGGCCACCGCCGCCGCGGCCCTCGTCGTCGCCTCGTTGTTCGCGGTGCAGGCGAACAGCACCCAGGACCAGCTGACCGCCGAGCGGGAGCGGTCACGTGAGATCGCCCACGTCCTCGCGGCTCCGGACGCCCGTGCGAGCAGCGGCCGGGACGGGCGGGGCCGAACCATCGGAGTGATCGCTTCCGCCTCAGAGGGGAGCGCGGTGGTCACCCTCGGCGGATACGGTGCTCCGCCGGGCGGCCGAGTGCACCAGTTGTGGCTCATGCGCCCGGGCGCGCAACCACGCTCCCTGGGCCTCTTCGAGGGCGACACGCCCCTGGTCGCGACGGATCTCGGCACGTCCGCGACGTCACTGGCAGTGACCGTCGAGCCGGCCGGGGGATCGTCGCAGCCCACTACCCAGCCCATCGTCCAACTCGCCCTGAAATCTGTCGGATTCGGAGAGTAATCGGGAATACATCGTCAACCGCCTTGTGGGGAAGGTGAATCCTGTGACCGCGATACACGAGTGCCCGGACGGGGCGATAGGGTTAACCTGCCCGGGCCGGGTGGACTCGTACGGGTGGGGAGTGACATGGAACAGATAACATTGCGCAGCAGGGCCAGGGTCCCTGCGATCACCTGCGGAAGCAGCGCGACCAGTTCGCGCCTCGACCGCCACCTCTCGGTGCTGGGTGGCCCTGCCGTCCCGCAGCGGGAGACGGTCGAGGCGACCTCGCTGATGCGTGAACTGACCGCGCGCCAGCCGCACGACCGCAGTGGCCGGGGAGCGCGCGTGCGCCGCGTCTCGCTCTTCGCACCGCTGCGCCGGCTGCGCCGCTCGCTGTTCGGCGGCAAGTAGGGGCCCGCGCTCGGGCGGTCACGCCGCCCCTGGCGCAACGCTGCGCACTCGTCGTCCGTCATCCCCACGGCACGCAGCAGCGCCAGGCGCGTACCCGAGCGCGGCCCGCCCCCAGTCGGTGCCTCATCCCCGCCCGGCAGTGACCGGGGGCGTCGTCCGGCTTCGGCGTTCCGTCCGCCCCTTCACCGCTCCCCGTGCGCGTACTGGCGCACGGCCAGCGGCACGAACACCCCGAGCAGCACGGCACACCACATCAGCGACCCCGCGACGGGATGGGCCACCGGCCAGGCCGCCCCGCCGGGCACGGGGGCGTTGCCGAACAGGTCCCGCAGAGCCGTCGCCACCGCGCTGATCGGATTCCACTCGGCGACCGTCCGCAGCCAGCCCGGCAGCCCGCTCGTCGGGATGTACGCGCTGGACAGCAGCGGCAGCAGGAAGGTCGCCCCGCCCAGCTGACCGGCCGCCTCCTCGTTCCGGGTGAGCAGGCCGAGGAAGATCCCGGCCCAGACGCAGGCGAAGCGGAACAGCATCAAGAGCCCGACGGCCCCCACCGCTTCGAGCGGGCCGCCCTCGATCCGCCAGCCCACCGCGAGCCCCACCA
Source organism: Streptomyces chartreusis NRRL 3882 (assembly GCF_900236475.1). GTDB lineage: Bacteria > Actinomycetota > Actinomycetes > Streptomycetales > Streptomycetaceae > Streptomyces > Streptomyces chartreusis_D. The sequence continues at coordinate 7,144,958 of NZ_LT963352.1, forward strand.
GGAGGAACGGCACCGTCCCGACGGCCGTGGCCACCACGTCCGCGGCGGCCTGCCCCAGCGGTACGGCCGCCCGGCTCATCGGCAGCGTGCGGAAGCGGTTCGTCACGCCCCGGTGCGTGTCCTGGGCCGCCTGGAACATGCCGGTCATGATCCCGCCCGCGGCGGTCGCCACCAGCAGGCCCGGCACCAGGAACGACCGGTACGCCTCGCCCGGCATCGCGAGCGCGCTGCCGAAGACGTAGCCGAAGAACAGCAGCATGCTGACCGGCATCGTCTGGGTGAGGATCAGCAGCCCCGGGTTGTTCCGCATCCGCAGCAGCTGGCGGCCCAGCATCGCGGCTCCGTCGTACGCCAGCATGCTCATGCGGCACGCTCCCTGTCGTCGGTCGTGGTGGTGGTCGGGGTGGTGGTCGTGGCCGTGGGCCCGGTGTCCGTGAGGCGCAGGAAGACGTCGTCGAGCGTCGGGGGCCGCAGGCTCACGTCGAGCAGCGGCACGCCCGCCGAGTCCAGCGTGCGCACGAGCAGCGGAAGGGTGAGCGTCGGGTCCTTGCTCACCGCGCCGACGGCGTTCCGCTCGCGGTCGAACGACGGCTGCGCGCCCGTGAGCCGGTCGAGGACCGCTGCCGCGTTCGTGAGCGCGTCCGCGTCCGTCACGACGACCTCGGCGTGCGCCCCGACGAGCGCCTTGAGCTGGGCCGGAGACCCGGTGTGCGCGACCCGGCCCCGGTCCACCAGGGCAATGTTGTCGGCGAGTTGGTCGGCCTCCTCCAGGTACTGGGTGGTGAGGAGCACGGTCGTGCCCTCGGCGGTCAGATCGCGCACCGCGTCCCGGATGAGGTTGCGGCTGGCCGGGTCGAGGCCGGTCGTCGGCTCGTCCAGGAACAGCACCTCGGGGCGCCGGATCAGGCTCGCCGCCAGGTCCAGCCGGCGCCGCATCCCGCCGGAGTAGCCGGAGGCGGGCCGGTCGGCGGCCTCGGCCAGCCCGAAGCGGCCGAGTAGTTCCGCGGCCCGGCCGGCGGGACCGCGCACCCGGTGCAGCCGGCCGAACAGCAGCAGGTTCTGTCGTCCGGTGAGATCCCCGTCGATCGACGTGTCCTGCCCGGTGACGCCGATCCGGCTCCGTACGGCGGCGGCCTCCCGGGCGAGGTCGTGCCCGGCGACCCGGGCGGAGCCCGCGTCCGGCCGCAGCAGTGTGGTCAGCAGCCGTACGGCCGTGGTCTTGCCCGCCCCGTTCGGCCCGAGGACCCCGCAGACCGTCCCCTCGGCCACCGCGAGATCCAGCCCGCGCAGGGCATGGACCTCCCCGAACCGCTTCTCCAGACCCTGACTAAGTACAGCGTACGTAGAAGTCATGGCATGACCATAGCGCACTACGTACGGTGTACGTAACTAGGATGGTGGCCGAGGTGATGATCGATGGCGGGCCGAGCTGCCGTACCCGAAGTGATCTGGGCGCGCCCCGAGCGCACCGGACGTGGTCCGAAACCGGCGTTCGCCCGCGCCGACATCGCGGCGGCGGCGGTGCGGATCGCCGACGCGGAGGGGCTGGACGCGGTGTCCATGCGGCACGTCGCGGCGGAACTGGGCTGCGGCACGATGTCGCTGTACAACTACGTCCCCCGCAAGGAGGACCTGTACGAGCTCATGATCGACGCCGTCGGTGCCGAGCACGAGATGTTCGAGCCCACGGGCGACTGGCGCGCCGACATGCTCCGCAACGCCGAGGAGACGCGCGCCATCATGCGCCGTCACACCTGGGTGCCGCGCCTGATGCCAGGGGTGTACGCCTTCAGCCCCAACTCCCTGCGCTACCTGGAGCACTGCCTGGCCTGCCTCGAACCGCTCGACGTCCCGGCCGGCACGAAGACGGAGCTGATCGCGCTGCTCAACGGCGTCGTGACGACGTACACCGCGAACGACATCGCGACCGTCGAGCGCACGCGCTCCATGCCGTGGTCCGTGGAGGAGGAGAACGCGGTCCGGATGGCCTATCTGGGCAGCCAGGTGGCCACCGGCGCGTATCCGCGCCTGGCCGCGGCCTTCATGGAGCAGAGCGGGCCGGTCGATCTGGAGGCGGTGTTCAGACGGGCCCTCGAGCGCGTACTGGACGCCTACGACCCCGGCCTGCGCTAGAGCAGCGCGAGCTGGCCCTCCGGGCCCTCCTCGGGGCCGTCCAGCACCGAGGCCGGGCGGCGGGCCGAGGCCGGCACCGGGAGGACGCCGGCCTCGCGCAGCTCGGTCGCCGAGACCGGGTCGGGGAGCTCCGGCTGCTCCAGGGGGCGCAGTTCGGCCAGCAGGGCCAGGACCGTGATCAGTTCCAGCAGCTCCGACGTCCAGGTCTGGGGCCAGGTGGCGGGGCGGATCGCGGCGAGCGTGCCCGGCTCGGCCTCGGTGACACGCGCAGTGAACCACTGCTCCAGGACGCGCACCCCGCCCACCTCGAAGTCCCAGGCCTCAGGCGGCACCGGGGAGATGCGGCCCTCGTCCAGCAGCAGGGCCTCCTCGTCCCGGTCGTAGCGCACGGTCAGGGGGCGGGCGGGCAGCGGGGCGCGGACATAGGGGCGGCGGCCGCCGGGGAGCTTGGGGCGTTCGCCGTCGCGGCGCATCAGCCACAACAGCCGGTGGCCCAGCTCCAGACCTCGCGCCCAGGCGTCGGCGTCCCCGGTGAGCGGGACGGAGAGGTCCGGCCGTGCTGTCGCCGTGATCCACGCCAGCACGTCAAGAGGCGTGGGGACACTGCCCAGGCGGGTGCCCAGGTGCTCCAGCAGGCCGGGCGCCAGATTCGGTTCCTGCCCGTGCGGCCGCCGGAACAGCGGGCGGATCCGGCCGGGGCGGAGCAGCGGGAGCAGTGAGGTGACGAGCAGGCCTGGGGCGAGGGCGGCCTCGGGCGTCTCCAGCACGAAGACCTGCCGTTCGTCCGCCACCCGCCACAGCTCCGGGCGGGCCGCGTCGATCAGCCGCTGGTCGGGGATCAGCCACTGCTCGTCGAAGGGGGCGTACAGCACGCGCACCGGTTCCGGGCACGGCCCCGAGGCACGCGCCAGCTTCTCCGTGCCGCTGCCGGCCTGGCCGGGCAACTGGCCGACCGCCGTGTGCGGCGTGCGCGAGCGGGTCGGCTCGAACAGGGTCTCGCGGTCGGGTCCCTCGGCCTTCATCAGGGCGTCCCAGCGGGCCTTCAGGGACGCCGCGTCGGGGCCCGCCGGCCAGCCCCGGCCGAGCCGCGGCGGTGCGACGGACCACGGCATGAGGTCCGCCAGCGGCGGAGCGTCGTCGTGCGTCACGCAGGGCATCGTACGGTGTGGCTCCGGCACAGGGGTCAGGTCGCGTCCAGGGTCACCGTGAAGGAGAAGCGGTCCCCCCGGTACTGGATGACGGCCACGTCCAGCGGCCGCCCGCCGGCGTCGTACGTGATGCCCGTGTAGTGCAGGATCGGGCTGAGCAGCGGGACTTGGAGCAGTTTCGCGGTCTCCGGGTCGGCCAGGCGGGCCTCCACCGTGTCCGTGATGCGGCTGATGTCCGCCCCGACGACGTCCCGCAGCACCTTGGTCATGGGCCACCGGACCAGGTCGTCCAGGTCCATGCGCGCGGCCAGTTCGGGACGCACGTGGTTGCGGGCGTGGTTGGTCGGCTCGCCGGTCTTCTCGTCGCTGCGCAGCCGGTGGTACGTCGCCACCTCGGTCAGATCCGGGAAGAACTCGGCGAGTTCGGCCGGCACCGGGGCCGTGCCGTGGTCCAGCAGCTCGGTCGTCATGCCGGACTGCTGGGCCACGATCGCGTCCACCGAGCCGAGCAGCCGGACCGGGGAACCCCGGCGCGCGTGCGGCTCGATGAACGTGCCGCGCCGGCGGTGGCGGGTGATGAGCCCCTCGTCCTCCAGCTCCTTCAGCGCCTGCCGCATGGTCAGCACGCTCACGCCGTAGTGCCCGGCCAGCTGCTCCTCGGTGGGCAGGCGCAGCGGGTCCTGGGGCGAGCGGCCGAGGATCGAGGCGCGCAGCGACTGCGACACCTGGTACCAGAGCGGCAGCTTGCGGTTCAGGACGATCGAGTCCGGAGCGAAGGAGGTCACGGGCCATCCGTACCGGTCGGGGATGTTCAGTGCAAGGGACGGAAGTGCCGTTCCAGGCCCTGCCAGACGTCGTCGTAGCGCTGCTGGAGGTGTTCCGCGCGGGCCGCCTGCGGGGTGAGAGTGATCGGCCAGCGGGTTTCGAACATGAACGCCAGGCCGTCGTCGATCTTCTGCGGCCTCAGCTCGGCGGCGCTCGCCCGGTCGAAGGTCTCCCGGTCCGGGCCGTGCGCCGACATCATGTTGTGCAGCGAGCCGCCGCCCGGCACGAAGCCTTCCGCTTTCGCGTCGTACGCGCCCTCGATCAGGCCCATGTACTCGGTCATCACGTTCCGGTGGAAGTACGGCGGCCGGAACGTGTCCTCGCCCACCAGCCAGCGCGGGGCGAACACCACGAAGTCGACCCCGGCCAGGCCCGGGGTGTCCGACGGGGACGTCAGCACCGTGAAGATCGACGGGTCGGGGTGGTCGTACGTGATGGTGCCGAGCACATTGAAGCGGCGAAGGTCATAGACATACGGCACATGGTTGCCGTGCCAGGCGACGACATCGAGCGGGGAGTGGTCGTAGGTGGCCGTCCAGAGGTTGCCGCAGAACTTGTTCACCACCTCCACCGGGCCCTCGACGTCCTCGTACGCGGCGACCGGGGCGCGGAAGTCCCGCGGGTTGGCCAGGCCGTTCGCGCCGATCGGGCCCAGGTCGGGGAGGCGGAAGGGCGCGCCGTAGTTCTCGCACACATAGCCGCGGGCGGACTCGTCGAGCAGGTCCACACGGAAGCGGACACCACGCGGGATCAGCGCCACATGGCCCGGCTCCACGTGGAGCAGACCGAACTCGGTGCGCAGCAGCAGCCCGCCGCGCTCCGGGACGATCAGCAGCTCGCCGTCGGCGTCGCTGAACACCCGGTCCATCGAGGCGTTGGCGGTGTAGAGGTGGACGGCGATGCCGGTGCGCTGGGTGGCGTCACCGTTGCCGCCGAGGGTCCACAGGCCGGCCAGGAAGTCGGTTTCCGGCGCCGGGTCGGGCAGGGGGTTCCAGCGCAGGCGGTTGGGGTCGGGCACGGTCTGCGTGAAGGGGGCGGTGCGGATCGAGCCGTTGTGCGTGCGGGTGAACGCCGGGTGCGCGGCCGACGGGCGGATCCGGTACAGCCACGAGCGGCGGTTGTGGGCCCGGGGCTCGGTGAAGGCCGTACCGCTCAGCTGTTCCGCGTACAGCCCGAGCGGGGCACGCTGGGGCGAGTTGCGGCCCTCCGGCAGTGCGCCGGGGACGGCCTCGGAGCTGTGCTCGTTGCCGAAGCCGGAGAGATAGGTCAGCCCTTCGGCGGTCTTCCGCGCGTCCGCGCCCATGATCGCTGCTCCCTTGTTGTCCCGATTCGTGCGCCACCCGATTCCTATGCAACACCGTAGGATTGCGATTTCCCCGACGCAAGAGGGACGCGCGGGCCTGCGGGACTCCTCATTGCGGAGGAGGGGAACCCGACTCCAGGACGATCCGCCGGACCGGACGCCTGTTCTACGCTCCCCGGCATGTCGTGGACACGGGGATCTCGCACCGTGCTCGCGGTCTGTGTCCTCCTGCTGACCGGATCCGCGGGCTGCGGCTCCGGTGAGGCGCGGGAGGACGGGACGCGGCACGTACCGGTGGGCAGCCTTCTGGAGGACCGGGACCAGGAGGGGCGTGCCTACCGCGAGGTGGCGCGGCGGGACGCCCCCGACGTCGGCGTCGAGGTGCAGCCCGGCGCGGCCGGCGGCTGGGACGTCCGTCTGACCGTGCGGAACTTCCGCTTCTCCCCGGCCGGTACGGCAGCCCGGGCGGTGGCCGGGCGCGGCCTCGCATGGCTCTACGTGGACGGCCGCCCGGTCGCCCGGCTCCGGGCGCCCGAGCACCGTCTCGCCGAGCGCCTCGTGCCACGGGGCACGCACCGCGTCACGGCCCGTCTCCACGCCGACGACGGCACGGTGTGGGCGGTGGACGGCGCACCCGTGGAGAGCACGGCCGACATCACCGCGTCGGAGCCCGGCCCCGAGCCCGACCCCACGCCGAGTACGGACGTCCGGCGGCAGGCGCGGACGCACGCGACGGACACGCCGTCCCGGAGCATGGACACCCGGTCCCGGATCACGGACACCCGCTCCTGGATGCGGGGGCGAGGTTCACCGGAGCGCGTTGGAAAGGCATCATGAGCCCGTGCCCCACGCGACATCGCTCCGTCGTGCGCCCGTCCAGCGGCGCAGCGCCGAACGCCTGGCCAGAATCCTCGACGCCTGCGCCGACCTCCTCGACGAGGTCGGCTACGACGACCTGAGCACCCGGGCCGTCGCCCAGCGGGCGGCGGTCCCCATCGGCTCGGTCTACCGCTTCTTCGGCAACAAGCGCCAGATGGTCGACGCGCTGGCGCAGCGCAACCTGGAGCGCTACTCGGAGCGGGTCACCCAGCGCCTGCGGGAAGCGGGCGACGGGGGCTGGCGCGAGGCCATGGACGCCGTGCTCGACGAGTACCTGGAGATGAAGCGCACCGCGCCCGGCTTCTCCCTCGTCGACTTCGGCAACCAGATCCCGGTCGGCGCACGTCACGCCGAACCCAACCACCGCGTCGCCGACCGGCTCACCGAGCTCCTCTCCGGCTATCTCGACCGCGAGCCCGACGAGGAGCTGCGCCGGGTCTTCCTCATCGCCGTCGAGACCGCCGACACCCTGGTGCATCTGGCGTTCCGGGTCGTGCCGGAAGGGGACCGGAAGATCATCGAGGAGATGCGGGAGATGCTGCGGGCGTATCTGGCCCGAGTGCTCGACTGACCTCGTCCGGCCAGGGCCTCCCCTCCATGCATACCGGTCGGTATGCTCAGGCCGTCCGTGCGTCACCGTAGCCGCCGCCCCCGGGAGGACCCGTGTCCCGCACCGCCCTGCGTATCTGTCCCCTGTGCGAGGCCACCTGCGGCCTGACCCTCACCATCGAGGGGACGCGCGTCACCCACGCCCGAGGTGACCGCGACGACGTCTTCAGCAAGGGCTTTATCTGCCCCAAGGGCGCCTCCTTCGGCGCCGTCGACGCCGACCCCGACCGGCTGCGCACCCCGCTCGTGCGCAGGGACGGCGAGCTGCGCGAGGCCACCTGGGAGGAGGCCTTCGACGCGGTCGCCGCCGGCATCCGGCCCGTCGTCGAGCGATACGGCCCGAACTCCGTCGGCGTCGTCCTCGGCAACCCCAACGTGCACACCATGGCCGGCGCCCTCTACCCGGCGGTGCTGCTCGCCGGGCTCGGCACCCGTAGCGTCTTCACCGCCTCCACGGTCGACCAGATGCCCAAGCACGTCTCCAGCGGACTGCTCTTCGGCGACGCGAACGCCATCCCCGTGCCCGACCTGGACCACACCGACCACCTGCTCCTGATCGGCGCCAACCCGCTGGAGTCCAACGGCAGCCTGTGCACGGCCCCCGACTTCCCGGGCAAGCTGAAGGCCCTCAAGGCCCGGGGCGGCACGCTCGTCGTGATCGACCCGCGCCGTACCCGCACCGCGAAGCTCGCCGACCGGCACATCGCCGTGCGGCCCGGCACCGACGCGCTGCTGCTGGCGGCGATGGCCCAGGTGCTCTTCGACGAGGGGCTCACCGAGCCGATCCCGCACGTGCAGGGCGTCGAGGAAGTTGCCGACGCCTTGCGGGAGTTCACCCCCGAAGCCGTCGCCGCCGCCTGCGATGTCGAGGCCGGCGTCATCCGCACCCTCGCCCGCGAACTCGCCGCCGCCCCCACCGCCGCCGTCTACGGCCGCATCGGCAGCTGCACCGTCCCGCACGGCACCCTGGCCAGTTGGCTCGTCGACGTCCTGAACATCCTCACCGGCAACCTCGACCGGCCCGGCGGCGCGCTCTTCCCGCAGGCCGCCACCGACAAGACCCCGCGCCCCGCCGGGCCCGGCCGCGGCTTCGCCCTCGGGCGCTGGCACTCCCGCGTGAGCCGGCACCCGGAGGCCAAGGGTGAACTGCCCCTCTCCGCCCTCGCGGAGGAGATCGACACCACCACCGAGGAGGGCGAGCCGGTACGCGCGCTCCTCGCCGTCGCCGCCAACCCCGTGCTCTCCGCACCCGACGGCGACCGGCTCGACAAGGCGCTCGACTCGCTCGACTTCATGGTCAGCGTCGACCCGTACCTGAACGAGACCTCCCGCCACGCCGACGTCGTCCTGCCCCCGCCCCCGCCCTCCCAGAGCCCGCACCACGACTTCGCCTTCAACACCCTCGCCGTCCGCAACCAGGTCCGCTACACCCGCCCCGCGATCCCGCTGGAGCCGGGCCGCATGGCCGAGACGGAGATCCTGGCCCGGCTGATCCTCGCGGTGACGGGCATGCACGGGGCCGATCCGGCCGCCGTCGACCAGATGGTCATCGACCAGACCCTCGGCAAGGCCGTCAAGGAGCCGCACTCGCCCGTGCACGGCCGGGATCCCCGCGAGCTGGCCGCCCGGCTCACCGGCGACAACGGACCCGAGCGACGGCTGGACATGATGCTGCGCCTCGGCCCCTACGGCGACGGCTTCGGCGTACGACCGGACGGACTGACCCTTCAGAAGCTGCTCGCACACCCGCACGGCATCGACCTCGGACCGCTGCGCCCCCGCCTGCCGCAGCCGCTGAAGACCAGGAGCGGCACGGTGGAGCTGCTGCCGCGGCCGATCGCGGACGATCTGCCCCGCCTCAAGCGCGCCCGGGAGGAGCGCCCCGACGGGCTCGTCCTGGTCGGCCGCCGTCACCTCCGCTCGAACAACAGCTGGATGCACAACGTGCCCGCCCTCACCGGCGGCTCCAACCGCTGCACCCTGCACATCCACCCCGAGGACGCCGAACGGCTGGGCGTGCGCGACGGGGCGCCGGTGCGGGTGAAGGGCGCCGGGGGAGAGGTGACCGCACCCGCCGAGGTCACGGACGACGTGCGCCGGGGCGTGGTGAGCCTGCCGCACGGCTGGGGCCACGACCGCCCCGGCACCCGTCTCGGTCACGCCGCGACCGACCCCGGCGTCAACGTCAACCAGCTCCTCGACGGCCGCCTGCTCGACCCGCTGTCGGGCAACGCGGTCCTCAACGGAGTGCCCGTCGAGGTCGCCCCCGAGACGGCCTCCGGATGCGCATCCGTGACCGAAAAGCTCACCGCTCTGACCTGAGCAAAGCTGTGACCAGCAGTTTTGCGCTTATTGCTCGCACGTCAACGTCTTGTTAACGCTGCTTGACGGCACCTAACGTCTCGGACACCGCCGGCCCTGGTGGGATGTTCAAGGGCGAACGTTAGGTATCCACTCATGCTGACCATCCTCGGCTTCGCCATGATCGCGACCTTCCTGGTCCTGATCATGATGAAGAAGATGTCGCCGATCGCGGCGCTCGTGCTGATTCCCGCGCTGTTCTGCGTGTTCGTCGGCAAGGGCGCCAAGCTCGGCGACTACGTCCTCGACGGCGTGACCGACCTCGCCCCCACTGCGGCGATGCTCATGTTCGCGATCGTCTACTTCGGGGTGATGATCGATGTCGGTCTCTTCGACCCGATCGTCCGCGGCATCCTCAAATTCTGCAAAGCCGACCCGATGCGGATCGTCGTCGGCACCGCCGTGCTCGCCGCGATCGTGTCGCTGGACGGCGACGGCTCCACCACCTTCATGATCACGGTCTCGGCGATGTACCCGCTGTACAAGCGCCTGAAGATGAGCCTGGTCGTGATGACCGGTGTCGCCGCCATGGCCAACGGCGTGATGAACACCCTCCCCTGGGGCGGCCCGACCGCCCGCGCCGCGACCGCGCTCAAGCTCGACGCCAGCGACATCTTCGTCCCGATGATCCCCGCGCTCCTGGTGGGCCTGCTGTTCGTCTTCGTCCTCTCCTACGTCCTCGGTGTGCGTGAGCGCCGGCGGCTGGGCGTGCTGACGCTGGACGAGGTGCTGGAGGAGGAGAAGGAGACCGAGACGGTCCTCGTGGGCGCCGGCGGCTCCGGCGACGGCAAGGTCTCAATGCGCAAGGGCGGCTCCGGCGCCACGGGCGGCACGGGCTCCGGCACGGACGCTCCGGAGGCCGCCGGGGACTCCGCGGACTCCTCGGACGGCGACGGCTTCCAGGGCCTCGACCCGAACCGGGCCACCCTGCGCCCCAAGCTCTACTGGTTCAACGCGCTGCTCACCGTCACCCTGCTCACCGCGATGATCATGGAGCTGCTGCCGATCCCGGTGCTGTTCCTGCTCGGTGCCGCGCTCGCCCTCACCGTGAACTTCCCGCACATCCCCGACCAGAAGGCCCGTCTGGCCGCCCACGCCGACAACGTCCTGAACGTCTCCGGCATGGTCTTCGCCGCCGCCGTCTTCACCGGCGTCCTCCAGGGCACCGGCATGGTCGACCAGATGGCCAAGTGGATGGTGGACGTCATCCCCGCGGGCATGGGCCCGCACATGGCCATCGTGACCGGTGTGCTGAGCCTGCCGCTGACGTACTTCATGTCGAACGACGGCTTCTACTTCGGTGTCCTCCCCGTCCTCGCCGAGGCGGGCGCCGCGCATGGTGTCTCCCCGATGGAGATGGCCCGTGCCTCCCTCGTCGGCCAGCCGCTGCACATGTCCAGCCCGCTCGTCCCGGCCGTCTACGTCCTGGTCGGCATGGCCAAGGTGGAGTTCGGCGACCACACGAAGTTCGTCGTGAAGTGGGCCGCCCTCACCTGCCTGGTCATCCTCGGGGCAGGCTTGCTCTTCGGCATCATCTGACCCCCGTGGTCATCCGACCCGTATGGAGGACATCGTGAGGCCCGGTGGGAACCGCGGCTGGCTGCTCCGCCTCGTCATCGCCTTCAGCTTCGCGCAGGGGGCGGTGTCGATGGCCCGGCCCGCCGTCTCCTACCGGGCCCTCGCGCTGGGCGCGGACGAGCGCGCGGTCGGCGTGATCGCTGGTGTGTACGCGCTGCTGCCGCTGTTCGCGGCCGTGCCCCTCGGCCGCCGTACCGACCACGGCCGCTGCGCGCCCCTGCTGCCCATCGGCGTGGTCCTCATATCCGGCGGCTGCGCGCTCAGCGGCGTCGCCGACTCCCTGTGGGCGATGGCCCTGTGGAGCGGCGTGATGGGCCTCGGCCACCTCTGCTTCGTCATCGGCTCCCAGTCCCTCGTCGCCCGCCAGTCCGCGCCGCACGACCAGGACCGCAACTTCGGCCACTTCACCATCGGCGCCGCGCTCGGCCAGCTGGTCGGCCCCATCGCCGCGGGCGCGGTGATCGGCGGTGACGACATGAGGGGCACCAGCGCGCTCGCCCTGATCGTGGCGGGCGCGATCGGGGCGGTCGCGTTCACCTCGCTGTGGCGCATCGAGCACCGCCGTACGGCGGCCACGTCCCGTGCGGAGAAGGGCGATCGTGTCCCGGTCCGGCGCATCCTGCGCACCCGGGGCGTGCCGGCCGGCATCCTCATCAGCCTCGCCGTGCTGTCCGCGACCGACATCCTCACCGCCTACCTCCCGGTGGTCGGGGAGCACCGGGGCATCGCGCCGTCCGTGATCGGCGTCCTGCTCAGCCTGCGAGCGGCGGCCACCATCGCGTGCCGTCTGGTGCTGACGCCGCTGCTGCGGCTGCTCGGCCGCACCGCGCTGCTCACGGTGACCTGCCTGCTGGCGGCCCTGCTGTGCGCGGGCATCGCCCTGCCGGTGCCGGTGTGGGCGCTCGGGCTGCTGCTGGTGCTGCTCGGCTTCTGCCTCGGCGTGGGGCAGCCGCTGTCCATGACGACGGTCGTCCAGGCCGCTCCCGACGAGGCCCGTTCCACGGCCCTGGCGCTGCGCCTGACCGGCAACCGGCTCGGCCAGGTCGCCGCGCCCGCGGCGGCCGGGCTGATCGCCGGGGTGGCGGGGGTGGCGGCGCCGTTCGTGATGCTCGGGGTGCTGTTGCTGCTGTCCTCAGGTGTCGCCGTGCGGTCACCGCGGGAGCCGAAGGAGGCGGGCGAGGACCGCCCGCCGCGGGTACGGCTGCGCCGGAAGAGCGATATCTGACGCGTCGCAGGGCGCAGTTGCCACTGTTTCGACGGTCATGTGACAGAGAGTCAGGCGACGAGGTGTTTGTATGACTATCATCTGACTTGGAGGCATGTTCATGCCCGTCGTACCCCCCGCGTGCCGTGCCGGCACCCGCACCGCCGTCCTCGCCGCCCTCACCCTCGCTGGGACCACCCTGAGCGCGGTGCCCGCTGTCGCCGCTCCGGGGGACAACGGGGACGTCAAGATCCACGCCCGCGAGACGCTCGCCACCGATCGCCGCAACGATCCGAAGGTCTGCGACTTCTACCTCGCCGCGTTCGACTTCGAGGGAGGCGAGACGGTCAACTGGACCATCCAGACCCTGCCCGAGGTGCCGGCCGAGAGCGGTTCCGTCACCCTCGACGCGGCCGGGGCGGGCCGCTCACCGCTCATCGACCTGCCCAACGGGCAGTACAAGCTGACGTGGCTCACCGACCGGGCCCACGGCGCGGGCAAGTTCAAGGTGTTCCAGGTCGACTGCCCGGCCTCCAAGGCCACGCCCACCGCGATCACGCCCAACGGCGGCCCGCCGGCGGGTGGCGGCGGCATCGCCCGTGCCGAGGCCTTCACGCCGGTCGCCGGCGCCGCCGCCGTCGGGCTGGCCGCCGTCGCCGGGACGGTCTGGTTCCGGCTCCGTCGCCGCCCCGATGGCGCGGCGTAGGCCGCGTTCCGCGTATCGCGCCGCTCCGGTGGAGTGGCGTGGGCCCGGGGAGGGCGTTGGTGCGGCCCCGGTGGGGCGGGGTGAGGGAGGGGCCGGCCCCGGCGCCGGCTCGGTGGTTCGGCGCGGGGGCGGCTATCGGCCTGAGACCGGCTCGAAAGTGCGGCGTGGGACTGAGCGTGGGGTTGAGACCGGCTCGAGAGTGCGGCGTGGGGCTGAGCATGGGGTTGAGGCGGGGTCGGTGGTTCGGCGTGGGGGTGGTCTCGGGGCTGCGGCGGGGTCGGTGGATCGGCTTGGAGCTGGTCTTTGGGCTGAGCCGGGGTCGGTGGATCGGCGTGGAGCTGGTCTTTGGGCTGAGCCGGGCCCGGTGTTTCGGCGTGGGGATGGTCCCGGGGCCGAGGCGGGGTCGGTGTTTCGGCGTGGAGGTGGTCTCGGGGCTGAGGCGGGGCCGACGGCTCGGCGTGGAGCTGGTCCCGGGGCTGAGGCGGGCCCGGTGGATCGGCGTGGGGCAGGCTCCGGTTCCGCTGCCGTGCCGGCGGGGCGGCGTGGCGGTCGGGCAGGCTCCGGCGGGGTTCCGGCGGGGCGGCGTGGGGTCGTGGTGGCTCCCGATGCTGAGGCGGGGCTGCGGCGGGGGGCCGGGCCCGGGCCCGGTGCTGCTCGCGTGACGCGGCGAGGGCCGGGGTACGGGGGCGGCACCGGCCCGGTGGTCCGGCGTGAGGCCGGAACCGGTGCCGCCGCTGTTCCGGCGGGGCGGCGCAGGGCGGGTTCCGGGTACGCCGCTGTTCCGGCGGGGCGGCGCAGGGCGGGTTCCGGGTACGCCGCTGTTCCGGCGGGGCGGCGCAGGGCGGGTTCCGGGTACGCCGCTGTTCCGGTGGCGCGGCGCCGGCGTCCCCGCAAGCCCTGGTACCGGACGCGCGCCTACCGCCTGACGCGGACGATCGTGGTGACCGTCTTCCTGCTCGTGTGTGGTGTCTGCGTGGACCGGGGTGGAGAACCCGACAGGGCGGCCACGGCCCTCCCGCCGGGCTCCGCGGGGGCTGCCGCTGCCGTGCCGGGCGACCCGGGTGCCGCCACCGCCGCCGCGCCGGACGGGTCGGACGACGCCCCGGCCGCCCCACCCCGCCCCTCCCGGGAACCCGGCCCCCAGACCGGCACGTCCCGGGCACCGGCGTCCCGTACGGCCGCGACCCCCGCCCCCGGACCCGATGCCGCCGGGTCCCGCACCGCCCGGCCCCGGGGGCTCGGATCCCCCACGCCCGCGCCCTCCACCGGCGCCCAGGGTGCACGGCACCAGCGGCCGCCCGCCGACGTCCCCGGGGCACGGCACCAGAGGCCCGCCCCCGACGCCGACCCGAACCGCACCGCCACCCCCACCGCACGACCGTCCCGCCCCCCGGTATCACCCCGCCCGCTGCCCCCCTCCCGGGCCACCCGCCTGCTCATCCCCTACCTCAGCGTCGACGCCCCGGTCATGGGCCTGGGCCTCGACCGGGACGGCCGCCTCACCGCGCCCCCGGAGGACGACCCCAAGCTAGTCGGCTGGTACAAGCACGGCGCCTCGCCCGGCGAGCAGGGCACCGCCGTGGCCGTCGGGCATCTGGACACGGACACCGGTCCCGCCGTCTTCGCCGGGCTGACACAGCTGAAACCCGGCCTCGTCGTCAAGGCCCGCCGCGCCGACGGGCGGATCGCCGTCTACACCGTGGACAAGATCAAGTCGTACGAGAAGGCGCACTTCCCCAGCAAGGAGGTGTACGGCGCCCGAAGCCGCCCCGAGCTGCGCCTGATCACCTGCGGCGGCAACTACGACCGCAGGAAGGGCTACTCCGGGAACGTCGTGGTCTTCGCCCACCTCACCGGCGTCCGCTGACCTAGGGCACCTTCTCACCAGGTGGACGGAAGGCCCGGATCCCGCCCGGTGTCTTCCCCAGGCCGCGCACATTCCGTTAACTTCCGTGACCCACAGCCCCGTACGACCCGCACGGGGCTTCCGACCGCGGAGCACCAGCGCCCTGATGACCCCTCGGGGGCACCTCATGACACGCGCCATCTCCCTGCACGACGTGAGCAAGGCCTACACGCGGGGCGCCCGCGTCGTGGACCGGCTGTCGCTGGACATCACGCCGGGCGAATTCCTCGTGCTGCTCGGCCCGTCCGGCTGCGGCAAGTCGACCGTGCTCCGGATGATCGCCGGACTGGAGGAGATCGACGAGGGCGAGCTGCTGCTCGACGGCGAGTACGCCAACGACCTGCCGCCGTCCGGGCGGGACATGGCGATGGTCTTCCAGAACTTCGCCCTCTACCCGAACATGACCAGCCGCGCCAACATCGGCTTCCCGCTGCGCATCGAGGCCCCGGGCACGGACCCCACCCCGCGCGTGGACGCCACCGCCCGGATGCTGGGCATCGAGGACCTACTCGACCGCCTGCCCGGCCAGCTCTCCGGCGGTGAACGCCAGCGGGTCGCCATGGGCCGGGCCATCGCCCGCCACCCCTCCGCCTTCCTGATGGACGAGCCGCTGTCCAACCTCGACGCCAAGCTCCGCACCCATCTGCGCGCCGAGATCTCCCAGCTGACCAAGGAGCTGGGTGTCACCACCATCTACGTCACCCACGACCAGGCCGAGGCCATGTCGCTCGGCGACCGGGTCGCCGTGCTGCGCGGCGGCGTGCTCCAGCAGGTCGACAGCCCGCGTGTCGTCTACGCGCTGCCCAGCAACGTCTTCGTCGCCGCCTTCATCGGCACCCCGCGCATCAACCTGCTGCGCGGTCTGGTGCGCGCCCCGCTGGACGGCGCGATGACCATCAGCCTGGGCAAGCAGTTCCTGCGCCTGCCCGAGCCGCTCTCCCTGGACCACCAGTTGCTGCGCGTCCAGCAGGGCCGCGAGGTCATCGTGGGCCTGCGCTCGGAGGCCGTCCGGATCGCCAAGCACTCCGCGGCCCGCCCCGGCGAGGTGCCGATCACCGGCCTGGTCGAGCACGTGGAGTTCCAGGGGCACGAGATCCTCGTCCACTTCAACACCGGCTCCCGCCCCGCCGTCGTCCCCGAACTGGAGGCCCCGCGCCCCCGCCCCGGCCGCCCCGCCCGGCGCCGCCGCCGTGAGGCCTCGGTCCTCACCCGGCTGCGGGAGCGGACCGGAGCCGGACGGTCGGGCCCCGTCGTGGCCCTGGACGACCCCCGGGACGCCGGAGCCCGCCCTCCGGCCGCCGAACCCCGCCTGCCCGGCGACCTCATCGTGCGCACCACCCCGGACCTGGCCCTGCGCCACGGCATGCAGGTGCCGCTCCTCGTCGACCTCGCCCACCTCTTCGTCTTCGACCAGCACGGCGACCGAATCTGCCCGCACCCGGCGCACCTGCCCGACCTGGGGGAGTGAGGAGCCGCACACCCGGGCGGGGCCCCGGCCGTGCTGTGATGACCCGGGACCCCGGGACGTCTGGCGCCGGAAAACTATCGTCGCTAGTTTATGTTCCGGACGACGACGCCCCGCCCCGGAGGAAGCGCGATGAAGGCATACGACGGCATGTACATCGGGGGCGCCTGGCGCCCCGCCGCCGGCCAGGACGTGATCGAGGTCGTGAACCCGGCCGACGAGCAGGTCATCGGCACGGTCCCGGCCGGCACCGCCGAGGACGTCGACGCCGCCGTACGGGCCGCCCGCGCCGCGCTCCCCGACTGGGCCACCACCCCGCCCGCCGAGCGCGCGGCGCGCCTCAGTGCCCTGCGGGACGTGCTCGTGGCCCGCGCGGACGAGATCGCCGAGACCGTCACCGCCGAACTCGGCGCACCCCTGAAGCTCTCCCAGACGGTCCACGCGGCCGTGCCGATCGCGGTCGCGGGCTCCTACGCCGAGCTGGCGGCGACGTACGCCTTCGAGGAGAAGACCGGCAACTCGGTCGTCCACCACGAGCCGGTCGGTGTCGTGGCCGCGATCACGCCCTGGAACTACCCCCTGCACCAGATCGTGGCCAAGGTCGCCCCGGCTCTCGCGGCGGGCTGCACGGTCGTCGTGAAGCCCGCCGAGGACACCCCGCTGGTCGCCCGCCTCTTCGCCGACGCCGTGCACGAGGCCGGGATCCCGGCGGGCGTCTTCAACCTGGTCACCGGCCTCGGCCCGGTCGCCGGCCAGGCCCTCGCCGAGCACCCGGGCGTCGACCTGGTCTCCTTCACCGGCTCCACCGCCGTCGGCCGGCGGATCGCCGCGATCGCCGCCGGGCAGGTCAAGAAGGTCGCCCTCGAACTCGGCGGCAAGTCCGCCAACGTCATCCTCCCGACCGCCGACCTCGCCAAGGCGGTCAACGTCGGCGTCGCCAACGTCATGTCCAACTCCGGGCAGACGTGCAGCGCCTGGACCCGCATGCTGGTCCACCGCGACCAGTACGACGAGGCGGTGGAACTCGCCGCGACGGCCGCCGCCAAGTACGGCGAGCGCATCGGTCCGGTCGTCAACGCCAAGCAGCAGGCCCGGGTGCGCGGCTACATCGAGAGGGGCGTAGCGGAAGGCGCCCGGCTGGTCGCCGGCGGGCCCGAAGCCCCGCGCGAGAAGGGCTACTTCGTCAGTCCGACCGTCTTCGCCGACGTCACCGAGGGCATGACCATCGCACAGGAGGAGATCTTCGGCCCGGTCCTGTCGATCCTGCGCTACGAGGACGAGGAGGAGGCCCTGCGGATCGCCAACGGCACGGTCTACGGCCTGGCCGGCGCCGTCTGGGCCGGGGACGAGGCCGAGGCGGTGGCCTTCGCACGCCGGATGGAGACCGGCCAGGTCGACATCAACGGCGGCCGCTTCAACCCCCTCGCCCCCTTCGGCGGCTACAAGCAGTCGGGCGTGGGCCGCGAACTCGGCGTGCACGGCCTGACCGAGTACCTCCAGACCAAGTCCCTCCAGTTCTAGCCCAGGGGAGTCCCGTCCGCCATGGCTGTCCGCGCCGCCGTCCTGCCCGCCGTAGGTTCCCCGCTGGAGATCACCGGCATCGACCTGCCCGACCCCGGACCCGGCCAGGTCCGCGTCCGGCTCGCCGCAGCCGGCGTCTGCCACTCCGACCTGTCCCTGTCCAACGGCACCATGCGCGTGCCCGCACCCGCCGTCCTCGGCCACGAGGGCGCCGGTACGGTCGTCGCCGTCGGCGAGGGCGTCACCCACATCGCGCCCGGCGACGGGGTCGTCCTCAACTGGGCACCGTCCTGCGGCACCTGCCACGCCTGCTCGCTCGGCGAGGTCTGGCTGTGCGCCGACGCCCTGAGCGGCGCCGCCGACGTCTACGCCCGCACCACCGAGGGGACCGACCTCCACCCCGGCCTGAACGTCGCCGCGTTCGCCGAGGAGACGGTGGTGTCCGCCTCCTGCGTCCTGCCCGTTCCGGACGGCGTCCCGCTCACCGACGCGGCCCTCCTCGGCTGCGCCGTCCTCACCGGCTACGGCGCCGTCCACCACTCGGCCCGGGTCCGCGAGGGCGAGACGGTCGCGGTGTTCGGCGCCGGGGGAGTGGGGCTCGCGGCGATCCAGGCGGCTCGGATCGCGGGTGCCTCGAAGATCGTCGCCGTGGACGTGTCCGCCGGGAAGGAGGAGCTGGCCCGGACGGCCGGGGCCACCGACTACGTCCTGGCCTCCGAGACCACCGCCCGCGAGATCCGCGCCCGCACGGGCAGGCAGGGCGTCGATGTCGCCGTCGAGTGCGCCGGCCGCGCGGTCTCCATCCGCACGGCCTGGGACTCCACCCGCCGCGGCGGCCGCACCACGGTCGTCGGCATCGGCGGCAAGGACCAGCAGGTCACCTTCAACGCCCTGGAGATCTTCCACTGGGGCCGCACCCTCTCCGGCTGCGTCTACGGCAACTCCAACCCCGCCGAGGACCTCCCGGTACTCGCCGAACACGTCCGGGCGGGCCGTCTGGACCTGACCGCCCTGGTGACCGAGCGCATCGGTCTGGACGGCATCCCGGCGGCCTTCGAGAACATGCTGGCGGGCAAGGGCGGCCGGGCACTGGTCGTCTTCTAGTCCGCTTCGTCCCGCACCCCGGCCTCCGCGCGAGGCCGGGGCCTCAGCCGTGCCCGGAGCCGTAGTCGTTGGCGCCTACAGGCAAAAGTCCTGGTGTGCGACCCGTTGACGTACATACCGTCCGGTCAGTACGTTCCCCGGACCATCGAGCCACCCCCCGTTCCGTCCCCGCACCCACCGGAGCGTGCACCGCATGGACACGGCCCCTTCCGCTCAGTCGCACACCGCCACCGCGCCCGCCGTGGGCAATCGCCGCCGCGTGGCCACCGCCGCGGCCCTCGCCTCGGCCGTCGAGTGGTACGACTACTTCGTCTTCGGCATCGCCGCCGCCCTCGTCCTCGGCGACCTGTACTTCCCCGCCGGCAGCCCCAGCGCCGGCGTGCTGGCCTCCTTCGCCACGTTCGCCGTCGGCTTCCTCGCCCGCCCCCTCGGCGGCATCGTCGCCGGCCACCTCGGCGACAAGCGCGGCCGCAAGCCGATGCTGGTCCTCGCCCTCACGCTGATGGGCGTGGCCACCACCGGCATCGGCTTGCTGCCGACGTACGAGACGATCGGCGTCGCCGCCCCGATCCTGCTCGTCCTGCTCCGCGTCGCACAGGGCGTCGCCGTCGGCGCCCAGTGGGGCGGTGCGATGCTCCTGGCCACCGAGTACGCCCCGGAGGGCAAGCGCGGCGTCTACGGCAGTGTCGTCCAGCTCGGCGTCCCCATCGGCGTGGTGAGTGCCAACACGGTCTTCCTGGTCGCCGGCGCGCTCACCACCGACTCGGCGTTCGCGGCCTGGGGCTGGCGCGTGCCGTTCTTGGTCGGACTGCTCGTCCTCGCCCTCGCCTGGTACATCCACACCCGTGTCGAGGAGACCCCGGCGTTCCGGGAGGCCGAACGCGCCCTCGCGGAGCAGGAGAAGACCGAGCAGAGCTCGCCGCTGCGCACGATCCTGCGCGGCCACCTCGGCACGGTGCTCCTCGCCGGCGGCTCCTTCGCCGTGAACACCGCGACCTTCTACATCCTCATCACCGGTGTCCTCGACTACACGACCCGCGAGCTGGACATGAGGAAGGGCCCGGTGCTCACGGTCTCGCTCTGCGTCAGCCTCACCCAGCTCGTGCTGATCCCGGCCGCCGCCGCGCTCTCCGACCGCATCGGCCGCATCCGGATCTACGCCTTCGGGGCGGCCGGCATCGCGCTGTGGGCCGTGCCGCTCTTCCTGCTGATCGACACCGGCTCGCTGCTCTGGCTCGCGGTCGGCACGTTCGTCGCCAGCTGCTTCCTGAGCATCATGTACGGCCCCCAGGCCGCCCTGTTCGCCGAGCTGTTCACGCCCGAGATGCGCTACACCGGCGCCTCCCTCGGCTACCAGATCGCGGCCGTCGCGGGCGGCGGCCTCGCCCCCTTCGTCATGGTGCTGCTGCTGGAGGCGACGGGCACCTCGATGGCGGTGTCGGGCTACATCATCGCGCTCTCGGTGATCGCGCTGGTCTCGATCAAGGTCCTCGCGGACCGGGCACGCGCGGCGGAAACCGAGGACGGGCCGGAGGCCGAGCCCCCGGCCACGTCAGCGGGCTGAGTCCGAGGCCCGCTCGGGCCGGGGCTGCGGAACCGCTCCCGCAGACCCGGCCCGGGCCCGCGACCGGGACACCGCGACACCCGCCAGGCACAGCACGCCGCCGACCAGGGTGAGCAGCCCCGGCACCTCGCCGAGGAACAGCCAGGACATCAGGACGACCAGCGCGGGCGCCGCGTAGGTCGTCGCACCCATCCGGCTCGCGGTCGTCCGGGACAGGGCGTACGCCCACGTCGTGAAGGCCAGGGCGGTCGGAAAGACGCCCAGGTACACCATGTTGAGCGTCGCGGAGGCCGGCGCGTCGGCGGCCTCCTGGACGAGCTGCCCGGCGAACGGCAGACAGACCACCGCGCCGGCCAGGCAGCCGAACGTCGTCACCTGCAACGGACTGGCCGTGCCCAGCGCCGGCTTCTGCGCGACGACACCACCGGCGTAGGTGACCGCCGCCAGCAGGCACAGCACCACCCCGAGCACGGAGGAGCCGCCCTCACCGGACATCGAGAGACCCACGGTCACCGCACCGGCGAACGACACCGCCATCCCCGCCAGCAGCCGCGGCGGCATCGGATCACCGAGCAACCGGGCACCCAGCAGCGCGATGAGGATCGGCCCGGTGTTCACGACCAGGGCGGCCGTACCCGCGTCGACCTGCTGCTCGCCCCAGTTGAGGGCGACCATGTAGACGCCGAACCACAGCAGCCCCGACACCGCGATCCCGCGCCAGGCCGACCGCGGCGGCCACCCCTCCCGCCGCAGCAGGCAGATCACCCCCAGTGTCAGCGACCCGGCCAGCAGCCGCCCGAGCGCCAGCGCGCCCGGCGAGTACGCCTCCCCCGCACTGCGGATGGAGACGAAGGCGGACGCCCACAGTACGACGGTCACCGCGGCCGCACCGGCGGCCAGCAGCTCGGCCCGGCGGGCGGGACGGGGCGGGGTGTGGTTCATCATGATCCCGAGGCTAGGAGGGGAGGGGGAACGGACGCTCGCGAATTTCGGACGGGGCGTTCGCGGACCACCGGACCGCGCGCCGGGGCCTGTCCGACGGGGCTTCGGGTCAGCGCAGCACCGCCGCCTGAACGCCCAGCAGATCGAACAGGGCCCGCTCACCGGCAGCCGTCACCTTCACGGCCCGCTCGGAGCCGATACGCACGCACCACCCCGTGTCCAGGGCGTGCCGGCACAGCGCCGCTCCCGCGACGCCCGCGAGATGAGGCCGGCGTTCGGTCCAGTCGAGACAGGCCCGGGCCAGGGGGCGCCGGCCACGCCGGTCGAGGCCGATACCGGCCGACTCGAACCACGCCAGCGCGGCGTCGGTGAGCGCGAACCCGGTCTCCTGCTGCAGCAGCCCGCGCGCCGTCAGCGCGTCCGTGACCGCGATGCCGAGCCGCCCGGCGAGATGGTC
Organism: Streptomyces chartreusis NRRL 3882; assembly: GCF_900236475.1. GTDB lineage: Bacteria > Actinomycetota > Actinomycetes > Streptomycetales > Streptomycetaceae > Streptomyces > Streptomyces chartreusis_D. The sequence goes on from NZ_LT963352.1 coordinate 7,166,663, forward strand.
GTAGCAGGTGCGGCCCCGGGCCATCGCCGAACCGGCGCTGGACTCCCGCAGGTTCCGCGGCCGTACGGCCGTACCCGGCGCGACCTGCGCCGCCAGGTCCTCCACCAGCTGCGCGACTCGCGCGTCGGCCAGCCGGACGTACCGGTGCCGGCCCTGCCGCTCCTCGGCGAGCAACCCGCCCGCGACGAGCCGGCCGAGGTGCTCGCTCAGCGTCGAGGCGGCGACACCCGCGTGCCGCGCCAGTTCGCTCGCGGTCCAGGCCCGCCCGTCGAGCAGCGCCAGCAGGCACGCGGCCCGGGTCTCGTCCGCGAACAGCGCCGCCAGCCGGGCCAGGGCCGTGGCCTGCGGGTCTCTCGTCGTCATGTCCCCAGCATGGAACACGGACTCTTCGGCCGCCGCCGAAGTGTCCCGCGATGGTGCTACGCGCTCCGCCGCACCTGCTCGTACTGCCGTGCCAGCCCGTCGAGCAGGGCCGTCAGCCCGGTCTCGAAGGCCCGCTCGTCGATCTTCTCCTGCTGCTCCGCGAGCAGATGGGCCTGCTGGAGATGGGGGTAGTCCGCAGGGTCGTAGGCGCTCGCGTCGTCCACGAATCCCCCGGCGAAGGAGCCGAGCGCGGAACCCATCACGAAGTAGCGCATCAGCGCGCCGATGGACGTGGCCTGGGCCGGCGGCCAGCCCGCCTCGACCATCGCGCCGTAGACGGCGTCCGCCAGGCGCAGCCCGGCCGGGCGGCGGCCGGGGCCGCGGGCCAGCACCGGGACGATGTTCGGGTGGTCGCGCAGCGCGGCCCGGTAGGAGACGGCCCAGTCGTGCAGCGCGGTCCGCCAGTCCCGGCCGTCCTGGAACATCGTCAGGTCCACCTGGCCGCTCACGGAGTCGGCGACCGCCTCCAGGATCTCGTCCTTGGTGCGGAAGTGGTTGTAGAGCGAGGGCCCGCTGACCCCGAGTTCGGCGGCGAGCCGACGCGTGGAGACGGCCGCGAGGCCCTCCGCGTCCACGAGCGCCCGGGCCGTCTCGACGATCCGGTCGGTGCTGAGCAGGGGCTTGCGCGGTCGGGCCATGGCGCACATAGTAGGGCTGCCGATCGAAACTAGCAGTGCTAATTTAAATGTACGGCTTTCAAGTGGAGTGGCTTGTGGTGAATCTGGAGCTCAGCGAGGAGCAGACCGCCGTACGGCATCTCGCCCGGGACTTCGTCGAGCGCGAGATCGCCCCGCACGCCGTCGCCTGGGACCGCGCCGAGGAAGTCGACCGGGCGATCGTCAAGAAACTCGGCGAGGTCGGTTTCCTGGGCCTGACGATCGACGAGGAGTACGGCGGCTCGGGCGGCGACCACCTGGCGTACTGCCTGGTCACGGAGGAACTCGGCCGGGGCGACTCGTCCGTGCGCGGCATCGTCTCCGTCTCCCTGGGGCTCGTCGCGAAGTCCGTCGCCGCCTGGGGGAGCGAGGAGCAGAAGCGGCGCTGGCTGCCGGGGCTCACGTCCGGCGAGTCGGTCGGTTGCTTCGGCCTGACCGAGCCGGGCACGGGCTCGGACGCCGGCAACCTCGCGACGCGGGCGGTGCGGGACGGCGAGGACTACGTCATCAACGGCACCAAGATGTTCATCACCAACGGCACCTGGGCCGACGTCGTCCTGCTCTTCGCCCGCTCCACGGGCGCCCCCGGCCACAAGGGCGTGTCCGCCTTCCTGGTCCCCACCGATACGCCCGGCCTGACGTGCCGCACGATCCACGGGAAGCTGGGGCTGCGCGGCCAGGCCACGGCCGAGCTGGTGCTGGAGGACGTGCGGGTGCCCGCCTCGGCGCTGCTGGGGGAGGAGGGCAAGGGCTTCTCGGTCGCCATGTCCGCCCTCGCCAAGGGCCGGATGTCGGTCGCCGCGGGCTGTGTCGGCATAGCCCAGGCCGCACTGGACGCGGCCGTGCGGTACGCGGGCGAGCGCGAGCAGTTCGGGAAGACCATCGCCCGTCACCAGCTGGTCCAGGAACTGATCAGCGACATCGCCGTGGACGTCGACGCCGCCCGGCTGCTGACCTGGCGGGTCGCCGACCTGATCGACCGCGGGCAGCCGTTCGCCGTCGAGTCGTCCAAGGCCAAGCTGTTCGCCTCGGAGGCGGCCGTCCGCGCCGCGAACAACGCGCTCCAGGTCTTCGGCGGCTACGGCTACATCGACGAGTACCCCGCGGGCAAGCTGCTGCGGGACGCCCGCGTGATGACCCTCTACGAGGGCACGAGCCAGATCCAGAAGCTGGTCATAGGGCGGGCGCTCACGGGCGTTTCGGCGTTCTGAGTACATCCCTGAGTACGTCGGCGGATGTGGCGCGGGCCACCTCCGCCGGAAGCTTGGCGCCATGAGTGACACACCGGGCAGCAAGCAGAACACGGCCGCCTTCTACGGCCAGGCCGTCGCCTCCTTCGCCGTCGCCATGGCGGCCACCGCGATCGGCATCTACCAGCTGAGCGCCGACGCCTGGGTACGGGGCTTCCTCGCCATCGCCGTTCTGTACCTGGTCACCTCCTCCTTCACCCTGGCCAAGGTGATCCGGGACCGGCAGGAGGGGACGGCGCCCTCTCCCTCTCCCTCGCCCTCGTACACCTCCTTCGAGAAGCGCTGAGCGGGCGCACCGGGCGGTCGCACTAAGCGAGCGCTCACCTTCGGCGGTATGGTGTTGTCCCTGTCGGTGGAGAGGGGCGAGTGATGAGTACGGCGGAGGAGACGGCCGGCGGCGAGGCGCAGGCGTGGGGCGAGGTCACGCCCGACGCGGCGCGACGGCTGCTGATCGCCGCGGTGGAGGCCTTCGCCGAGCGCGGGTACCACGCCACGACGACCCGGGACATCGCGGGTCGCGCCGGGATGAGCCCGGCCGCGCTCTACATCCACTACAAGACCAAGGAAGAGCTGCTGCACCGCATCAGCAGGATCGGGCACGAGAAGGCCCTGGAGATCCTGCGGACGGCGGCCCGGCGGGAGGGCACCGCACGCGAGCGCCTGGCCGGCGCGGTCAGCTCCTTCGTACGGTGGCACGCCGGTGGACGCACCACCGCCCGGGTCGTCCAGTACGAGCTGGACTCGCTCGGTCCGGACGCCCGCGCCGAGATCCTCGCGCTGCGGCGGCAGTGCGACGCCGAGGTGCGGGGAATCATCGAGGACGGCGTGGCGGCCGGTGAGTTCGACGTGCTGGACGTGAAGGGCACGACCCTGGCCGTGCTCTCGCTGTGCATCGACGTGGCCCGTTGGTTCAACGTGGACGGGCCGTGGACGCCGGACGAGGTCGGCGCGCTGTACGCCGACCTCGTGCTGCGGATGGTGGGGGACGGGGAAGCGCCCCGGGGTCAGAGGTAGTAGCGGGAGACGGACTCGGCGACGCACACGGGCTTGTCGCCGCCCTCGCGTTCCACGGTGAAGGCGACGGTCACCTGGACGCCGCCGGGCACGTCGTCGACGGCGCTGATGGTCGCGGTGGCGCGGAGCCGGGAGCCGACGGGGACGGGGGCGGGGAAACGGACCTTGTTCGTCCCGTAGTTGACGCCCATCTTCACGCCCTCGACGGAGATCAGCTGCGGTCCGAAGAGGGGGAGCAGCGACAGCGTGAGATAGCCGTGGGCGATGGTGGTGCCGAAGAGACCCGCGGCGGCCTTCTCGGGGTCGACGTGGATCCACTGGTGGTCGCCGGTGGCCTCCGCGAAGAGGTCGATCCGCTTCTGGTCGATGTCGAGCCAGTCGGTGTACCCCAGTTGCTCGCCCACCGCCGACTTCAGGTCGTCGACGGACGTGAAGATCCTCGGCTGTGCCATGTCCCGGCCTCTCGCGTCAGGAAGTCTGCGTGCGCTTGAATCTCTAAGCGACTGCTTAGCATGGTCGGCCGGGAGAGTCGTGTCAACGGACTGGGTAGGGTTCGCGGGGTGCCCCAGATTTCAGAGAAGATCCACGAGCTCACGGTCGGCCAGCTGGCGGCGCGCAGCGGGGCCGCCGTTTCCGCCCTGCACTTCTACGAGTCGAAGGGCCTGATCAGCAGTCGCCGGACGGCCGGCAACCAGCGCCGGTACGCGCGTGACACGCTGCGCAGGGTCGCCTTCATCCGGGCCGCGCAGCGGGTCGGCATTCCGCTGGCGACGATCCGCGAGGCGCTGGCGGAGCTGCCCGACGAGCGGACGCCGACCCGGGAGGACTGGGCCCATCTCTCGGAGGCCTGGCGCTCGGAGCTGGACGAACGCATCAAGCAGCTGAACCGCCTTCGTGATCACCTCACCGACTGCATCGGCTGCGGCTGTCTCTCCCTCGACACCTGCGTCCTCTCCAACCCGGGCGACGCCTTCGGCGAGCGCCGGGCGGGGTCGCGCCTGCTGGTGGACAAGGGGCGCGGTTAGCGCCTGCTCGCCGGTGGTGTCGGGGCCGCGTCGGGGGGTGTCCGTCCTCGGAACGGCGCGATGGGGCCCTATACCGACTGACTGGCGTTGACGCGCCAACCGCTGCGGGCGGACACCCCCCGACACGTCCCCTTCCGTGCGTCGGCGGCTGCGGGTGCGTCGTGGCTGCCCTAGCTGCGGGCAGTCGTGCCGCTTGGGGCGGCACGGGTGGGCGCAGCGGCACCCCGCAGCGCCGGGCTGCGCAACCCCCCGGCCTCAGCCACGACGCCGGGCGCCTCGCCGACCGGCCTCGTACTCCACCAACCCCGCCGCGACCAACTCCGCGTTGGACCCGGCCCGCCTCCCGTCCGGCAGAACCAGCACGTCCTCCACCCCGACCCGCGTAGCCAACCCCAACCGCCCCGCGAGCCGCAGCACAGGCCACGCACCCCCGTCCTCCCCGTGCAGCAGGACAGGACGCCCGTGCGCGGCACCAAGGTCGGACAACAGCCCCCGCGCGGAAACCACCGCACGGGCGGGGTCGGTGTCCGTCACCTCGGCCAAGACCCGCAGCACCTTCGGCCCCAGCGGCGAGGCGGCGAACCGCTCCGCACCGTCCGTCCCGGACCAGATGCCGGCCTCCACGCCCACCCCGAGATCGAGGAGCAGGGCGGCAACCTCCTCCGCACCCGGCTCATGCCAGTTGACCGAGGCGTGGTCGGGCAGGACGGTCCAGCTCCGTATCCGCTCCAGCCTGGCGGCGGTGTCCGGCTCGGCCCATGCCCCCGTGGTCACACCCACCGGCACCGGCACGCGCGAGCGAATCGCCGACAGCGTCTCCGTGAGCACCCTGGGCGACAACGTGTCCCGCCCGCACGGCGTCTTGGGATGGACATGGATGTCCGTGGCCCCGGCCGCGACCGCGTCGGCGGCGGACTCGGCCATGGACTCGGGAGTCAGCGGCACCGCCGTACCGTCGGCGGCGGTCCGCGGACCGTTCAGACACACCTGCACCATGTCTCGATGGTGCCAGTCACCACTGACAGCCGGCCCCGGCGACGACAGTGGGGGTGCGGCATCCCCGGCGCACCCCCCGCGCACCCGCATTCGTCAAGCCGACACCAGCAGCCTCGCCCGCCTGGCGTCCGCCAGGGACTCGGGCGTCAGCACCGGACGCGGCACCAGGATTCCGCAGTCCGTGCAGACCGGACCCGCCGAAGGCTCGTGGTCCAGGTCGTACTTCCAGGCGAGTCGCTCCCCGCCGCACACCGGGCACGTCGAGCCCGGCTCGCGCTCCAGCGCGGCGATCAGCCGGCGCAGCACCTCGGCCAGCGGTTCACGGGGATGGACCGCCGGATCGTCGCACCACGCCACGCCGAAACCGCCCCAGGTCAGCCGGTGCCAGTCGTCCACACTGCCCGGCCGGCGCAGTCCGTCGTGCTTCTCCTTCTTGCGGCGCTCGGCGAACTCGACCTCGTAGGCCAGCCAGACCGCCCGCGCCTCCTCCAGTTCGTCCAGTGCGGCCACGAGCCGCACCGGATCGGGGGACCGGTCCTCGGGACCGAACCCTGCCCGGGAGCACAGATGGTCCCAGGTCGCCCTGTGCCCGTAAGGGGCGAACCTCTCAAGGCACTTGCGCAGCGAGTAGCGCCGCAGTGCCAGATCGCACCGCGGATCGCGGACCTGTCTCGCCAGACTCCGGAAACCGGCCATCGTCCTGCACCTCCGTCACACCTGCACCTGTAATCCGGTCACTTCGGCGTCGTCGTAAGGACGTCGCCGAATAGACGTATCGACAAGCGAATCGGCTCCATCCGATTTCAAATGGCCTCCATAAGCCGTCCGACGAGGCCCGTGAGTCGACTGCCGTGGTTCGTGTGCCTGTTGTGCTGACTCCAAAAAGTGACGCTTGCTCATCTTCAATCGCGGGGATACCGGCGGTAACATCCCGCCCACCCCAGTCGGGAGGAGCCCCCCACATGCCACGGCGTAACCCACGCACCGTTCTCGACAGAATGAGAACTCCCCGCGGAATCCCCGGGTTCCTGAAGACCGCATCGGTATGCGCGCTGATCGCGGGCCTCTTGTCGCCGCTGTCCCAGGCGGCCGCCTCGGAGACGGGGACCGCGCAGGCCACCGCGGCGGCGAACGACCACTGCGGCAACCAGTGTTCGGACATCCTTCCGCCCGGCCAGAACGGCAACGCCACCCTGGCCCAGATCCTCCTGAACCAGGCCTTCGGAGCCCAGCCCGAGCACGCCGAGGACCAGCTCGGGCCCTACGCCGACCTCGCCAAGGGGTACACCGGCCTCACCAACGACAAGATCAACAACTTCTTCAACGACGCGTCGTTCGGGGTCCCGGCGGATCAGGTCGCCTCCACCGTCAAACCCGCCGGGCGCGGTGACGTGACGATCGTCCGGGACAAGAAGACCGGTGTGCCGCACATCACCGGAACCACCAGGTACGGCACGGAGTTCGGTGCCGGCTACGCGGCCGCCCAGGACCGGCTGTGGCTGATGGACGTCTTCCGGCACGTCGGACGAGGTCAGCTGACCTCCTTCGCGGGCGGCGCGCCCTCCAACCAGGGCCTGGAACAGCAGTTCTGGCGACACGCGCCCTACACCGAGGCCGACCTCCAGGCGCAGATCGACAACGCCGTCGCCACCAACGGCGAGCGCGGCAAGCAGGCCCTCGCCGACGCCAAGGCCTACCTCGACGGCATCAACGCCTACATCGACGCCTCCGACAGCGGCCGGTACTTCCCCGGCGAGTACGTCCTCACCGGGCACAAGGACTCGGTCACCAACGCCGGGAAGATCGAGCACTTCAAGATCACCGACATGGTCGCGCTGGGGTCCGTCATCGGCGCGCTGTTCGGCTCCGGCGGAGGCGGCGAGGTCAACAACGCGCTCTCCCTGCTCGCCGCCCAGGAGAAGTACGGCGTGGCGGAAGGGACCAGGGTCTGGGAGTCCTTCCGGGAGCGCAACGACCCGGAGGCCGTCCTCACCGTCCACGACGGCAGCTTCCCGTACGTGACCAAGCCGGACGACCCGCAGGGCACGGCCGTACCGGACGCCGGCTCGGTGAAGCCGGAGCCGCTCGTCTACGACCGCACGGGCAGCGCCACCACGGCCAGTGCCACCGACGCGTCCGGCGAGGCGGCGAGGACAGCCCTGTCGTCCGCCAAGCGCGGCATGTCCAACGCCCTCGTGGTGGGCGGAGAGCACACCGCCAGCGGCCACCCGGTCGCCGTGTTCGGCCCGCAGACCGGCTACTTCGCCCCCCAGCTGCTGCTGCTCCAGGAACTCCAGGGCCCGGGCATCAGCGCCCGCGGCGCCTCCTTCGCGGGCCTGAGCATGTACGTCGAACTCGGCCGCGGCCAGGACTACTCGTGGAGCGCCACGACCTCCGGCCAGGACATCATCGACACGTTCGCCGTCGAACTGTGCCAGGACGACTACCACTACCTGTACCGCGGCACCTGCACGCCGATGGAGAAGATCGAGCAGAAGAACGCCTGGAAGCCGACCACCGCCGACGGCACCGCGGCCGGCTCGTACACGATGCGCGTCTGGCGCACCAAGTACGGCCCCGTCGAGTACCGCGCCACGGTCGGCGGCAAGAAGGTCGCCTACACCACCCTGCGCTCGTCCTTCATGCACGAGGCCGACTCCATCATCGGCTTCCAGATGCTGAACGACCCGGACTACGTGAAGGGCCCGGAGTCGTTCCAGAAGGCGGTGCAGCACATCAACTACACCTTCAACTGGTTCTACGTCGACTCCGAGCACACCGCGTACTACAACAGCGGCGACAACCCCGTGCGCGCGAACGGTGTCGACGCCGAGTTCCCGGTGTGGGCCCGGCCGGCGTACGAGTGGCGGGGCTGGGACCCGGCGACCAACACGGCCGACTACACCCCGCCCTCCGCCCACCCCAACTCCATCGACCAGGACTACTACATCTCCTGGAACAACAAGCAGGCCAAGGACTACACGACCGCGCCCTGGGGCAACGGCTCCGTACACCGCGGCAACCTCCTGGAGGACCGGGTGAAGAAGCTGGTCCAGCAGGGCGGGGTGACCAGGGCCTCGCTGGTGAAGGCCATGGCCGACGCGGCCACGGCCGACCTGCGGGCGGAGGACGTGCTGCCCAAGCTGCTGAAGGTCGTGGGCAGTTCACCCGTCACCGACCCCACCGCCGCGGCCGCTGTCAGCAAGCTGCAGGCGTGGGTCGCCGCGGGCGGCAAGCGCACGGAGACCTCGGCCGGTTCCAAGAAGTACGCCGACGCCGACGCGATCCGCATCCTGGACGCCTGGTGGCCGCTGCTGGTCAAGGCCGAGTTCGAACCGGGCCTCGGCAGCGAGCTGTTCGAGGCGATGACCGCCAACCTCCCCACCGACGAGTCCCCGTCCGCCTCCCACGGCCCGACCGGGTCGCACGCCGGAAGCTCCTTCCAGTACGGCTGGTGGAGCTACGTCGACAAGGACATCCGGTCCGTGCTCGGCGAGCAGGTGCGGGGACCGCTGGCCCGCGAGTACTGCGGCGACGGAGACCTCCGCGCCTGCCGAGACACCCTCATCAGCACCTTGAAGGAGGCGGCCGGCAAGACCGCGGCCCAGGTCTACCCCGGCGACGACCAGTGCTCGGCGGGCGACCAGTGGTGCGCCGACTCCGTCATCCACCGCACTCTCGGCGGCATCAAGCACGGCAAGATCAGCTGGCAGAACCGGCCGACCTACCAGCAGGTCGTGGAGTTCACCTCACACCGGTGACACCGGACAGGCCCTGGGGCGGGCGGCGGGTCAGCGGATGCGGCCCGCCGCCAGCACCAGCCGGGCCAGTTCCTCGTGCAGGATGTCGCTGTGGGCGCCGGCGGGCGGGCCACCGCGTCTGACCACCGCCGCCGCGTCGACGTTCACGCACCCCGAGGCGGGCAGCTTCGCCCGCAGGGCCTCGGCGAGGGTGTACGCGCGCGTGCCCGGCACCGCCTGCACCCCGTCGTAGCCCATCGCACCCCACTTGGCGCCCAGCGCCCGCCCCAGGTCGAGGCCGGCGACCGACCGGCTGTCGCCCGCCATGCGGGAGGCCAGCGGATACATCGTGCCCAGGGCCGAGTCGTGCCGGGAGTGGCAGCACACCAGGGGACCGTCGACGCGGTTCTGCTGCCCCTGGAGCACCCCTCCGGCGCGGGCGTCGTGCGGCAGCCGGGCCGCGAAAGCGTAGTGCGAGAACGCCCCTTGGAGCAGCGTCACCGACTTCACCGTCCGCACGCCCTCGGGCAGGCCGCGCAGCGCGAACGACACCAGCCGCGCGCCGAAACTGTGCCCCACCAGGTGCACGCGCACGCCCGGCGCCGCCTTCGCGAGCTGCCCGACGACCCGGCCGAGACCCCGCTCGCCGACGGTTCCCGCACGTCGCTTCATCGCGTAGTACGTCGCCTGCCGCAGCAGCTCGTGCGCCCCCTCCCAGGGGTTGGGGAGGCCGAACCCCTGCTGGGCGCCGGACGCTTCGGGCCCCGCCAGCGCCCGCGCGAACTCCTCGCAGGCCGCCGCCGAGGAGCCGGCCAGCATCTCCGGCTCGCTCTGCGGCACGCCCTCCGCCACGGTGTCCGCCGCGAACAGCGCCTGCGGCCCGGGCGCCACCACCTCGACCAGCAGCCGCACCAGCCGCCCGAACTCCTCCAGCTCGGCCTCCTGCGGCGGCTGCTGCTCCAGCAACCGGGCGATCTGGTCGACCAGGATCGCCCGGCCCGGGAAGGACTCCAGCAGCGCGTGCCGCGTGTCCTTGTCGAGCACCGGGCGCCCGGGGGCCCCGGCCGCCACGGCCCGCGGGAAGTCCGGGATCGGTTCGTCGGAGAACCGCATGGCCGGCCACAGCACCCCGACGTACCCGATCCGGGCCGCCGGGGCCAGCCGCGGAACGGGAGCCAGGAACCGGTCGTAGAGCCGGGTCGCACCCGAGCGGTCGTTGTTCCAGCCGTGTGCGAAGACGACCAGGTCGCGCACCTTCCGTTCGGTCACCCCGGCGAGCAGCCGGTCGCGCGGGCGGCCCGCCGGGTCGCCGTCCGCGTCGAAGGTCAGCTCCCAGTAGGGAGTCACACTCATCGCCGGATCCGCCATGACAGGCCCCCTGTCCCCCGGGTGACGCACGCGATGTGGCGCATCGTCCTGCCAACGGGGGAGCTTGGCCATACGTCACGGGCGCATTGGGCGAGGGGTGCCGCTTTCAGCGGTAGAGGAGGTACTTCCGCCGCATCCTCCGGAACGCCGCCAGCTCCTCCCGCCACCCCGCCACGACCTCGTCGGTGTCCGCGCCCGCGTCGATCATCGTGCGCACGCGCGCGGAGCCGGTGAGTTTGTCGATCCAGTTGTCGGAGCGCCAGGCGAACCCGCTCCACACCTTCCTGGCCGTCACGAGCAGGGCGATTCCCGTCCGTACGGGATCGAAGGCGTCCCGGTCGTGCACATGGACCTGCACACCGCCGATCGTCCTGCCCTGGAACTTGGAGAAGGTGGGCGCGAAGTACGCCTCCCGGAAGCGCACGCCGGGCAGGGCGAGTTCGTTCGCGGCGGCGGCCCAGCGCCGGTCGATGCCCTCGGCGCCGAGCAGTTCGAACGGCCGGGTCGTGCCACGCCCCTCCGACAGGTTCGTGCCCTCGAACAGACACGTCCCCGAGTAGACCAGGGCCGTCTCCGGCGTCGGCATGTTCGGGCTCGGCGGCACCCAGGGCAGCCCGGAGGCGTCGTAGAAGTCCGAGCGCTTCCAGCCCGACATCGGCACGGTCTCCAGCGGCACCGGCTCGGTCAGGAACTCCTTGTTGAACAGGCGTGCCAGCTCGGCGACGGTCATCCCGTGGGCCTGGGAGACGGGCTGCCGCCCGACGAACGTGGCGAACTCCTTGTGCAGGACGGGCCCCAGGGCCGCCCGGCCGGTCACCGGGTTGGGCCGGTCCAGGACCACGAACCGCTTGCCGGCGAGCTGCGCCGCCTCCATGCAGTCGTACAGGGTCCAGATGTACGTGTAGAAGCGGGCGCCGACGTCCTGGATGTCGAACACGACCGTGTCCACGCCGGACGCGGTGAAGACGTCGGCGAGCGGCCGGCCGCTCTTGAGGTAGGTGTCGTAGACGGGCAGGCCGGTCGCCGGGTCGTCGTAGCGGCCCTCGGAGCCGCCGGCCTGGGCGGTGCCGCGGAAGCCGTGCTCGGGGCCGAAGACGGCCCTCAGATCCACTCGGGTGTCCGCGTGCATGACGTCGACGATGTGGCGGACGTCGCGGGTGATGCCGGTGGGGTTGGTGACGATTCCGACCTTCTGGCCGTCGAGCAGGGTGTAGCCGTCGTGGGCGAGTCGTTCGAAGCCGGTGCGGAGTTGTCTGTGGCGCTGGGCGGCGGTTGCCGTGGGTGTGGCCGAGACGGTTGCTGCCGCGGCCGTCGTGAGTACGGTTCGTCTGGAAGGGCGCATGGGTGGGTGGCCTCCGTGATCCGTTTTGTGCCGCTTTCGTGGTGGCTGCTCGCGCGACGCGGCGGAGCCGCGCATCGGTGCGGCCCCGCGCCCCTAAGGTGCTGCGCCACCCCCTTCCTTGAAACATACCGACCGGTTAGTCTGGCGCCACTGCTGGAGCCGCGTCTGAGGAGACCGATGGTGGGAGCCTTTCAAGGGGCCGGAGTCGTTGTCACGGGGGCCGGGGGCGGGATCGGGGCCGCGCTCGCGCGCCGTTTCGCCGCAGAGGGAGCCCGGGTCGTCGTCAACGACCTGGACGCCGAGCGGGCCAAGCACGTCGCGGACGAGGTCGGGGGGATCGCCGTGACCGGCGACGCCTCGGCGATCGTCGCCGACGCCCGCGACGCGCTCGACGGGACCGTCGACGTGTACTGCGCCAACGCCGGTGTCGCCTTCGAGGGCGGTCACGCGGACGCGCCCCTGGACGAGAAGGCCTGGGCGACCTCCTGGGACGTGAACGTCATGGCGCACGTCCGGGCCGCTCATGAGCTGCTGCCCGGCTGGCTGGAGCGGGGCAGCGGACGGTTCGTCTCCACCGTCTCCGCCGCCGGGCTGCTCACCATGATCGGCGCCGCGCCCTACGCCGTCACCAAGCACGGCGCCCTCGCCTTCGCCGAGTGGCTGTCGCTGACGTACCGGCACCGGGGCGTGAAGGTCCACGCCATCTGCCCGCAGGGCGTCCGTACCGACATGCTGGCCGCCACCGGCAGCGCGGGCGACCTGGTGCTCCAGCCGACCGCGATCGAGCCGGAGGCCGTGGCGGACGCCCTGGTGACGGGCATCGAGGAGGACCGCTTCCTGATCCTGCCGCACCCCGAGGTCGCCGGGTACTACCAGGCCCGGGCCGGTGACCCCGACCGGTGGCTGACCGGCATGAACCGCATCCAGCAGCAGTGGGAGGAGAACCGGTGACCGAGTCCCGTTACGCGGCCAAGCCCTGGCTGGAGCTGCTGAGCGACGCCCAGAAAGGCGCGATAAGCCCCGCCGGCTCCCTCGTGCACGCCCTGCGCCGGGCCGTGGCGAAGACGCCGGACAGCGACTTCCTGGCCTACTTCGACGGCCGCCTGACCTACCGGGACGTCGACGAGCTCAGCGACTCCGTCGCCGGGCATCTCGCGGCGCGCGGACTTCAGCGCGGCGACCGGGTCGCGGTCCTGCTCCAGAACTCCCCGCACTTCGTGCTCGCCGTGCTGGGCGCCTGGAAGGCGGGCGCGGTCGTCGTGCCCGTCAACCCGATGTACAAGTCGGGCGAGGTGTCCCACGTCCTGCGCGACGGCGAGGTCGCCGCGCTGATCTGCTCGGACCGGGCGTGGGAGTCGTATCTGCGCGAGACGGCGGCCGACTCGCCCGTGCGGATCGTGCTCACCGGGTGCGAGCTGGACTTCCAGACGCGGGACGACGCGCGCGTGCTGACCTTCGAGCGGCTGCCGCAGGCCCCGGACGCCGACGACCTGGTGACCGTGGCGCGGGCCGGGAACAAGGCTCCCGAGGACCGGGACCCCGATCCCTGCGACATCGCGCTGATCAGCTACACCTCGGGCACCAGCGGCACGCCCAAGGGCGCCACCAACACGCACGGCAACATCATGTACAACGCCGAGCGGCAGCGGACCGGTCTCGGTCTGCCCGAGCGGCCCGTGTACTTCGCGCTGGCGCCGCTGTTCCACATCACCGGCATGGTCTGCCAGTTCGGCGCCTGCCTGAACAGTGCGGGCACGCTCGTGCTGGCCTACCGCTTCGAGGCCGGCGTGGTCCTCGACGCGTTCGCCGAGCACCGCCCGCACTACACCGTCGGCCCGTCCACGGCCTTCATGGCGCTGGCCGCGCACCCGTCCGTCACCCGGGACCACTTCTCCTCCTTCCGGGTGATCTCCTCCGGCGGTGCCCCGCTGCCGCCCGCGCTGGTGGAGAAGTTCCGGGCGGGCTTCGGGCCGTACATCCGCAACGGCTACGGGCTGACCGAGTGCACCGCGCCGTGCGCCTCCGTGCCGCCCGGTCTGGAGGCGCCCGTCGACCCGGTCTCCGGGACCCTCGCGGTCGGCCTGCCCGGCCCCGACACGGTCGTACGGATCGTCGACGACAACGGCGACGAGGTGCCGTTCGGCGAGCAGGGCGAGATCGTCGTCCGGGGGCCGCAGGTCGTGCCCGGCTACTGGCGGCGCCCCGACGCCACCGCCGAGACGTTCCCCGGCGCCGAACTGCGCACCGGCGACATCGGCTTCATGGACGAGCGGGGCTGGCTGTACGTCGTGGACCGCAAGAAGGACATGATCAACGCGTCCGGCTTCAAGGTGTGGCCGCGCGAGGTCGAGGACGTGCTCTACACGCACCCGGCGGTGCGCGAGGCCGCCGTCGTGGGCGTGCCGGACGGGTATCGCGGTGAGACCGTCAAGGCGTACATCAGCCTGCGTCCGGACGCGGACACGGACCCGGATGCACTCGCCTCCTACTGCAAGGAGAGACTGGCCGCCTACAAATACCCGCGCCAGGTGGAGATCCTGCCGGACTTGCCGAAGACGGCCAGTGGGAAGATCCTCCGTCGGGAACTGCGTTCCCGGACGCAAGGCAACTGACAGCAGTACGGAAAGGCAGGTGGCGGCAGTGCCCAGGACGACGGACTCGGACGGCACCCCCGTACCTCAGCGGCTCCTGGCCGCCGCCACCCGGCTCTTCGCCGAGCAGGGCTACGACCGCACCTCGGTGCAGGAGATCGTCGAGGCGGCCGGGGTCACCAAGGGGGCGCTGTACCACTACTTCGGCTCCAAGGACGACCTCCTGCACGAGGTGTACGCGCGCGTGCTGCGCATCCAGCAGGAGAGGCTCGACGCCGTCGCGGGCGCGGACGAGCCGGTGGAGAAGCGGCTGCGGGCCGCGGCCGCGGACGTCGTGGTGACGACCATCGACAACCTCGACGACGCGATGATCTTCTGGCGGTCCATGCACCACCTGAGCCCCGAGAAGAACAAGCAGGTCCGCGCCGAGCGCCGCCGCTACCACGAGCGCTTCCGCGCGCTGGTCGAGGAGGGCCAGGAGGCGGGTGTCTTCTCCAAGGCGACCCCGGCGGACCTGGTGGTCGACTACCACTTCGGCTCGGTCCACCACCTGTCGACTTGGTACCGGCCGGACGGCCCGCTCAGCCCCCAGGAGGTCGCGGACCACCTGGCCGACCTGCTGCTGCGAGCCCTGCGCCCGTGAGGCCCCCAGGGGACTCCGGCCCCTGGACCCCCGGCCTGTGCCCACCCACCACCCGAATCGGTCGGCCGGGCGGCCGGGCTTGGAACGCTGGGCTGAGTCACTTCCTCCAGCCCGTCCGGCGTTTGAGGACGAGGCCGTCCAGGCCGATCGGGGGTCCAAGGGGCGTAACCCCCTGGCGGGGTCGAAGGGGCGGAGCCCCTGGGGATGGGGCGGGTAGGGGCGGCGGGGGCGGAAACCTCCCGCCGCCCCGACGCGTCACAGGTACTTCTTCAACTCCCGCCGCGCCAGCGACCGCTGGTGCACCTCGTCCGGCCCGTCCGCGATCATCAGCGTCCGCGCCCCCGCGTACAGCTCCGCCAGCGGGAAGTCCTGGCTCACACCCCCCGCACCGTGCAACTGGATCGCCCGGTCGAGGATGTCCACCACCGCCCGAGGCGTAGCGATCTTGATCGACTGGATCTCGGTGTGCGCCCCCTTGTTCCCCACCGTGTCCATCAGCCACGCGGTCTTCAGCACCAGCAGCCGCAACTGCTCGACGGTCACCCGCGCATCCGCGATCCAGTTGTGCACCACACCCTGCTGGGCCAGCGTCTTCCCGAAGGCCGTACGGGACACCGCCCGCCGGCACATCAGCTCGATCGCCCGCTCGGCCATCCCGATCAGCCGCATGCAGTGGTGGATCCGGCCGGGACCGAGCCGGGCCTGTGCGATGGCGAAGCCGCCGCCCTCCTCGCCGATGAGGTTCGACGCCGGTACGCGCGCACGGTCGAAGACCACCTCGGCGTGGCCGCCGTGGTAGTGGTCCTCGTAGCCGAAGACCTGCATCGCGCGCTTGATCGTCACGCCCGGCGTGTCACGGGGGACCAGGATCATCGACTGCTGACGGCGGATGTCGGAACCCTCCGGGTCCGTCTTGCCCATCACGATGAAGATCCTGCAGTCCGGGTGCATCGCCCCGGAGATGTACCACTTGCGGCCGGTGACGACGTACTCGTCGCCGTCCCGCTCGATGTGGGTCGTGATGTTGGTGGCGTCCGAGGAGGCCACCTCCGGCTCGGTCATCGCGAACGCCGAGCGGATCTCGCCCGCCAGCAGCGGCTCCAGCCACTGCTTGCGCTGCTGCTCGTCGCCGAACTGGGTGAGCACCTCCATGTTCCCCGTGTCGGGTGCCGCGCAGTTCGTCACCGTCGGGGCCAGCTGCGGGGAGCGCCCCATGATCTCGGCGAGCGGCGCGTACTGGAGGTTGGTGAGCCCCGCGCCGTACTCGGAGTCCGGCAGGAAGAGGTTCCACAGGCCCTGCCGGCGCGCCTCGGCCTTCAGCTCCTCGACCACCTCCGGGGTCTCCCACGGCGAGGCGAGCCGGGCCCGCTGCTCGTGCGCGACGGCCTCGGCCGGATAGACGTACTCGTCCATGAAGGCCAGCAGCTTGCCGCGCAGCTCCTCGGTGCGCGCGTCGAACGCGAAGTCCATGTCCGTCAGCCTTCCTGAAGGGTGGTGAGACCGTGCTCGATGAAGACGGGGACCAGGTCGCCGATGCGGTCGAAGCCGCGCCCGACCGTCTGGCCCAGGGTGTAGCGGTAGTGGATGCCCTCCAGGATCACGGCGAGCTTGAACCAGGCGAACGCCGTGTACCAGGAGACCGCGGAGACGTCGCGCCCCGAACGCGCGGCGTACCGCTCGATCAGTTCGGCCGGGTCCGGGTGCCCCGGCGCCTCGGCCGTCGTGGAGACGGGGGAGTCCGCCGTCTCGAGCGGCATGCTGTACATCGCCAGCAGCCCCAGGTCGGTGAGCGGGTCGCCCAGGGTGGACATCTCCCAGTCGAGGATCGCCTTGATGCGGTCGTCCTCGCCGATCAGGACGTTGTCCAGCCGGTAGTCGCCGTGCACCACGGCAGGGGCGGGGGAGGAGGGCAGCCGCCGACCCAGCGTCGCCTGCAACTCGTCGATCCCGGCCAGCTCGCGGTTGCGCGAGGCGTCCAGCTGCTTGCCCCAGCGCCGCAGCTGCCGGTCCAGGAAGCCCTCGGGCCGGCCGAAGTCGGCGAGCCCCACCTCGCCCGGGTCCACCGCGTGCAGCTCCAGCAGCGCGTCCACCAGGTTCAGCACCGCGCCCCGGGTCCGCTCCGGACCGAGCGGGGCGAGCTGGTCGGCCGTGCGGTACGGGGTGCCCTCGACGAACTCCATGACGTAGAACGGCGCGCCGAGCACCTCCTCGTCCTCGCACAGCAGCACCGGCCGCGGAACCGGCACGGCGGTCGGGTGCAGCGCGCTGATCACCCGGTGTTCGCGCTTCATGTCGTGCGCGGTGGCCAGGACGTGGCCGAGCGGGGGCCGGCGTACGACCCACCGGGAGGTGCCGTCGGAGACGGCGTAGGTGAGGTTCGACCGTCCGCCCTCGATCAGCCGGCCGGACAGTGCGCCGCTCACCAGGCCGGGCAGCTCACGGTCGAGCAGGCCGCGCAGCCGGTCGAGGTCGAGTCCGGGCGGATGGTCGGGGCTCATGCGTCGCTCCTACGGGCAGGTGAACAGTTCCCGACTCATGATGCCGACCGGTCGGTATGTCGTCCAGAGCGGGGCCGAAACGTGATCGGAGCCACGATAGGCCGCCACGATAGGCCGAGGACTCCCGTCATGGGGCGCCGGGGAGGTTTCGGCCGGTTCGTTCAGGCCATCCGGCTTGCGTGCCACCCCGCGAGCCCGGAAGGTCGGAGCCATGAAGGCCATCAGCTACTCACGGTACGGCGGACCCGAGGTGCTGGCGTTCGGGGAGGTCCGCGATCCCAAGGTCGGCCCGGACTCCGTGCTGGTGAAGGTGCGGGCGGCGGCCGTGAACCCCGTCGACTGGAAGGCCCGCGAGGGCTACCTCGAGGGGCTCTTCGAAGCCGCGTTCCCCGTGGTGCCCGGCTGGGACGTCTCGGGCGTCGTCGTACGGCCCGGCGTGGCCGTGTCGGAGTTCGACGTCGGGGACGAGGTCATCGGGTACGTGCGCGAGGACTTCCTCTCCCGCGGCACCTTCGCCGAGTACGTGGCCGCGCCCCTGCGCACCCTCGCGCGCAAGCCGCGCAACCTCTCCTTCGAGGAGGCGGCCGGACTGCCGCTGGTCGGGCTCACCGGCTACCAGGTGCTGGTCAAGGTGCTCCAGGTGAAGCGGGGCGAGACCGTGCTGGTGCACGCCGCGGCCGGCGGGGTCGGCTCGATCGCCGTCCAGCTCGCCACCCATCTCGGTGCCCGGGTGATCGGCACGGCGAGCGAGTCCAACCACGACTTCGTGCGGAGCCTCGGCGGGGAGCCGGTGACCTACGGCGAGGGCCTGGGCGAGCGGGTGCGCGGGCTGGCGCCCGAGGGGGTGGACGCGGTGTTCGACACGGTCGGCGGAGACGCGCTGAAGGTCTCGGCGAACCTGCTGGCTCCCGAGGGCCGCATGGTCTCGATCGCCGACAACGACGTGGTGAACTACGGCGGCCGCTACTACTTCGTCCGCCCCGACGCCGAGGACCTCCGGCGGCTGTCCGAACTGGCGGAACAGGGCGTGGTGAGCGTGCACGTCTCCGAGACCTTCCCGCTGGAACGAGCGGCGGACGCACACCGGCTGAACGAGGAGGGCCGGACACGCGGCAAGATCGTCGTGACGGTGAACTGGGAGCCGGAGAACACGTAGCCACGGACCCGCACCCTGGCGTGCGGGTCCGGCGCGCCGCGGCTCCCACAGCGCCCGGCGCCCGTCGCGTGGTTCACCGACGCCGGCTCCCTGGCGTGCGGCGCCCTGTGGCGGGGTGCGGCCGGCCGACGTCGAGGGATGCCCGGCGGTCGGCGCTCGCTGCGCGCGGCGTGCCGATGTCCTGCCATGCGGCCGTCTTGGCGCCGGGGCGCGTCGCGCCCTGGACCGCGGTGCCCCGGCCGCCGGCGGCCGGCGCCGTTCGGGTGCCCTGGCAGTCGGCGCCCGCTCCCGCGGCGTGCGGCGTCCTGAAGGCCGTGGCGTGTCGCCGGCCGGGTGACGTCCGGGCGTGCATCGCCCCGGTGTCCGGTGTGTGGCTGCGCTTGCGTGTGGCGTGTGGGTCCCTGAGCCCTTGGCGCGCGGCGTCCGGCTCCCGGGGGTGTGGCGCCTCGGCGTGGGTCCTCTGGTGTCCTGGGGTGCGGCGTCCTGAAGGCTGTGGCGTGTCGCCGGCCGGGTGACGTCCGGGGGTGCAGCGCCCCAGTGTCCGGTGTGTGGCTCCGCTTGCATGTGGCGCGTGGGGTCCCCGAGCGTGCGGCGTCCGGCGTCCGGCTCCCGGGCGTGTGGCGCCCCGGCGTCCGTGCCCTGGCGTCCTGGAGTGCGGCGGAGGTCCCCGGTCGGCGCCCCGTGGCGTGCAGCGCCCGGCCCGGGCCCTCCACTTGGCCCACGGTCCAGTGGTATGCACCCCGGCGTCCGACCCTGGCCTCCTGGAGTCCGGCGTGAGGTCCCGGTCGGCGCCCGCGGCGTGCAGCGCCCGGCCCCCGCCCCGGGCCTCCGGGGCCCGCGGCCCCCGGCGGCAGCCGCCCGCGCGTGTCCTAGAGGACGAGCGCCGCCCCGCACACCGCCATCGCCAGTGTGCACAGCACCGCGGCCGTGGCGTGGCGGGGTGTGAACGCCGTGGGGCTGGTGGTGGTCGCGAGTGTGCGGATGCGGCGGTGGGCGATGCCCAGGAAGCCCAGCCACAGGACGCAGCACAGCGCGCACGCGACGATCCCGGGCGCCGACGCCCCGCCGTGCAGCACGGTCTTCACGGCGAGCACGGCGGAAACCGTGCCCGACAGCGTCGTACGCCGCCACGCGAGCCGGGTCCGCTCGGGTTGCAGCCCGGGGTCGCGGTCGGGGTCCTGCTGCCGGGCTGCCGGCGCGTTCACCCCTCCCACCCCACGAGCACCACCACGACCATGGCGACGGCCACGACCGCGACGACCAGGCTCAGCAGCGCCGGGAACCGGGACACCGGCAGGTCCTCGCCCCGCCGCATGGCCCGCTCGCAGCGCACCCAGTGGTTGACCGCCCGCAGCGAGCACAGCACGCCCGCGGCCAGCAGCGCGAGCGCCAGCCCCACCCGCCAGCCCCAGCGCAGGTCCGGCAGGAACTGGTCCACGGCGAAGCCGCCGCCGATCAGCGCGAGCGCGGTGCGCAGCCAGGCCAGGAAGGTGCGTTCGTTCGCCAGGGAGAACCGGTAGTCCGGCGTCTCGCCGTCCTGCCGCACCTCCGCCGGCGCGAACCACAAGCGGACGTTCCGTACGAACTCGATCACGTGCGCGACCCTACCGGGGACGCCGTCCCCGGGCGTCGCCGATGCCGCTCACCCGGTCCGGCCCGACCCGGGGCGGCAGCCCGCTCAGCCCGTCGACCGGAACGCCGTGAGCCGCTCGTAAGCCGCCAGTCCGTCCGGCACCCACTCCCAGTCGCCCAGCCGCCGCCGCACCTCGTCCTCGGGCAGGAAGTCGTGCCAGGCCACCTCCTCGGCCTGCGGCTGTACCGGAAGGTCGCACCGGACCTCGTACACCGCCGACCACCAGGTCTGCCCGGCGCCGTCGTCGTAGAGGAACTTGAAGAGGTACCGGGGGAGCGGCAGACCCGTCACGCCCAGTTCCTCCTCCGCCTCGCGCAGGGCCGCCGTGTCGTAGGTCTCGCCCGCGCCGACCACTCCGCCGACGAACATGTCGTACAGGGAGGGGAACACCAGCTTGGTCGGCGTCCGCCGGTGCACGAAGATCCGGCCCTCGGCGTCCCGGGCCTGGATGAACACACAGCGGTGCCGCAGCCCCCTGGCGTAGGCCTCGCCCCGGGGCGACTGCCCGACGACCCGGTCGTTCTCGTCGACGATGTCGAGGAGCTCGTCGGCAGGGCTCATGCCCTCGTCCACAGCACTCATACCCTCATCCAAGCAGCACGCGAGGCGTCACTGCGGCTGTGGCTGAAGCTGCCCCGCGCGTGCCCGCTCAGCCGCCCCCGTCGGCATGGCCGGATGCATACCCAGCAGGACGATGCCGGCGATGACGGCCAGGAGACCGCCCGCCTCCCAGCTCAGGGCCACCGCGTCGGTCCGCAGCCGGTCGCCCAGGAAGCCGACGCCGCAGATGATCCCGGCGATCGGCTGGGCCGCGGTCAGGGCGGGCAGCGACTTGCGCAGGGACGCGGTCTCGAAGGCGCTCTGCACCAGGACCAGCCCCGTGACGCCCAGCGCGAGGACGGCGTACGGCTGCCAGCCGGTCAGCAGCCCGGCGAAACCGCCCTCGGAGAACTTCTCCCCGCTCACCCGGGTGAGTGCGTCCTGCACGCCGTAGAGGAGCCCGGCGCCCAGGGCCAGCAGCACCGGCCCGGAGTTCAGCCGGGAGCGCTTGGCGTGCGCGGTGAGCAGCAGGGCCAGCCCGATCATGGCCCCGATGATCAGCCATTGCCGCGTCGGATCGGCCGTCGCGGAGCCGCCCTGTGGCTCGCCCGCCACGATGAACGCGCTCACTCCGCCCGCCAGCAGCAGCAGGCCCGCCCAGCCCTGGCGGCCGAGCGGCTGCCGGGTCTGCCGTCGGGACAGCGCGAGGGCGAACAGCAGGTTCGTCGCCAGCAGCGGCTCCACGAGTGACAGCTCGCCCTGCCCCAGCGCGGCCGCGCCCAGCGCCATGCCGACCACCATCAGCGCGATGCCACCGAGCCACCGCGGCACCTTCACCAGGTCGACCAGCAGCCGGAAGGACAGGAAGTCGTTGAGCGGCGCGCGCTGGGCCGCGTTCTGCTGAAGCACGAAGCCGAAGCCGAGACAGCAGGCGGCACTCACGGCGAGTACCAGTACCAGAACCGACACGCGGTGTACCTCGATCATCAGGTCGGGTTCACGATGGCGTAGGGGCCGACTGTACCGGCCGGCTCCGCCCGGCGCGCCCGTACGTCATGCCATCGTGCGGGGTGGTGACCGCCCAGCACTATGACGCACGCCACAAAGGGCGAAACGGAAAAATCGGATGCCCGCCTCATCTTTCCCTGGTTCCCCGGCGATCACAAAATCCTCACAAGTGGCAGGAGTTGACGCGTGTAACGCCCTTGCGGCCCTTGACGCCAACCCTTGGCTGGGGCTTGGCTGTGTGTGATCAGCTCATGGCGAAGCGCGCACACGCGCTCCATCGACCACCGTGAGCCGAAACACAAGAAGAGCGCGTGAGGAAGTTCCGCGGTGCCCCCACCCCCGCCTCCCCTCGGCCGTGGCCGCAGACGTGCGTCTCAGGTCTTCGACGAGGCCCTCGACGACGCCGACCTCGTGGCCGCGCGCGCCGCGCTGGCGCAGGGCCGCTGGCAGAACGCCCGCTCCCTGCTGGTGCACACCGGGGACGACTGGGACCGGCGCGGCCACCGCGTCACGGTCCTCGCCCGGGAGCCCTACTGCGCCGCCTGGGCCCGTGAGTGGCTGCTCGCCGAACCCGAGTCCGCCGACGCCTCCGTCCTGCTCGCCCTCGCCCAGGTCAGGCGCGCCCTGCACGGCAAGGCCAAGCCCGTCCGGGCCCGCGAGTCCTGCGCGGCCGCCGCCGCCCGCGCCCCCGCCGACCCCACTCCCTGGCTCGGCCTGCTCCTGCTGGAGTGCGCGGTCGGCACCGACCAGGACGTGGTCCGCACCTTCGAGCAGGTCCGCGCCCGCTACGCCGACCACCACCACGCCCACCACCTGATGGTCGCCCGGCTCGCCGGACGCCGCACCGAGGCCGGCCCCGACCCGCTGCACGAGGTCTACGACTTCGCCAACTGGGCCGCCGAACAGGCACCCGCCGACTCCCCGCTCGCGATCCTGCCGGTCATCGCGCACGCCGAGCGCTACCGCGCGCTCGCCGCCGCCGGGCACGAACCCGCAGACCCGGCCGCCTCGGGCCACTGGACCGGCCGCCGCGCCCGGCAGGTCATGAAGGCCGCCTTCGACTGGTGGCTGGAGTGGGAGCTGGAGGGGCACCCGCGCCGGCTGATCGACCTGAACTTCCTCGCCCACGCCAAGTTCTGCGAGGGGCGGGGCGCGGAGGCAGCCGCCCTGTTCCACCGGATCGGCCGGTACGCCACCCCGGCGCCCTGGTCGTACCCGGACCGCGACCCGCACACCGCCTTCGCCGCCGCCCGCGCCGGCGCGCTCGGCACAGCCTGACCCCCCGGAAATCCAGAAGTGAGGACGCTCTCCCGATGACCACGGACAGTTCGAGCACGAGCACATCCGCCGCCGGCGGCATCAGTACGTTCAAGGGGCAGGAGCGTGCCCTGCGCGCCGACCGGCTCGGCACCGGGGGCCTGCTGCTCTCCGTCCTCGCCGCGACCGCCCCGCTCATGGTGGTCGCGGGTGTCATGCCCACCACATTCGCGGTGATGGGCATCGTCGGGCAGCCGCTGCTCTTCGTCGTCCTCGGCATCGTCCTGATCCTTTTCAGCGTCGGCTACGCCGAGATGAGCCGCCACGTCCACAACGCGGGCGCCTTCTACGCGTACATCTCCCGCGGCCTCGGCGGCACCGCCGGCGCGGGCGCCGCCCTGGTCGCCCTCGTCGCCTACAACGCGCTCCAGATCGGCATCTACGGCATCTTCGGCTTCGAGGTCTCCGGGCTCCTCGCCACCTACGCCGACGTGGAGATCGCCTGGTGGATACCCGCGCTCGTGGCCGCGCTCGCCGTCGGCCTGCTGGGCTGGCTGAAGATCGACGTCAACGCGCGCGTGCTCGGCGTGCTGCTGGTCATCGAGGTGCTCCTGGTCGTCGTCTTCGACGTCGCCGCCCTCGCCGACCCCGGCAAGGAAGGCCTCTCCCTGCACGCCTTCAACCCGGACACCCTCACCGGCGCGGGCGTCGGCACGGCGCTGTGCTTCTGCATCGCCGCTTTCCTCGGCTTCGAGCAGGCGCCCGTCTACGCCGAGGAGACCAGCCGCCCGCACGTCCTGGTGCCGCGCGTGATGTTCCTCGCCGTCGGCGGGGTCGCCGTCTTCTTCGCGCTGAGCAGCTGGGCCCTCACCGTCGCCACCGGCCCGTCCGCGATCGTCGGCACGGCCCAGAAGCAGAGCGCCGGACTGCTGTTCTTCCTCACCGAGTCCCGCCTCGGCGGCACCTTCACGGACGTCCTGCACGTCCTGTTCGTCACCGGCATGTTCGCCGCGCTGCTCAGCTTCCACAACGTCGTCGCCCGGTACGCCTTCGCCATGGGCCGCGAGGGCCTGCTGCCCGCCGCCTTCGGCCGCACCAGCGGCACCAGCGGCGCCCCCGGCACCGGCTCGCTGCTCCAGACCGTCGTGGCCGTCGTCGTGGTGGCCGGCTTCGCGATCGCCGACGACAAGCCGGTCGGCGACCCGACCGCGCCCGTCCTGCACCTCTTCACCTGGTTCGGAAACATCGGCGCCCTCGGCGTGATCGTGCTGATGGCGGCGGCCTCACTGTCGGTCGTCGTCTTCTTCGTCCGCCGGGGTGCCGCGGGTTCCCAGGCCTGGCGGCTGGTCACCTCCGCGCTGGCGGGCCTCGCCCTGCTGGTGATCGCCGGCTACACGGTGAAGGACTTCGAGGTCCTCGTCGGCGCCGGCCCGGACTCCTCGCTGAGCTGGGTGCTGCCCGGCATCATCGGCCTCGCCGCGCTCGCCGGCGTCGTCCTCGGCCTGGTGCTGCGCGCCCGCGCCCCCGAGAAGCACGCCCGGATCGGGCTCGGCAACGAGGCGTTCCAGCTGGACAAGGCGGCGTCGTCCTGACCCCGGCCCCGTAAGAAGTGGTTACGGAACTCTGACGAGCACCCGCGATCCCTGTCCTGAAGGGGCCGCGGGTGTTCGAATGAGAACGTGAACGAGGACGTACATGAGGGCGTGAACGACGGACACCCCCCACAGCGGGGCACCCCGGTCGGCCGCCGCGTCTTCCTCGGCACCCTCGGCCTGGGCGCCCTCGGCGTGGTCGCCGCGCCCCGGCTGCAACGCGGCCTGGAGG
This sequence comes from Streptomyces chartreusis NRRL 3882, assembly GCF_900236475.1. Taxonomy (GTDB): domain Bacteria; phylum Actinomycetota; class Actinomycetes; order Streptomycetales; family Streptomycetaceae; genus Streptomyces; species Streptomyces chartreusis_D. The sequence continues at coordinate 7,191,627 of NZ_LT963352.1, forward strand.
GCTTCCTCGGCGGCGCCGCCGACAAGGACCCCACCGGCCTGACCGGACTGCTCCCCAACGGCGGTGGCTTCCGCTACTACTCGGTCGCCTCGTCCGTCCCCCGCAAGAACGCCGACAGCTACCGCCTCACGATCGACGGCCTGGTCGACCGCCCCACCACCTACACCCTGGCCGACCTCAAGGCCCTGCCCCAGACGCGCATGGTCCGCGACGTCCAGTGCGTCACCGGCTGGCGCGTCCCCGACACCCCCTTCGAGGGCGTACGCCTGTCCCGGCTGCTCGACGCCGCCGGGGTCCGCCCCACGGCCAAGGCGATCCGCTTCACCTGCTTCGACGGCACCTACACCGAGAGCCTCACCCTCGACCAGGCCCGCCGTGCGGACGTCCTGGTCGCCCTGCGCATGCAGGACAAGGACCTCGGCCACTCCCACGGCGGCCCGGTCCGCCTCTACGTGGCCCCCATGTACTTCTACAAGTCCGCCAAGTGGCTCTCCGGAATCACCGTCACCGACGAGGTCCGGCCGGGCTACTGGGAGGAGCGCGGCTACGACGTCGACGCCTGGGTGGGCCGCTCGAACGGACGTGACGATGAGCCTACGAGCTGACGCCACGGCCGGTGTCGGACGCTTCAGCCGGACCGAGCGCTGGGTGCACCGCACCACGGCCGCGCTCATGGGCGTCTGCGTGACTACGGCGGCCTGCCTCTACGTCCCCCAGCTCGCCGAACTCGTCGGCCGCCGCGAGCTGGTCGTCCGGATCCACGAGTGGGCCGGCCTGGCCCTGCCGGTCCCCGTCCTGGCGGGCCTCGCCTCCCGCGCCTTCCGGGCCGACCTCGGCCACCTCAACCGCTTCGGCCCGCACGACCGGACCTGGCTGCGCGCCGCCCTGCACCGCGACAAGCGCCCCGCGTCCCGCCCCGCGGGCAAGTTCAACGCGGGCCAGAAGCTCTACGCCTCCTGGATCGCCGGCGCCACCCTCGTCATGCTCGGCACCGGCCTGATGATGTGGTTCACCCACCTCACCCCCCTGCTCTGGCGCACCAGCGCGACGTTCGTCCACGACTGGCTGGCCCTCACGATCGGCATAGTCCTGGCCGGCCACATCGGCATGGCCCTGGCGGACCCGGAGGCCAGAAGGGGGATGCGCACAGGCAAGGTGAGCAGAGACTGGGCGGCCCGGGAGCACCCCCTGTGGCGCCCGTAGTCGTCCAACCTCAGGGGCGCGGGGAACTGCGCGAACAACCCCGACGCACCCCCAGCCGCCACGACAGGGCACAGCCCTATGGCGCGGGGGCGAAATCCAACAGCACCTTGCACGACCGACTCCGATCAGCGGCCAGGGCAAAAGCAGACTCGGCATCCGCCACAGGCACCACCGCACTGACGAGCCCGTCGAACGCCGCTTCCCCCGCAAGCAACTCAAGCGCCTGCTCGAACTCCCCGTCGAAGCGAAACGCCCCCCGCAGCTCGATCTCCCGGCTCACCACAAGGTTCCCCGCAAACGCACTGTGCCCCGCCGGCAGCATCCCCAACTGCACGACGACCCCACCCCGCCGCACCCGCCGCAGACACGCGTCCAGCCCCGCGGCCACCCCGGACGCCTCGATCGCGACGTCCACCTCGGCGGGCCACGCCGGGTCGTCGGGATCATCGGCCCGTACGAGAGTCCCGGCCCCGGCGACCCGCGCGTACTCCAGCGCCTCGGGCAGCAGATCCGTGACGGTCACCCGCGAAGCCCCCGCCGCCTTCGCCGCGGCGACCACGAGACAGCCGATGGGCCCGGCACCGGTCACCAGGACGTGCCGCCCCGCCACCTCCCCGGCCCGTCGCACCGCGTGCAGTGCGACGGACAGCGGTTCGGCGAGAGCGGCCCGGCGCAGTCCCAGACCGTCCGGCAAGGCCCGCACCTGCTCGCAGGGCACGACGACCTGCGCCGCGAATCCCCCCTGCACATGCGGAAAACGCGCCGCACTGCCCAGGTACCGCGTGTCCCGGCAGACGTTCCGCCGCCCGTCCGAGCACTCCGGGCACACCCCGCACGGGGTCGCCGGATGCACGGCGACCGCGGCACCCGGTACGGGCCCCGACGCGCCGGCACCGTACTCGACCACCGTGCCGACGACCTCGTGCCCGAGCACCATCGGCTCCCGGAGCCGGAAGTCGCCGACCCCGCCGTGCCGCCAGTAGTGCAGATCGGACCCGCACACCCCGCCGTAGCGGACGGCGACCAGCGCCTGCCCCGGCCCGGGCACCGGAACCGGCAACTCCGCGACCCGGAGGTCACCTTGGCCGTGGATCACACAACCCAGCATCACAGCCTCCCGGTTGGTCACAGCACGCTCGTCATGCCGCCGTCGACATACAGCACCTGCCCGCTGACGAAGTCGGCCGCGGGGGAGGCGAGGAACAGCACGCCGCCCACCAGGTCCTGGGTGCGGCCCCAGCGGCCGGCCGGGGTGCGCCGCCGCACCCAGGCACTGAACTCCTCGTCCTCGACCAGCGGCCGCGTCAGCTCGGTCTCGATGTAGCCCGGGCCGAGCCCGTTGACCTGCACACCGCTCGGACCCCAGTCCGCGCACATGCCCTTGGTGAGCATCTTCAGCGCACCCTTGGTGGCGGCGTACGGCGCGATCCCGGGCCGTGCCACCTCGCTCTGCAGGGAGCAGATGTTGATGATCTTGCCGTGGCCGCGTTCCGTCATCCGCCGCGCCGCCTCCCGGCCGACCAGGAAGGCACTGGTCAGGTTGGTGTCCAGGATCCGGTGCCAGTCGGAGTCGGTGAACTCCAGCAGCGGGGCGCGCAGTTGCATGCCCGCGTTGTTGACGAGGATGTCGAGCGGGCCCACCCGCTCCTCGACGTCCGCGATCCCGTCCGCCACGGACGATCCGTCGGTCACGTCGAACGCCGCCGTGTGCACCCGGCCGCCGGGCAGCCCGGCGGCGGCCTCGGCGAGCCGGTCCTTGTCGCGTCCGTTCAGGACGACCGTGCAGCCGGCCTCCGCCAGACCACGGGCGAGCGCCAGTCCGATGCCCCGGCTGGAGCCGGTCACCAGCGCCGTACGGCCGCTGATGTCGAAGAGGGGGTGAGCCGTCATGGCCGCGGCACTCCTAGATCACGAGGGACAACAACAGGACGATGCCGCCGGCGACCACCGAGATGATCGTCTCCATGACGGACCAGGTCTTGATGTTCTGACCGACACTCAGCCCGAAGTACTCCTTCACCATCCAGAACCCGGCGTCGTTGACGTGGCTGAAGAACAGCGAGCCGGCGCCGATGGCGAGGACCAGCAGGGCCGCGTGCGTGGTCGACATGTCGGCGGCGAGCGGGGCGACCAGACCGGCGGCCGAGACCGTCGCCACCGTCGCCGAACCGGTCGCCAGCCGGATCACCACCGCGATCAGCCAGGCCAGCAGCAGCGCGGGAATCGACCAGTCCTTGGAGATGTCCAGGACCATCTGGCCCACCCCCGTGTCGATCAGGGTCTGCTTGAAGCCGCCGCCCGCGCCGACGATCAGCAGGATGCCCGCGATCGGCGCGAGGCTCTTCTCGACGAGCGGCGAGATCCGCTCCTTGGAGAACCCGGCGGGCCGCAGCAGCGTGAAGATGCCGACCAGCACCGAGGCGAGCAGGGCGATCATCGGGGCGCCGATGACGTCGAAGACACGCTGGACCAGGTTCTCCGGGTCGTCCACGACGATGTCGACCAGCGCCTTGGCGAGCATCAGGATCACCGGCAGCAGGATCGTGAACAGCGTGGCGCCGAAGCCGGGGCGCTTGTCCAGGTCCTCGGCGGCGCGCTGCGGAATCATGCGGTCCGGGGCGGGGACGTCCACCCAGCGGGCCGCGTACCGCGAGAACAGCGGACCGGCGATGATCACCGTGGGTATGGCGACGAGGACACCGAGCGCCAGCGTCACCCCTAGGTCGGCCTTGACCGCGTCGATCGCCACCAGCGGACCCGGGTGCGGCGGCACCAGGCCGTGCATCACGGACAGGCCCGCGAGCGCCGGGATGCCGATCCGCATCACCGAGTAGTTGCCGCGCTTGGCGACCATCAGCACCACCGGGATCAGCAGCACGATGCCGACCTCGAAGAACAGCGGCAGTCCGATCACGGAGGCGATGAGCACCATCGCCCACGGCATCGACCGCCCGCCGGCCTTCGCGAGGATGGTGTCGACGATCTGGTCGGCGCCCCCGGAGTCGGCGAGCATCTTGCCGAGGACGGCACCGAGGGCGATCAGCACGCCGACGCCCGCGACCGTGGTGCCGAGGCCGGTGCTGAAGCTGGTGAGGACCTTGTCCAGCGGCGCCCCGGCGATCGCGCCGAGCGCCAGCGACCCGATGGTCAGCGCCAGGAAGGCGTGCAGCTTGGACTTGGTGATGAGCAGGACGATGACGGCGATGCCCGCCAGGACGGCGATGCCCAGCTGAGCGTGGCCGGCCGAGGTGATCGGCTCGGGTGCGTCCGCTGCCAGCATCTCGACGCTGAGTCTGGTCACGGGGAGGGTTCCCTTGCGTTGGAGGGGACTGGGGGAGAGGGCCGTCAGGGGCTACTGGACGGGCTCGGGGAGGTCTTCCAGGGCGAGCGCCGCCCGCTCGGTGATCTCCTCCGGGCTGCCCGAGACGTCCACGTCGACCCCGGCCTCGTCCGCCTGGAGCGGCTGGAGCGTGGCGAACTGGGAGTCGAGCAGCGCCGTGGGCATGAAGTGCCCCTGCCGGTGCGACATCCGGTCCTCGATGAGCGCGCGGTCACCCGTGAGGTGCACGAAGACCACGCCGGGCGCGGCGGCCCGCAACCGGTCGCGGTACGACCGCTTCAGCGCCGAGCAGCTGACCACCCCGCCGAGCCCGGCCCGCCCGTGCGCCCACGCGCCGATGGCGTCCAGCCAGGGCCGGCGGTCCTCGTCGGTGAGCGGCGTTCCGGCCGACATCTTGGCGATGTTGGCCTGCGGGTGGAAGTCGTCGCCCTCGGCGTACGGAACGCCGAGCCGGGCCGCGAGCAGGGGACCGATGGTGGTCTTGCCGGTGCCGGCGACGCCCATGACCACGACGACGTGGGGGGTGTTCATCGCTGCCTCACTGTCTGCTGTCTCCGTCGACACGTGATGTCGACGCAACTGAAACCCATTAGGTACGACGAATTCAAGAGGCCGTGACAAATAAGTCTGACTTTATGGCTCCGTGATCTACCACGTACGCTGAGTGCATGAGCACACCGGGCCGGGGGCTGCACGGCCATGTACTGGACACCCTCGGCCCCGAGATCACAGCGGGTGAGTACCCGCCGGGCAGTGTCCTGCGCACGGACGAGCTCGCCCAGCGTTTCGACGTGTCACGCTCCGTGATGCGCGAAGCGGTCCGCGTCCTGGAGTCCATGCACCTGGTCGAGTCCCGCCGCCGCGTGGGTGTGACCGTGCGCCCGAAGTCCGAGTGGAACGTCTACGACCCGCAGGTCATCCGCTGGCGCCTGGCCGGCAAGGACCGCGCTCCCCAGCTGCGCTCCCTCACGGTGCTGCGCTCGGCGATCGAACCGGTCGCCGCGGGCCTCGCCGCCCGGCACGCCACGTCGGAGCAGTGCGCCGAACTCACCCAGTGCGCCCTCGGCATGGTCGCCAATTCACGTGGTCACAAGCTGGAGGAGTACCTCGTCCACGACATGGCCTTCCACCGCGTCATCCTGGACGCCTCCGGCAACGAGATGTTCGCCCGCCTCGGCGATGTCGTCGCCGAGGTCCTGGCCGGCCGTACCCACCACGACGTGATGTTCGAGGACCCCGACCCCGCCGCCGTCACCCTGCACGTCCAGGTCGCCGAGGCGGTCCGCGCCGGCGACGCGGCCCGCGCGGAGGAGCTGACCCGCGAGATCACGGTGGGCGCCCTCCAGGAACTGGACATCCTGGCGCCGTAGCGGTCCCGCTACTGCACGAAATCCCCGTCGACGTACACCCAGGCCCCGTCGACGCGCTCGAAACGGCTCCGCTCGTGCAGCGCCCCGCCCCGGTACGAGGCCCGGAACTCCACGGCGCCGCCGGAGTGGAAGGCCGAGCCGTCACTCGTGCCCAGGATCTCCAGCCCGGTCCACCGCATCCGCGGATCCAGTTCCAGCGTGCCGGGCCGCGTCCGCGGATGCCATGTCCGCAGCAGATACCCGGCGTCCCCCTTCACGAAGGCGCTGTACCGGGACCGCATCAGTGCCTCGGCGGTCGGCGCGGCGGCGGCACCGGAGTGGTAGCGGCCGCAGCACGCCTCGTAGGCCTGGGGCAGCCCGCACGGGCAGGAACGGCTGGTCATGGTCACCCTTCCGCGACAACGCCTGAGGGCCGTGACCTCGCGGTCACGGCCCTCAGCTTCGTGTGTCCGAGGGGGGACTTGAACCCCCACGCCCGATAAAGGGCACTAGCACCTCAAGCTAGCGCGTCTGCCATTCCGCCACCCGGACAAGGTGTCTGTCGCGCGGGTTCTCCCCGCGGCGACGACGTAAACATTACCAGGCTCTCGGGGGTGGCCGATCACACCCCGCCCGCACCCGGCCGGGCGTGAACGGCGTGTGACGGGCCGGGAGCGGTCTTGGGGTGCGGGCCGGGGCGAGGGAGGATGAGGGGGACCCACCAGCAGTGACAGCGGGAGGAAGCACGTGAGCGAGACGGACACGGCCAGGAGCGTCACCGGCGAGGACGAGGTCGTGGACCTCTGCCGCGAGCTGATCCAGATCGACACCAGCAACTACGGCGACCACTCGGGTCCGGGCGAGCGCAAGGCGGCGGAGTACGTCGCCGAGAAGCTCGCCGAGGTGGGGCTCGAACCGCAGATCTTCGAGTCGCACCCGGGCCGCGCCTCCACGGTGGCCCGGATCGAGGGCGAGGACCCGTCCCGGCCCGCGCTCCTCATCCACGGGCACACCGACGTCGTACCGGCCAACGCGGACGACTGGACCCACCACCCCTTCTCCGGCGAGATCGCCGACGGCTGCGTGTGGGGCCGCGGTGCCGTCGACATGAAGGACATGGACGCGATGACCCTCGCGGTCGTCCGGGACCGACTGCGCAGCGGGCGCAAGCCCCCGCGCGACATCGTGCTCGCGTTCCTCGCGGACGAGGAGGCGGGCGGCACCTACGGCGCCAAGCACCTCGTGCGCAAGCACCCCGAGCTGTTCGAGGGCGTCACCGAGGCGATCAGTGAGGTGGGCGGGTTCTCGTTCACCGTGAGCGAGGAGCGCCGGCTGTACCTGATCCAGACGGCCGAGAAGGGCATGCACTGGATGAAGCTCACCGTGGCCGGCACGGCCGGGCACGGGTCGATGATCCACCGGGACAACGCGATCACCGAGCTGTCGGAGGCCGTCGCGCGGCTGGGGCGGCACAAGTTCCCGGTGCGGGTGACCAAGACCACCCGCGCCTTCCTCGACGAGCTCGGTGACGCGCTCGGCACCGAACTCGACCCCGAGGACATGGAGTCGACCCTGGCGAAACTCGGGGGCATCGCCAAGCTCATCGGCGCGACCCTGAGCAACACGGCCAATCCCACCCAGCTCGGTGCCGGCTACAAGGTCAACGTCATCCCGGGCGAGGCGACGGCGCACGTCGACGGACGGTTCCTGCCCGGATACGAGGAGGAGTTCCTCGCCGACCTCGACCGGATCCTCGGCCCGAAGGTTCGGCGTGAGGACGTCCACGCCGACAAGGCAGTCGAGACCACCTTCGACGGGGCGCTCGTGGGGGCGATGCAGTCCGCGCTGCTGGCCGAGGACCCGACCGCCAAGGCGATCCCCTACATGCTCTCCGGCGGGACGGACGCGAAGTCCTTCGACGACCTCGGCATCCGCGGCTTCGGCTTCGTGCCGCTGAAGCTGCCGCCGGAGCTGGACTTCGCCGGCATGTTCCACGGCGTGGACGAGCGGGTGCCGGTGGAGGGCCTGAAGTTCGGCGCGCGGGTGCTCGACCGGTTCATCGACGCGTCCTGAAACAGTCATCCGAAACGGCCACATGAAACAGCCACACGAAACAGCGCTATTCGGTCGGGTGTGCGAGATCGACTGGGAAGGGTGAATGCGACCATAAGCTCGTAGCCTCATTACTCCCTCCTCGTTACAGGTAATGCGATCGCAAGATGGGTCGCTTTGCCAACTAGGAGGAATAATGATCAAGAAGGTCGTCGCTGCTGCGGCTGCCACCGGTGGGCTGGTTCTCGCGGGCGCGGGCCTGGCCGTCGCCGACTCGGGTGCCCAGGGTGCCGCTGTGCACTCCCCGGGTGTCGTGTCCGGCAACGTCGTTCAGGTGCCCGTTCACGTCCCGGTGAACGTCTGCGGCAACACGGTCTCCGTGATCGGGCTGCTGAACCCCGCCTTCGGCAACACCTGCGTCAACAAGTGACGCTCCCCCCTCTTTGAGGGGAGTTCAAAAGCCATCGGTCCCGGAGCGCATGCCATGCGCTCCGGGACCGAACGCTTCTTTCGAGGAATTCGAGAAGAATTCGAGACAGGGTCGAAGGCAGGTATTCAGCAATGCGACAGGCTACCCGCAAGGGTCTGATGACCGTGGCGGCCGCGACCGGCGTGATCGCCGCCGCGGGCGGCTCCGCGCACGCCGCCGCGGGCGCACAGGGTTCCAGCTCGGGCTCGCCCGGCGTGCTGTCCGGGAACACGGTGCAGGCGCCGGTGCACGCGCCGGTCAATGTGTGCGGGAACACGGTCAACGTGATCGGCGTCCTCAACCCGTCGGTGGGCAACTCGTGCGCCAACCAGGGCGGTGGATCGTCGTCGGGGGGACACGGCGATTCGGGTGGCCACGGCGGCTCGCACGCCGGCGGCCATGCCAGTGACTCGCCCGGCGTCGGCTCGGGCAACCACGTCCAGGCGCCGATCCACGTGCCGGTGAACGTCTGCGGCAACAGCGTCGACGTCATCGGCGTCGGCAACTCCAGCACGGGCAACGACTGCGCGAACGGCGGCTCCGGCGGACACCACACCCCGCCCGGCGGCGGCCACGAGAACCCGGGCCAGCCGGGCGACCCCGGTCACCCGGGCGACCCCGGAAACCCGGGCGACCCCGGAAACCCGGGCAACCCGGGCGACCCAGGGAACCCGGGCAAGCCCGGTGACCCGGGCGATCCCGGAAAGCCCGGCGAGCCCGGTGACCCCGGCACCCCCGGAAAGCCGGGCGACCCCGGCACCCCGCCCGGCGCGGACGGCGAGACGCCGGGCGGCTCCTCGCGCGGCAACGAGCCGGGCGGCCAGTTCGTCACCCAGCCCAAGGGCGACTCCCAGCTCGCCAGCACCGGCAGCGACCTGCCGCTCGGCCTCGCTCTGCCGGCCGGGGCGGGCGCGCTGCTCGCGGGCTCGATCCTCTACCGCAAGGCGCGCACCTCGGCCTGACAGCCCCGGAAACGCCTGACACCTGCGGAAAACGGAGCGGGCCCCGCCGATGCGGGGCCCGCTCCCGTGTGTGCCTTCTCCCCGTGCCCGTCTCAGCTCACCACGTGGCCCGCACCTGACGGATGATCCGCCGGCGCAACCGCACCTTGCGGCTGCCGTCGCGCAGCAGGCTCAGACGGTGCAACTCCCAGTGTCCGTACTCGGCATGGTCCGTCAGCAGACGCGCCGTTTCCTTGCGGGAGACCCCGCGAGGCACGTACACGTCGACAAATTCGTATTCCGGCATCGCATCTATTGTGCGGGCTGGGGCCTGGTACGGATAGCGTCTGCACTATGTCTGATGCTGCGCAGCCCACCGCTGCCGAGGTACGCGCCGCCGCCGAGGCGGTCAAGACCGCGCTCGACCGCCACCTGGCCGCGGTCGAACGCAGGTCGGGGGAGGACGACCCGGCCGTCTACGAGGCGTTCAACCAGCTGGCCGCGGCCGCAGAGGTGTACGACGAACTGCTCTACGACCGTTACGACGAGGTCACACCCTTCGAGATCCCCGGTACGGAGGACGCGCTGCCCCCGTACACCGGGCCCGAGGAACCGAACGCGCTGAGCGTACTGATCCGCCGCGACTACGCGGTCGCGGAGCCGCAGCGGCTGCTCGCGCATGCGCAGCGGATCGAGGCCGCGGAGGGCGAGGACGGCCCGGCCGCCTCCGGGACGATCCACGGTGCGCTCGGCCTCCTCTTCGGCGAGTTCGAACCCGACGAGATCGCCTCCCGGCACAAGGAGTTCGGACTGGAGGAGGGCGACTCCACGCTCTGGGTGACGGCGGCGGAGGAACCGGCCGACCCCGGCGAGTGGCTGGAGGCACCGTTCGAGCAGGTCGATCCGCAGAGTGTCGTCTGCCGCTTCGACGTCAGCGCCGTGTTCGACGACGAGATCGACGACGTCGACGACGATGACGACGAGGCGGAGGAGCTGGAGGACGACCTCGACACCGACCTGGACGAGGACGAGGACCTGGAGCCGCTCGACGCGGACCGCCGCTGAGCGCACACATCAGCCACCCGACGGCGGTGGTCACGGATCCTGCCCGTGACCACCGCCGTCGTCAGCTGCTGATCTGCGGGGCGAGCAGCACCGGAAGCCGGGTCGTCCGGGGCTTCGCCGGCACCTCCGCCACGGCCCTCGGCAACGCCTGTTCCACCCCGTGCACGACGGACAGATGGCGGTCGGCCCGCCCGAACGCCGTGTACACCCACGGCCGGCTGAGGGCCTGAGCGGCATCGCCGGGCAGCACCACGACCACCGCGGGCCACCGGCTCCCCACCGCCTGGTGAGCGGTGAGCGCCCAGCCGTGCCGCACGGACTGCTCCACCCGCTCCTTCGGTACGACCAGGTCCTCGCCCTCGCACGACAGGTGCAGCCCCTCGGCATCCGCCGTGACCACGCGGCCCGGCAGCGCACGGCCCGGCACGGGCGAGTAGACGATCCGGTCACCGGGATCGAAGCCGCCGAAGCGGCCCGGGCCCGGATTGAGCCGCTCCTTCAACGCCGCGTTGAGCACCCGCGTGCCGACGGCACCGCCGTGCCCCGGTGTGATCACCTGCGTCTGTTCGGCCGGTACGCCGATCGCCCGCGGCACCGAGTCCACGACGAGCTGCACCGTCCGGTGCACGGCCTCGCCCGCGTCCCGCACCGGCACGATCACGACCTCCTTGCCGGGGGCCTCGACCTGGTTCAGCTCGCCGATGCCGATACCGGAGACCAGCTCGCCCAGCGGCCCGGGATCCGGCTGCCGCGAGGCGACCTGCGGGCAGATCCGCGCCGCGAGCAGATCCGCGAACACCCGTCCCGGACCCACGGACCACAGCACCGCCGGATCCCCGGCGAGCACCAGCCGCGCCCCGTCCGGCAGCGACTCCGTCAGCAGCGCGGCCGTCTCGACATCCAGCTGCGGCGCGTCGAGCACGACGAGCAGATCGAGGTCCAGCGTCCCGTCGGCATCCCGGCCCGGTCCTTCGGCACCGGAGAGCAGACCGGCCACGGTGGCCACGGGGGAGGGGGCACCGGGGGGCCGGCGCAGCAGGGCCGCGAAGCGGGTGCGGCCGATCGGGCCGTGGGTGGCGGCCCAGGCGCGCAGGCCGAGGGTGTGCGCGGCGGCCAGCAGTGCCGCGGGCTCGGTCAGGGAGGACTCGCCGCCGGTGTGCAGGACCAGGCCGTGCGTGGCGACCGCGCGGAGCAGCTCAGCCGTCGAACCCCGGGCCGCGGCGGCGACCCGCTCCCAGTCCTCGGCCGAACCGTCCTGCTTGGGCACCGAGTTCACCAGCCGGGCCAGACCGTCGGCCAGGCTCTCCTCCGCGAGCGCGTAGCGTTCGAGCCCGACCAGGACCCGGACCGGACGCTCCTCGTCCTCCTCCGCGCCCTCCTCCTCGGTCCGGGCCGGCGCGCCGCCGGTCTCCTCCAGGGCGTCTTGGAAGACCAGCGCCTCACCCTCCGCGATCGCGTCCTGCACGGCACCGTCCGGGTCCGGCACGCCCCGTTGGGCCAGGGCCGCGAGGAGCGCCGGCATCTCCAGGGCGGTGTGCCCGGCCAGCGCGGCCTGCTCCAGGAGCCAGCCGGTGACGGCCCGGCCCCTTCGCCCGTCGTCCGGGCCGCACTCGGCGCCGAGCAGGGCGCGGGCGAACCCGTCGGCCTGCTCGGGCCGCACGCCGGCGACCCGCAGCAACTGCCAGGGATCAGCCCGCAGCAGCTCGTCCGCGCCCTCGCCGAGTGCCGCCGCCACCTGCGGGGCGAGGACCTCGGGGGCACCGCCCTCGCCGAGCACCTGCCGTACGGCCCGCACCGTCGCAGGCTGGGGAGCCGCGGGCGCGGCGACGGCCTCGGCCGCCACCGATTGCGGCCGTCGTACGGGCTCCGGGGCGGAGCGGCGGGGGGCGGGCTCGGGCTCTGCGAACACCGTGGCGACCGGCTTCTCGCCGCTCTCCACGGCCCGGACGGCCGCGAGCAGATCGGCGGCCTTGCCGCTCAGCTTGGTGCCGGCCTCGATCGGCGCCTTCTTCCCGGCCTTCCGCTGCTCGATACGCTCCCGCTCCGCGCGCTGGGCCCGCAGCTCGGCCTCGGCCTCGGACACGTCACCGGCATCAGCTGTGTCCCCGTCGGTTCCCCCGGCTTCGGACACCTCACCGGAACCGGCTGCTGCCCCCTCGGTCCCCTCGACCCCCTCGGTCTCCGCACCACCGGTCGGCGTCCCCGGCTCGGCGTCCTCCGTGGTCTCCGGCTCCGTGCTCACAGCGTGCTCCAGTCGTGATCGGGATAGCGGTGCACAGGCGCCGACACGTCGTCGAGCGCCCGGCAGATCTCGTCAGGAAGACTAAGGGTCTCCACTGACAATGCCGCCGTGAGCTGCTGCGCGTTGCGCGCGCCGACGATGGGCGCGGCCACCCCCGGGCGGTCGCGGACCCAGGCCAGGGCCACCTGGAGCGGCGTCACCGCGAGACCGTCGGCCGCGGTCGTGACGGCGTCCACGATGCGTCCCGCCGTGTCGTCCAGATACGGCGCGACGAACGGCGCGAGGTGCTCCGAGGCACCGCGCGAGTCCGGCGGCGTCGTGTCGCCCCGGTACTTGCCCGTCAGCACCCCGCGCCCCAGGGGCGAGGAGGGCAGCAGCCCGATGCCCAGGTCCAGCGCGGCCGGCAGCACCTCGCGCTCGACGCCCCGCTGGAGCAGCGAGTACTCCAGCTGCGTGGCCGCCAGCCGGGTCCGCGTGCCGGGGGCCGCCAGTTGCCAGGTCGCGGCCTTGGCCAGCTGCCAGCCGCAGAAGTTGGAGACGGCGGCGTAGCGGGCCCGGCCGCTGGCGACCGCGAGATCGAGGGCCTGGAGGGTCTCCTCCAGCGGGGTGTCCGGGTCGAAGGCGTGCACGTGCCACAGGTCGACGTAGTCGGTGCCGAGCCGGGAGAGCGAGGCGTCCAGCGCGGAGAGCAGGTGGCCGCGGGAGGTGTCGAAGCGGCGGTCGGGATCCGGCACGCTGCCGGCCTTGGTCGAGATGACCAGGTCCCGGCGGGCCACCAGGCCGTCCATGAGCCGGCCGAGCAGGTACTCGGCCTCTCCGTCGCCGTAGACGTCCGCGGTGTCGACGAGGGTCCCGCCCGCTTCCCAGAACGTCTTCATCAGGTCCGCGGCGTCGTGCTCGTCGGTGTCCCGTCCCCAGGTCAGGGTGCCGAGCCCGATCCGGGACACACGCAGGCCGGTGCGGCCGAGATGCCTCTGCTCCATGAACGCCGAGATTACTGGCCAGAACCTTCCCTGTGGTGGGCTGTGGACAGCCGATTTCCCGGTCCTGGCCACGAGTTGTCCGCACCACTGCCCGCCGCTGGGCCCGCGCCGAGCCGCGCGCTAAGGTCTCCCCACGTGCACGTTACTGATCGGTAAGGGGATGCGGCATGCAGCTCGGTATCAACCTCGGCTACTGGGGTGCCGGAATGGACGCGGACAATCTGGCCGTCGCCCAGGAGGCCGACCGGCTCGGATACGCCGTCTGCTGGGCCGCCGAGGCCTACGGGTCCGACGCCGCCACCGTACTGACCTGGGTCGCCGCCCAGACCGAACGGATCGACGTCGGCTCGGCCATCTTCCAGATCCCGGCCCGCCAGCCCGCGATGACCGCCATGACGGCGGCCACCCTCGACTCCCTCTCCGGCGGTCGCTTCCGCCTCGGCCTCGGCGTCTCCGGCCCGCAGGTCTCCGAAGGCTGGTACGGCGTCAAGTTCGACAAGCCGCTGGCACGCACGCGTGAATACGTCGAGATCGTCCGCAAGGCCATGACGCGCGAGCGCCTGTCCTACGAGGGCGAGCACTGGACGCTGCCCCTGCCCGGCGGCCCGGGCAAGCCCATCAAGCTCACCGTGCACCCGCAGCGCGAGCACATCCCGCTGTACATCGCCGCGATCGGCCCCAAGAACCTGGAGCAGACCGGCGAGATCGCCGACGGCGCCCTGCTGATCTTCCCCTCCGCCGACCACCTGGAGGAGACGACGATCAAGTACCTGCGCGCCGGCCGCGAGAAGGCCGGCGAGACGCTCGACGGCTTCGACGTCTGCCCGACCCTCCCGCTCGCCGTCGGCGACGACAAGGACGTCGCCGCGCTCGCCGACACCTTCCGCCCCTACACGGCGCTGTACGTCGGGGGCATGGGCAGCCCCAAGCAGAACTTCTACAACCAGCTCGCCCAGCGCATGGGCTACGAGAAGGAGGCCGCCGAGATCCAGGGCAAGTACCTGTCCGGCGACAAGCAGGGCGCCGCGGCCGCCGTTCCGCACGAGCTGATCGACAAGACCACGCTGCTGGGGTCCGTCGACCGGATCGCGGACCGGATGAAGGCCTACGCGGCGGCCGGCGTCACCACCCTGAGCCTCGCCCCGGCGGGCTTCACCCTCGACGAGCGGCTCGCGTCCCTCCGCGCCGGCACCGAGGCCCTGGAGCGCGCCGGGCTCGCCTGACACGGCGGAACGCGTCGGAGTTGTCTGCGGCCGTGGTGGGGGCTCGGGGGTCTTCCCCGCCACGGCCGTCACGCAGAACAACGCCCCGCGCCTCCCGCGGTTACGCCGGGATCTCCCCGCCGCGGGCGGGCCGGCCCGTAGTCGTGCCGGTCTCCCGTGTCCTCCGTTCGGCGGAGTTGTCCGACGTACCTGTTGCAGCGCCTGCGGTCCCGCACTTGACTCGTTCTTTGCGACGAACCTGCGGAATCACGCAGCACGCGCACGTGCGCGGGAGAGGTGCTCACGATGCTTTCGGCCAAGAGTGTGTTCCAGGAGATCCTCGCCAACGACGAGTCCTTCGCCCTGTTCTGCTCCATCGCCGCGAGCGGCGAGTCCCAGGGCGGCTGGGAGAACGCCCGTATCGCCGCGCTCGTCCCCGACAGCGAGCGAGGACTCGCGCCCAAGATCACCCGGCACGGCGCCGACGAGGACAAGCACGGCCGGATCTTCAACGCCCTGATGAAGAAGCGCGGCCTCGACCCCGTCCCGGTCCCGCCCGAGACCGACTACACCATGCTCCTGGAGAAGAACGGCATCGGCCTCGCGCACGAGCAGCTGAGGCGCGACGAGCCGCTCACGGTCCAGGACATCGTCACCTACCTCTCGCACAGCAGGGTCACCGAACAGCGCGCCTCCGAGCAGATGGAACTGCTCCGCAAGCACTTCGCCGACGACCCGGACATCGGCCGCGCGGTCAGGCAGATCTCCAACGACGAGGACAACCACCTCGCCTACTGCCACGAGGAACTGCTGCGTTTCGCCTACGCGGGCCACGGCCGGGCCATCCAGCGGACCCTGCGCGCGTGCGCGCTCGCCGAGATCCGGATCTACCGGGACGTCAGCCTCGCCGTCATGGCGAACATGGGCCGCATCCTCGGCTGGTCCAGGGCGAAGTCGGCGGTGCTCGCGGCGGGCATCCACGCGATGTACGCGTACGAACGGCTGGGCGGCTGGCGCCGGATGGTGTCGCTGAAGATGCCCGAGCGCCGCGACGCCCTCGGCGGGCCCGCCTCCGCGGCACCCGAGTTCGCCTGAGCCCGCCCGCTCCACCACCGGCCCCGGCCCGCTCTACAACCAGCCCCGGCGCTTGAACAGCCGGAACACCAGCACCTCGAGAACGGCCATCACCGCGATCAGCGCCGGATAGGACCACTCCCAGTGCAGCTCGGGCATGTGCTCGAAGTTCATGCCGTAGATCCCCGCGACCATCGTGGGGATCGCGGCCATGGCCGCCCACGCGGAGATCTTCCGCATGTCGTCGTTCTGCCGGACGCTCATCTGCGCCAGATGCGCGGAGAGGATGTCCGACACCAGCCGGTCCAGGTTCTCCACGGACTCGTTCACGCGCGTCAGGTGATCGCTGACGTCGCGGAGGAACGGCCGGGCCCGGTCGTCCACGAACGGCACCGTCACGCCGGACGGCGCCGTGCCCGCCAGCCGGCTCATCGGCAGGGCCAGCGGCCCGGTCGCCCGGCGGAACTCCAGGACCTGCCGTTTGAAGTTGTAGATCCGGGACGCGGTGTGCCGCGAGCCCCCGTCGTCCGGGGAGAAGACCTCCGCTTCCAGCCCCTCCAGGTCGGCCTGCAACTCGGTCGCGACGTCCAGGTAGTGGTCGACGGCGGCGTCGGCGACCGCGTACAGCACGGAGGTGGGGCCGTTGCCCAGCAGCTCCGGCTCCTGCTCCAGCCGGTGCCGTACGGCCTTCAGGGGGGCGCCCTCGCCGTGCCGGACGGTCACGACGAACGAGTCGCCCAGGAAGATCATGATCTCGCCGGTGGAGACGGTGTCGCTCTGCGGCTCGTACGCCACGGGCTTGAGCACCACGAAGAGCGAGTCGTCGTACACCTCCAGCTTGGGCCGCTGGTGGGCCTTGAGGGCGTCCTCGACGGCCAGTGGATGCAGCCCGAACTCCTGCGTCACGAGATCGAATTCGCGCTCCGTCGGCTCATGCAGCCCGATCCACACGAAACCCCCCGCCGCACGGGCCTCACCCAGGGCGTCGGAGAAGTCCTCCGGCCCTTCCGACCGGTGTCCCTCGCGGTAGATGGCACAGTCGACGATCACGAAGCGAGTCTCCCGTCATTCGAACGACACCGTACGCGCGCGTGCGCCTACGCTGGACCGCATGCCCACGTTGATCCTGGTCCGGCACGGACGTTCCACCGCCAACACCGAGGGACTGCTCGCCGGCTGGACGCCGGGTGTCGCGCTCGACGAACGCGGCGCCGCGCAGGCCGCCGCGCTGCCCGGGCGGCTCGCCGAACTGCCCCTCGCCGAGATCGTCACCAGCCCGCTCCAGCGCTGCCAGGAGACGATCCGGCCCCTGCTCCGGGCCCGGCCGGACCTCAGCCCGCACACCGACGAGCGCATCGGCGAGTGCCACTACGGCGACTGGTCGGGGCGCAAGCTCGACGAGCTCAAGGACGAGCCCCTGATGGAGGTCGTGCAGGCGCACCCGTCCGCTGCGGCGTTCCCCGGCGGGGAGTCGATGCGGGCCATGCAGACCCGTGCCGCCGAGGCCGTACGCGAGTGGAACGCGCGCGTGGAGCGCGACCACGGAGCCGACGCCGTCTACCTCATGTGCTCGCACGGCGACATCATCAAGTCGCTCGTCGCGGACGCGCTCGGACTTCATCTGGACCTCTTCCAGCGGATTTCCGTTGAACCGTGTTCCATCACCGCGATCCGCTACACCCGACTGCGCCCGTTTCTCGTCCGCCTCGGCGACACCGGCGACTTCACGTCCCTGGTGCCGCGTGAGGAACCGCCGGGCGACGAGGCCCCCGTCGGGGGTGGTGCGGGCGCACCGTGATCGTCGGCCGCAGTAGGGTGAAGCGGTCGCAGCAGTGCCGTAGTCACACGGTTCCCACGATTCCAATGGAGACAGGACGTGTCCCGTCAGGTGTTCCTCTACGACCATCCGGAGCGTTTCGTGGCCGGTACGGTCGGACTGCCCGGGCGCCGTTCGTTCTTCCTCCAGGCCTCCGCCGGCTCCCGGGTGACCAGCGTGGCCCTGGAGAAGACCCAGGTCGCCGCGCTCGCCGAGCGCATGGACGAACTGCTCGACGAGGTCGTACGCCGTAGCGGAGGCAGCGCCTCCGTCCCTGCCGTCGCACCGTCGGACATCACCGACACCGCCCCGCTGGACACTCCCATCGAGGAGGAGTTCCGCGTCGGCACGATGGCGCTCGCCTGGGACGGCGACGAGCAGCTGATGATCGTCGAGGCGCAGGCGCTCGTGGAGCTCGACGCCGACTCCGAGGAGGACCTCGCCGAGGCCGAGGAGCGGCTGCTCCAGGACGAGGAGAACGGGCCCCCGATGCTGCGGGTCCGGCTCACCGGCGCGCAGGCGAGGGCCTTCGCCAAACGCGCCCTCGACATCGTCAACGCCGGGCGGCCGCCGTGCCCGCTGTGCAGCCTCCCGCTCGACCCGGAAGGACACGTATGTCCGCGCCAGAACGGATACCGCCGCGGAGCGTGACACCTCCTCCGGACGCCGCCGACCTGCTCGCCCGGGGCGAACTCACCGTGCGCGGACGCATCCGTGAGGCGTCCAACGCGGCCCTGTACTGCACGGTGTCCCACGACGGCCGGGACGCGGCGTGCATCTACAAGCCGGTCGCCGGGGAGCGGCCCCTGTGGGACTTCCCCGACGGGACGCTGGCCCAGCGCGAGGTCGCCGCGTACGAGGTCTCCGAGGCGACCGGCTGGGGCCTCGTCCCGCCCACCGTGCTGCGGGACGGCCCCTACGGCGAGGGCATGTGCCAGCTGTGGGTGGAGGCGGCGCCGGAGGCGGAGCTGCTCGCCCTGGTCGACGGGGAGGAACCGGAGCCGGGCTGGAAGGCCATCGGCTTCGCCGAGGTCGGCGAGGGCCGCACCGCGCTCCTCGTGCACGCCGACGACGAGCGGCTGCGGCGGCTCGCGGTGCTGGACGCCGTGCTCAACAACGCCGACCGCAAGGGCGGGCACCTGCTGCCGACCGGCGAGGGGCGGCTGTACGGGATCGACCACGGGGTCACCTTCAACGTCGAGAACAAGTTGCGGACCCTGCTGTGGGGGTGGGCGGGGGAGCCCCTCACCCGGGAGGCCGTCGACGTCCTCGAGGGCCTCAGGAAGGCCCTGGCGGACGGCGGTCCCCTCACCGCCCGGCTGCAGCCGCTGATCACCGGCGCGGAGATCGACGCCACACGCGCGCGGGTCGGCGCCCTGCTCGCCTCGGGGAAGCATCCCGAGCCGAGCGGGGAATGGCCGGCGATCCCCTGGCCACCCGTGTAGCAGCACATACGCCGAGCTCCCGCAAGAGTGCCTTCTCGGTCGTCCGGCCCGCTCCCATTCGTATATGGAACTTCAGTCCGGTTAGGCTCATGGCATGCATGCCTGGCCCGCTTCCGAGGTCCCCGCCCTGCCTGGTCAGGGCCGCGACCTGAGGATCCACGACACCGCGACCGGCGGCCTCGTCACCCTCGACCCCGGTCCCGTCGCCCGTATCTATGTCTGTGGCATCACCCCGTACGACGCCACGCACATAGGACACGCGGCGACCTACAACGCGTTCGACCTCGTGCAGCGCGTGTGGCTCGACACCAAGCGGCAGGTTCACTACGTCCAGAACGTCACCGACGTCGACGACCCGCTCCTGGAACGCGCCCAGCGCGACGGCCTCGACTGGGCCGCGCTCGCCGAGCGGGAGACGGCCCTCTTCCGCGAGGACATGACGGCGCTGCGGATGCTGCCGCCGCGACAGTACATAGGTGCCGTCGAGGCGATACCCGGGATCGTCCCGCTCGTCGAGCGGCTGCGCGACATGGGCGCGGCCTACGAACTCGACGGCGACGTCTACTTCTCCGTCGAAGCCGACCCGCACTTCGGCAAGGTGTCCGGGCTGGACGCCGCGGCGATGCGGCTGCTGTCCGCCGAGCGCGGCGGTGACCCGGAGCGGCCGGGCAAGAAGAACCCGCTCGACCCGATGCTGTGGATGGCGGCCCGGGAGGGCGAGCCGAGCTGGGACGGCGGATCGCTCGGACGCGGACGGCCCGGCTGGCACATCGAGTGCGTGGCCATCGCCCTCGACCACCTCGGCATGGGCTTCGACATCCAGGGCGGAGGCTCCGACCTGGCCTTCCCGCACCACGAGATGGGCGCCTCGCACGCCCAGGCCCTCACCGGCGAGTTCCCCATGGCCAAGGCGTACGTACACGCCGGCATGGTCGCCCTCGACGGCGAGAAGATGTCCAAGTCCAAGGGCAACCTGGTCTTCGTCTCCACGCTCCGGCGCGACGGCGTCGACCCGGCCGCCATCCGGCTGGCGCTGCTCGCCCACCACTACCGCGCCGACTGGGAGTGGACCGACCAGGTCCTCCGGGACGCCGTCGCACGGCTCGGCCGCTGGCGGGCCGCCGTCTCCCGGCCCGACGGGCCGCCGGCTCAGGCGCTCGTGGAGGAGATCCGCGAGGCCCTCGCGAACGACCTGGACGCCCCGGCCGCGCTCACCGCGGTCGACCGCTGGGCCGCGCTCCAGGAGCAGAGCGGCGGCACCGACGAGGGCGCCCCCGGGGTGGTCTCCCGGGCGGTGGACGCGCTGCTGGGCGTGGCGCTGTAGCCCCACGGCACGCGAAGGGGCGCCTCCCGGCCGGGAGGCGCCCCTTCTGCTGTCCTTCTGCCGTGCTCGGCCCCGCTCAGTCCTCCGACGACTCCTCGTCGTCCGTACCCGGCTTGGGCGGCTTCGGCGGGCGCGTACGGCCGCCGGGGTTGTCCCGCAGGTACGACGTGCTGTCGCTGCCGTCCGCCGTGGCGTGCCCGCCGGAGGCGGTCGGTCCGCCGCCGTCCCGGCGCCGCAGATAGCGCTCGAACTCGCGGGCGATCGCCTCGCCGGACGCCTCCGGCAGCTCGGCGGTGTCCCGGGCCTCCTCCAGCGACTGGACGTACTCGGCGACCTCGCTGTCCTCGGCGGCCAGCTGGTCCACGCCGACCTGCCAGGCGCGCGCGTCCTCGGGCAGCTCGCCCAGCGGGATGCGCACGTCGATCAGGTCCTCCAGCCGGTTCAGGAGAGCCAGCGTGGCCTTCGGGTTCGGCGGCTGCGACACGTAGTGCGGCACCGCCGCCCACAGCGAGACGGCCGGCACGCCCGCGTGCGTGCAGGCCTCCTGGAGGACGCCGACGATGCCCGTGGGCCCCTCGTACTTGGTCTCCTCCAGGTCCATGCGGCGGGCCAGGTCCGGGTCGGACGTCGTCCCGCTGATCGGCACCGGGCGGGTGTGCGGGGTGTCACCGAGCAGGGCGCCCAGGACGACCACCAGTTCCACGCCGAGTTCGTGTGCGAAGCCGAGCAGTTCGTTGCAGAACGAACGCCACCGCATGGACGGTTCGATACCCCGGACGAGGACGAGATCGCGTGGCTTGTCCCCGCCGACCCGGACCACCGACAGCCGCGTGGTCGGCCACGTGATCTTGCGGACGCCCGCTTCCATGAACACCGTGGGGCGGTTGACCTGGAAGTCGTAGTAGTCCTCGGCGTCCAGCGCCGCGAAGACCTCGCCCTTCCATTCCCTGTCCAGATGCGCGACCGCGGTGGAGGCGGCGTCGCCGGCATCGTTCCAGCCCTCGAACGCGGCCACCATGACCGGGTCGATCAGCTCGGGAACCCCCTCGAGCTCGATCACCCAGCGCCTCCTTCCGACGTGCCCTCGCGTACCCCCCAACCTTACGGCGTGCCAAGGGGGCGCCCGCAGCCCCCTCGCAGGGGGAGTGACCCCATCACTGCCCCGCGAACCACCCCTGAACACCCCGGATTCGTCCGAGCTGTCCGTGAGACCCTGGTCACAGCGTGGAGCGCAGCCACTGCTCCACGCTCGCGATGTGCACCGTCGCCCAGGAGCGCGCCGCCTCGGCGTCCCGGTCCCGCAGGGCCGCGAGGATCGCCCGGTGCTCGCGCAGGGTGCGGCCGACCGCGTCCTCCTGGGTCAGGCCGCGCCAGATCCGGGCCCGGGTGGTGGGACCCGACAGCCCGTCGAGCAGGGAGCACAGCACGGAGTTGCCCGAGCTCTGCACGATGCCCCGGTGGAACTCCAGGTCGCAGGCGACGAGGTCCTCGACGGACGGGTCGTCGCCGAGCTTGTCCAGCTGGGCCGTGAGCGCGTCGAGCTGCTGTTCGCTGATCCGCAGGGCCGCCATGGCCGTCGCGGCCGGCTCCAGGATGCGGCGGACGGCCAGGAACTCCAGGACCGTGTCGTCGCGGTGGAAGTCCACGACGAAGCTCAGCGCCTCCAGCAGGAGTTGCGGGTCGAGGCTGGTGACGTAGGTGCCGTCGCCCTGCCGGACGTCCAGGATCCGGATGAGGGAGAGGGCGCGTACGGCCTCCCGCAGGGAGTTGCGGGACAGGCCGAGGTCGGCCGCGAGTTCGCTCTCCTTGGGCAGCCGGTCGCCCGGCCGCAGCGCGCCGGAGACGATCATGCCCTTGATCTTCTCGATCGCCTCGTCGGTGACTGCCATGGCCGGCCTCCCTGTCGCTCAAGACCTCCGACGTATCAGGTCATTATGGGGGGTCGGGAACGCGGAAGGGGCGGCTCCGTCGGCGTGGAACCGCCCCTCCCGGCCAGGGGATCCCCCCGGTGGTGCCTACTTCTTGTCGAGCAGGTCCTGGACCTTGGCGCGGACGTCGTCCGTGGCCAGGCCGCGGATCGTCAGCGTCGTGCGGCGGCGCAGCACGTCGTCCTGCGTCTCGGCCCACTCGTGGTCCCGGGCCCAGACGACCTGCGCCCAGATCTCCGGGGCGTCCGGGTGGACGCGTTCGGCGAGCTCGGGGCTCTCGTTGGCCAGGCGGGCGATGTCGAACGCGAGCGAGCCGTAGTGCGTGGCCAGGTGCCTGGCGGTGTCGGCCGCCATGCGCGGGCCGGGCGCCGGGCGGTCGGTCAGCAGCCGGTGGGCGACCGCGCGCGGGTTGGCGATGCCGGGCAGCGGCAGCTTCTTCGGCAGGGAGCTGATGGGCTCGAAGTCGTCGCCCAGCGGGTGGCCCGGCAGCGACTCCAGCTTCTTCATGATGGTCCGGCCGATGTGGCGGAACGTGGTCCACTTGCCGCCCGCGACGGACAGCATGCCGCCCTTGCCCTCGGTCACCACCGTCTCGCGCTTGGCCTTCGCGGTGTCGCCGGGGCCGCCCGGCAGCACCCGCAGGCCGGCGAAGGAGTACGTGATGAGGTCCCGGCTGAGCTGCTGGTCGCGGACCGAGAAGGCGGCCTCGTCGAGGATCTGGGTTATGTCCTGCTCGGTGACCGAGACGTCCGCCGGGTCGCCCTCGAAGACCTCGTCGGTGGTGCCGAGCAGCAGCATGTCCTCCCAGGGGAGGGCGAAGGTGATGCGGTACTTGTCGATCGGGGTGGCGAGCGCGGCCTTCCAGGGGGAGGTGCGCTTCAAAACCAGGTGCGCGCCCTTCGACAGGCGGATGGACGGGGCCGCGTTCGGGTTCTCCATCTTGCGCAGGTGGTCGACCCACGGGCCGGTCGCGTTCAGCACCAGCCGGGCGTTGACGCCGAACTCGTCGCCGGACAGCCGGTCCTTGAGCTCGGCGCCGGTGACCCGGCCCTGGGTGAAGCGCAGGCCCGTCACCTCGGCGTGGTTGAGGACGACCGCGCCCGCCTCGACAGCGCCGCGGACCGTCATCAGCGCCATGCGCGCGTCGTTCATCTGGTCGTCGCCGTACACGGCCACGGCCTTGAGGTTCTCGGTGCGCAGCTCGGGCACGTCCTGTGCGGCCTTGGCCGGCGAGAGCAGGTGCCCGACGCCGTCACCGAAGGCCGACAGCGCGGAGTAGGCGAAGACGCCCGCCCCGAGCTTCGCCGCGCCGTGCGGCCCGCCCTTGTACACGGGGAGGTAGAACGTGAGCGGGTTCGCCAGGTGGGGAGCCACCTGCCGGGAGACCGCACGGCGCTCGAAGTGGTTCTCCGCCACCAGCTTCACCGCGCCGGTCTGCAGGTAGCGCAGACCGCCGTGGAGCAGCTTGGAGGAGGCGGAGGAGGTGGCACCGGCGAAGTCGCCGGCGTCGACCAGAGCCACCCTGAGGCCGGACTGCGCGGCGTGCCAGGCGGTGGAGATGCCCAGGATGCCGCCGCCGATCACGAGAAGGTCGTACGACGCCTTGGCGAGCTGCTCCCTGGTCTCGGCTCGGCTCGGGTTCGAGCCGGAGGACGGGTGCGTCCCCAGGGCAGGCACGGACTTCAGGGTGGACTGAGTGGTCATGCTGTTTCTTACTCCTCGTCCTCGAGCCAGCCCATGGTCCGCTCGACGGCCTTGAGCCAGTTCTTGTACTCACGGGCGCGGGTCTCCGCGTCCATGCGGGGGGTCCACTCGGCGGCCCGGCGCCAGTTGGCGCGCAGGTCGTCGGTGCTGTTCCAGAAGCCGACGGCGAGGCCGGCGGCGTAGGCGGCGCCGAGGCAGGTGGTCTCGGCGACCATCGGGCGCACCACGGGGGCGTCCACGAAGTCGGCGAGGGTCTGCATCAGCAGGTTGTTGGAGGTCATGCCGCCGTCGACCTTCAGGGCGGCCAGCTCCACGCCGGAGTCCTTGGTCATGGCGTCGGCGATCTCCCGCGTCTGCCAGGCGGTCGCCTCCAGGACGGCACGCGCCAGGTGCGCCTTGGTGACGTACCGGGTCAGGCCGGCGATCACCCCGCGGGCGTCGGAGCGCCAGTACGGGGCGAACAGGCCGGAGAAGGCCGGCACGAAGTAGGCACCGCCGTTGTCCTCCACCGACAGCGCGAGCGTCTCGATCTCGGCGGCCGTGGAGATCAGGCCCATCTGGTCGCGCATCCACTGCACCAGCGAACCGGTGACGGCGATCGAGCCCTCCAGGGCGTAGACCGTGTCCTGGTCGCCGATCTTGTAGCCGACGGTGGTCAGCAGGCCGCTGTACGAGTTGATGATCTTGTCACCGGTGTTCATCACCATGAAGGTGCCGGTGCCGTACGTCGACTTGGTCTCGCCCTCGGAGAAACAGGTCTGGCCGAACAGGGCCGCCTGCTGGTCGCCGAGTGCGGAGGCGACCGGGATGCCGCCGAGCAGGTCGCCCAGCTTGCCGCCCGTGATCTCGCCGTAGACCTCGGCGGAGGAGCGGATCTCGGGCAGGACCTGCTTCGGCACGCCGATGGACTCGCAGATCTTGTCGTCCCACTGCATGGTGTGCAGGTTCATCAGCATCGTGCGGGAGGCGTTGGTGACGTCCGTGACGTGCTTGCCGCCGTCGACACCGCCGGTCAGGTTCCAGATGACCCAGGTGTCCATGGTGCCGAAGAGGATGTCGCCCGCCTCGGCGCGCTCCTTCAGCCCGTCGACGTTGTCGAGCAGCCAGCGGGCCTTCGGGCCGGCGAAGTAGGAGGCGAGGGGGAGGCCCGTCTCGCGGCGGAAGCGGTCCTGGCCGACGTTGCGGCCGAGCTCGCGGCAGAGGGCGTCGGTGCGGGTGTCCTGCCAGACGATGGCGTTGTGGACCGGCTCACCGGTGTTCTTGTCCCACAGCACGGTCGTCTCGCGCTGGTTGGTGATGCCGATGGCCTTGATGTCGTCGCGGGTGATGCCGGCCTTCTCGATGGCCCCGGCGACGACCTCCTGGACGTTGGTCCAGATCTCGGTGGCGTTGTGCTCGACCCAGCCCGGCTTCGGGAAGATCTGCTCGTGCTCCTTCTGGTCGACCGACACGATCCGGCCGTCGCGGTCGAAGACGATGCAGCGGGAAGAGGTGGTGCCCTGGTCGATGGCGGCGATGAAGGGGCCGGCGGTGTGCGCGTCGGTCACTGTGTGCTCCTGGTAATTCCGGGTTTAAGGGGCTTTACGTACGGCGCGTGCTGGAAGTTTCGCGAAGGCGCGGGGGATCGCTCCTAGGCGAATGCGACGTTGTAGATGCCTGCCGCGATGGCGCCGCCGATCAGCGGACCGACCACCGGGACCCAGGCGTAGCCCCAGTCGGAGCCGCCCTTGTTGGGCAGGGGCAGCAGGGCGTGCACGATACGCGGACCGAGGTCACGGGCCGGGTTGATCGCGTAACCCGTCGGGCCGCCGAGGGAGAGGCCGATGGACACCACCACGAGCGCGGTGATCAGCGCGCCCAGCGTGCCCAGGCCGTTGCCCTTGTCGTTCAGGCCCTGGGTGAGCACGGCCAGCACCAGCACGATGGTGCCGATGATCTCCGTGGCGAGGTTCTGCCAGGCGACCCGGACCTCGGGCCCGGTGGAGAAGATGCCCAGCACGGGGCCGGCGCCCTTCTCCTGGGCCTCGACGGCCTTGGCCGTGGTGTCCTGCGCGCCCGGACCGCCGACGATCTCCCGGTCGGTGAGGTGGGCCTGGAACTGGCCGTAGTAGGCGATCCAGACCAGGGCGGCACCGATCATGGCGCCGAGGAGCTGTCCGGCCCAGTAGACCGGGACGTTCTTCCAGTCGCCGTCCTTGATCGCGATCGCCAGGGTCACGGCCGGGTTCAGATGGGCGCCGGACAGCGGCGCCGACGTGTAGACCGCCGTGAGCACCGCGAAGCCCCACCCGAAGGTGATGGCGAGCCAGCCGGCGTTGCGGGCCTTGGAAGCCTTCAGCGTGACGGCGGCGCAGACTCCGCCGCCGAGGAGGATGAGTATGGCGGTACCGATGGTCTCGCCGATGAAGATGTCGGAGCTGGACACCCGCGACTCCTTTGTCCTTCGTCCAGGGGTGAAGTTCTATACCGGCCTGGCGTTGTCACACTCTAGCGCGTATTGCCGGTAGCTGTTCGACAATGTCGACCGATGGACGGGAGTCTTGCTTCGGCGTTACGAGCACGTCAAGGGCTGTGTTGTCGAAAACACGATCGTTACTGATCGTCGCGGTCGCGCGGCCCTCCAGCGGGGGCCGCCGGCGGCCGGTGGGCACGGGCGTGCCGACGACCGGAACGCCCTGCGGCGCCCCGGTCCTCCCGTGTCCTCTCAGAACCGCCCGGCGCCCAGGTCCCGCGACACCGCGCGGGCGCAGTCCCGGACCGCCGCGATCAGCTCGGGGCGCAGCGCGCCCTCCTCGTCGGGCCGGCACAGCCGCTCCACGGCGCCCGTGATGCCGACCGCGCCGACCGGCATGCGCCGCCGGTCGTGGATGGGCGCGGCGAGGGAGGCCACGCCCTCCCAGGTCTCCTCGACGTCCGCCGCGTAACCGCGCGCGCGGGTGAGGTCGAGGAGGTGCTCGAAGTCCTCCGGCTCGCACACGGTCCGGTCGGTGAACGCCTTGCGGTCGGCCTCCAGGGCCTCGCTGTGCGCCACCGGGTCGTAGGCCGAGAGCACCTTGCCCAGCGCCGTCGAGTGCAGCGGCTGCATGGCGCCGATCTCCAGGACCTGCCGGCTGTCGTCGGGCCGGAAGACGTGGTGCACGATCAGCACGCCCTGCTGGTGCAGGACGCCCAGGTACACGCTCTCGCCGCTGGACCGGGCCAGGTCGTCGGTCCACACCAGGGCGCGCGCCCGCAGCTCGTGCACATCGAGGTAGGTGGTGCCCAGGCGCAGCAGCTCCGCGCCGAGCTGGTAGCGCCCGGAGGTGTCGTCCTGCTCCACGAAGCCCTCCTGCTGGAGGGTGCGCAGGATGCCGTGGGCGGTGCCCTTGGCCAGGCCCAGCGACGAGGCGATGTCCGACAGGCCGAGCCGCCGCTCGCCGCCCGCGAGCAGCCGCAGCATCGCGGCCGCCCGTTCGAGCGACTGGATGTTCCGTGCCATCGCCGTACTGCCTCCGTCCCCTTCGACCGCCGACAGGCGTCACCGCAGCCCTCGTTCGGCAATGTCGAACACTACCGGTCGATGCCGACCTCTCGCTAATGGCGGGTCACCATTTGTTGCGCCGGCGGGTCGCCCTGTGCCGCACGGGCGCCGCGCCGAGGTGCGTCACAGCCGGCTCCTCAGTGGCTCATAGGTGACACACGACCGTCCCGGACGCCATGCGCGTCCGTCCCGTGGACGCCCTGCCCATCCCGGCCCGCTCCCGGTTAGGCTGGCGCCGTGCGCCCATCCCCGGATGCCCTCCGTGTGTCCGGGAAGCCGCATAGCCGACAGCCGTCGCACCCGAGGGAGCCCTTTACATGGCCTCGTTGCCACCGACCCCTTCCGACAGCCGGACCCGTGTGTCCGCCCTCCGAGAGGCCCTGGCCAGCCGTGTGGTCGTGGCCGACGGGGCCATGGGCACCATGCTCCAGGCGCAGGACCCGACGCTCGAGGACTTCGAGAATCTCGAAGGCTGTAACGAGATCCTCAACCTGACCCGGCCGGACATCGTCCGTTCCGTCCACGAGGCGTACTTCGCGGTCGGCGTCGACTGCGTCGAGACCAACACCTTCGGCGCCAACCACACGGCCGCGGCGGAGTACGAGATCTCCGACCGGGTGCACGAGCTGTCCGAGGCGGGTGCCCGGATCGCCCGCGAGGTGGCCGACGAGTACGCCGCCCGGGACGGCCGGCCGCGCTGGGTGCTCGGCTCGGTCGGCCCGGGGACCAAGCTGCCCACGCTCGGCCACGTCACCTACGGCACCATCCGCGACGGCTACCAGGCCAACGCCGAGGGCCTGCTCGCCGGCGGCGCGGACGCGCTGCTGGTGGAGACCACCCAGGACCTGCTCCAGACGAAGGCCTCCGTCCTCGGCGCCCGCCGTGCCATGGAGGCCACCGGCGTCGAGGTGCCCCTGCTGTGCTCGATGGCCTTCGAGACCACGGGCACCATGCTGCTCGGCTCCGAGATCGGCGCGGCGCTGACCGCGCTGGAGCCCCTCGGCATCGACATGATCGGCCTGAACTGCTCCACCGGCCCGGCGGAGATGAGCGAGCACCTGCGCTATCTGACGCGACACTCGCGCATCCCGCTGCTGTGCATGCCGAACGCCGGCCTGCCGATCCTCACCAAGGACGGCGCCCACTTCCCGCTCGACCCCGAGGGCCTGGCCGACGCCCAGCAGAACTTCGTCCGGGACTACGGCCTGTCGCTGGTCGGCGGATGCTGCGGCACCACGCCGGAGCACCTGCGGCAGTTGGTGGAGCGCGTCCGGGACGTCACCCCGAGCGAGCGCAGCCCGCAGCCCGAGCCGGGCGCCGCCTCGCTCTACCAGAGCGTGCCGTTCCGGCAGGACACCTCCTACCTGGCCATCGGTGAGCGCACCAACGCCAACGGCTCGAAGAAGTTCCGCGAGGCCATGCTGGAGGGCCGCTGGGACGACTGCGTGGAGATGGCCCGCGAGCAGATCCGCGAGGGCGCGCACATGCTCGACCTGTGCGTGGACTACGTCGGCCGCGACGGCGTCGCCGACATGGAGGAGCTGGCCGGCCGCTTCGCCACCGCCTCCACGCTGCCGATCGTGCTGGACTCCACCGAGGTCGACGTGATCCGGGCCGGTCTGGAGAAGCTCGGCGGCCGGGCGGTGATCAACTCGGTGAACTACGAGGACGGCGCCGGCCCCGAGTCCCGCTTCGCCAAGGTCACCCAGCTCGCCAAGGAGCACGGCGCCGCCCTCATCGCGCTGACCATCGACGAGGAGGGCCAGGCCCGCACCGCCGAGAAGAAGGTCGAGATCGCCGAACGGCTCATCGACGACCTGACCGGCAACTGGGGCATCCACGAGGAGGACATCCTCGTCGACTGCCTGACCTTCACCATCTGCACCGGTCAGGAGGAGTCCCGCAAGGACGGCATCGCCACCATCGAGGGCATCCGCGAGCTGAAGCGGCGCCACCCGAAGGTGCAGACCACGCTCGGCCTGTCCAACATCTCCTTCGGCCTCAACCCGGCCGCCCGTATCCTGCTCAACTCCGTCTTCCTGGACGAGTGCGTCAAGGCGGGCCTGGACTCGGCGATCGTGCACGCGTCGAAGATCCTTCCGATCGCCCGCTTCAGCGAGGAGGAGGTCCAGACGGCTCTGGACCTCATCTACGACCGCCGCGCCGAGGGCTACGACCCGCTGCAGAAGCTGATGCAGCTGTTCGAGGGCGCCACCGCCAAGTCCCTCAAGGCCGGCAAGGCCGAGGAACTGGCCGCCCTGCCGCTGGACGAGCGCCTCAAGCGGCGCATCATCGACGGCGAGCGCAACGGACTCGAAGCGGACCTGGACGAGGCCCTGCGGGAGCGGCCCGCGCTCGACATCGTCAACGAGACCCTGCTGGAGGGCATGAAGGTCGTCGGCGAGCTGTTCGGCTCCGGGCAGATGCAGCTGCCGTTCGTCCTGCAGTCCGCCGAGGTGATGAAGACGGCCGTCGCCCACCTCGAACCGCACATGGAGAAGACCGACGAGGCCGGCAAGGGCACCATCGTGCTCGCCACCGTGCGCGGCGACGTGCATGACATCGGCAAGAACCTCGTCGACATCATCCTGACCAACAACGGCTACAACGTCGTCAACCTGGGCATCAAGCAGCCGGTCTCCGCGATCCTGGACGCCGCCGAGGAGCACAAGGCCGACGTCATCGGCATGTCCGGCCTCCTGGTCAAGTCCACCGTGATCATGAAGGAGAACCTGGAGGAGCTGAACACCCGCGGCCTCGCCGCCCGCTTCCCGGTCATCCTCGGCGGGGCCGCCCTCACCCGCGCCTACGTCGAGCAGGACCTGCACGAGATCTACGAGGGCGAGGTCCGCTACGCCCGCGACGCCTTCGAGGGCCTGCGCCTGATGGACGCCCTGATCGGCGTCAAGCGGGGCGTGCCGGGCGCGAAGCTGCCCGAGCTGAGGCAGCGCCGCGTGCGGGCCACCGCCCCGGCCGCCGTCGAGGAGCGCCCCGAGGAGGGGCACGTCCGCTCCGACGTCGCCACCGACAACCCCGTCCCCGAGCCGCCTTTCCGCGGCACCCGCGTGATCAAGGGCATCCAGCTCAAGGAGTACGCGAGCTGGCTCGACGAGGGCGCCCTGTTCAAGGGCCAGTGGGGCCTCAAGCAGGCCCGCACCGGCGAGGGCCCCTCCTACGAGGAACTCGTCGAGAGCGAGGGCCGGCCCCGGCTGCGCGGGCTGCTGGACAAGCTCCAGACGGAGAACCTGCTGGAGGCGGCCGTGGTCTACGGCTACTTCCCGTGCGTCTCCAAGGACGACGACCTGATCATCCTGGACGAGCAGGGCAACGAGCGCACCCGCTTCACCTTCCCGCGCCAGCGCCGCGGCCGGCGCCTGTGCCTGGCCGACTTCTTCCGCCCGGAGGAGTCCGGCGAGACGGACGTCGTGGGCCTCCAGGTCGTCACCGTCGGCTCGCGCATCGGCGAGGAGACCGCGCGGCTCTTCGAGGCCAACGCCTACCGCGACTACCTCGAACTGCACGGCCTGTCCGTGCAGCTGGCCGAGGCGCTCGCCGAGTACTGGCACGCGCGCGTGCGCTCCGAACTCGGCTTCGCGGGCGAGGACCCGGACGAGATGCAGGGCATGTTCGAGCTGAAGTACCGGGGCGCCCGCTTCTCCCTCGGCTACGGCGCCTGCCCCAACCTGGAGGACCGCGCGAAGATCGCCGACCTGCTCCAGCCGGAGCGCATCGGCGTCCACCTGTCCGAGGAGTTCCAGCTGCACCCCGAGCAGTCCACGGACGCCATCGTGATCCACCACCCGGAGGCCAAGTACTTCAACGCCCGCTGAGCCCCTCCCGGGCGCCCGGGCCAAAAGAAGCGTTTCGTCCGCGCACGACGTAGACTGGTCGGTCCACCGCAGGCCGGTTCCCTTCCGGGAACCGGCCTGAACGTCCCTCAAGGAGGTACGTGGATGACCAGTACGGTCCCCGCGCTCGGCACCCTTACGGCCGAAGGTTCAGCTCTGCAAGCCGTGCTGCTCGACATGGACGGCACCCTGGTGGACACGGAGGGCTTCTGGTGGGACGTCGAGGTCGAGGTCTTCGCCTCCCTCGGCCACATGCTCGACGAGTCCTGGCGCCATGTCGTGGTCGGCGGCCCCATGACCCGCAGCGCGGGGTTCCTGATCGAGGCCACCGGCGCGGACATCACCCTCGACGAGCTCACCGTGCTCCTCAACGACGGCTTCGAGGACCGCATCGGCCGTGCCCTGCCGCTGATGCCCGGAGCCGGCCGGCTGCTGGCCGAGCTGTACGAGTACGAGATCCCCACGGCCCTGGTCTCCGCCTCGCACCGGCGCATCATCGACCGGGTGCTGACCTCCCTGGGCGCCCACCACTTCAGCCTCACGGTGGCCGGTGACGAGGTGCCGCGCACCAAGCCCCATCCCGACCCGTACCTGGCGGCCGCCGCCGGACTCGGCGTCGACCCCGCCCGGTGCGCCGTCATCGAGGACACCGCGACCGGAGTCGCCGCCGCCGAGGCCGCGGGCTGCCGGGTCGTGGCGGTGCCCTCCGTGGCCCCCATCGCACCGGCCTTGAGGCGCACGGTCGTCACGTCTCTCGAAGAGGTCGACCTGACATTTCTGCACGGCCTGATGACGGAAATGCGCTAGGTGTTCACCCAGCGTGCAGCGGTGTTAGGGCGGTAATTCCGAAGGTGAATTCGAAGTCCTCCGGATGACCGAATTCCCCTACCTTCGCACCCGTTTACGGGTGTGACGTTCCCCACGCGGTCCGGGGTCGACAGCAGGGCAGACGTGTGCTGTGCACCCCCTCCGGGGAGCCGTCGGCGTGCCTTTGTGTCCCGATTGGTGGGACGCTGCACCAAAGCTTCCACCATCGGGTTTTCGGTCTGTCCACGCCCGGTTCCGCAGCGTGATGGGCCCTCAACTCCGGTGGCTGCGAACCCTCCTGCCGGCCGCGACTAATCTCATTGCGAGAACATCGCCCCACCCCCGTGATCCGCTGCGCCACCCCTGCATGCCGGGTACACGGAGTCGACAGCTCTGGAGAAACTCGAGCATGAACCGCAAGACTTTGGTGCTGCCGGCCGTGATCGGCCTGCTCGCGCCGGTGCTCGCCGCCTGCGGCGGGTCCGACAGCGGGAGCGACAACGGCGACGCGATCGTCGTCGGCACCACGGACCGGTTCACCGCCTCGAAGGACGCCCCCGCGCCCCTCGACCCGGCGTACGCCTACGACGTCGGCACCTGGAACATCCTGCGCCAGACCGTGCAGACCCTGATGATCCAGCCGCGCGGTGAGGGCGAGCCGGTACCCGAGGCCGCCGAACGGTGCGGCTTCACCGACACCGGCAACGAGCGCTACGCCTGCACCCTGCGCGACGGCCTGAAGTTCGCGAACGGCGACCCCGTCACCGCGGCCGACGTCAAGTACTCCATCGACCGCGCCCGTTCCCTCAAGGCCGACAGCGGCGTGTTCGCGCTGCTGTCCACCATCGACACCGTCGAGACGCAGGGCGACCGCGAGGTCGTCTTCCACCTCAAGACCGCCGACGCGACCTTCCCGTACAAGCTGTCGACCCCGGTCGCCGGCATCGTCGAC
Source organism: Streptomyces chartreusis NRRL 3882 (assembly GCF_900236475.1). Classification (GTDB taxonomy): domain Bacteria; phylum Actinomycetota; class Actinomycetes; order Streptomycetales; family Streptomycetaceae; genus Streptomyces; species Streptomyces chartreusis_D. The sequence continues at coordinate 7,224,891 of NZ_LT963352.1, forward strand.
CCCGACGACTACCCGAAGAACAAGCTGCGCGACGGCTTCGACATCCAGGGCTCCGGCCCGTACACCATGAAAGCCGACGTCGAGAACGGCCAGCTGGTCAAGGCCGAGTTCACCCGGAACTCCCGCTACAAGGGGAGCCTGAAGGTGAACAACGGCAAGGTCGAGATGGTCTCCTTCAAGGACGCCGACTCCATGGGCGAGGCCCTGAACAAGGGCGACATCGACCTGATGACCCGTGCCATGTCGCCGGAGCAGATCCGCAAGCTCTCCGGTGACGCGGACACCGACATCGACCTCGTCGAGATGCCCGGCCTGGAGATCCGGTACCTGGGCTTCAACACCGACGCCCCGACCGTGAAGTCCAAGGCCGTACGCCAGGCGATGGCCCAGGTCGTCAACCGCAGCGAACTGGTCTCCAAGGTCTACGGCTCCCAGGCCGAGCCGCTGTACTCGCTCGTCCCCGCCAGCATCACCGGCCACTCCAACTCGTTCTTCAACAGGTACGGCGACCCGAACGTCACCAAGGCCCGCGCCCTGCTGAACCAGGCGAACGTCACCACCCCGGTGAAGCTCACGCTGCACTACACGACCGACCACTACGGTCCGGCCACCAAGCAGGAGTTCGAGGTCCTCCGCGACCAGCTGAACTCCAGCGGCCTGTTCGACGTCAGCATCAAGGGCACGCCGTGGGACGCCTTCCGCCCGGCCGAGAAGAAGGGCGAGTACGACGTCTACGGCATGGGCTGGTTCCCGGACTTCCCGGACGCCGACAACTTCCTCGCGCCGTTCCTGGACAAGGACAACACCCTCGGCTCGCCGTACGACAACAGGCGGATCCGCAACACCCTGATCCCGGAGTCCCGCCGGGAGGCGGACCGGCTGTCCGCCTCCACCAGCCTGACGGACATTCAGGACATCGTCGCCTCCGACGTGCCGGTGCTGCCGCTGTGGCAGGGCAAGCAGTACGTCGCCGCGCGCGACGACATCACGGGTACCGCGTACGCCCTCAACTCCTCGTCGACGCTCCAGCTGTGGGAGCTCGGCCGGGGCGTGAGTGGCTGACGGACCCAATGGAACCCCGGGGGCCGGTGACCGCGGCCCCCGGGGAACCGTGCCCCGGAGCCAGGGACATGCTCCGGGCGTTCTCGAGAACCGACGACAGGGCACACACGTGAACATTCGCAACCAGTGGCCGGTCCTGCCCATCGTGGCGGGGCTCGCCTCCGGCCTGCTGACCGGCTGTGGCACGGAGACCGGAGACTCCGCGGGGGACGGCTCCAACGTCGTGGTGGGGATGTCCGACGACGTCCTGGCCACGGACCCGGCCTCCGGCTACGACCCCGGCTCCTGGCTGTTGTTCAACAACGTCTTCCAGTCGCTGCTCAGCTTCCCCAAGGGCGCCACGGAACCCCAGCCGGAGGCCGCCGAGAGCTGCGCCTTCAGCGACACGCAGACCACGGTCTACAAGTGCACGCTGAAGGACGGCCTCAAGTTCAGCAACGGTGACGAGCTCACCTCCGAGGACGTCAAGTTCTCCTTCGACCGCATGCTGAAGATCAACGACCCCGACGGGCCCGCGATCATGTTCCCCACGCTGGAGAAGGTCGAGACGCCGGACGAGAAGACGGTCGTCTTCCGGCTCAACACGGCCGACGCCACCTTCCCGAGCAAGATCGCCTCCGGCGCCGGCTCCATCGTCGACCACCGCGAGTACGACGCGGACGGGCTGCGCGAGGACGGCAAGGCCGTCGGCTCCGGCCCCTACCAGCTCGACTCGATCGACGACGAGCAGGCCGTCTTCTCCGTCAACGAGAACTACAAGGGCACCGCCGAGGTGAAGAACACCGGCGTGACGCTCAAGTTCTTCGACGGCGACCAGACCGCCCTGAAGCAGGCGATCCAGGCCGGGGACGTCGACATCGCCTACCGCGGCCTGACCGCCGGCGACATCGCGGACATGGAGAAGGCCGACAACGGCACCGGCGTGGAGGTCGTTGAGGGCAGCAGCGCCGAGGTCCAGCACCTGGTGTTCAACATGAACGACCCGGTCGCCGGAAAGACCGGCGTGCGCAAGGCCATCGCCCACCTGCTCGACCGCGAAGCCCTCATCAAGGACGTCTACCAGGGCACCGCGACCCCGCTGTACTCGATCATCCCGGCGGGGATCGCCGGCCACAACACGGCCTTCTTCGACACCTACGGCGCCCGCCCCTCCAAGTCCAAGGCGGCCGAGGCGCTGCGCGCCGACGGCATCACCGGCAAGGTGAAGCTGACCCTGTGGTCGACGCCGTCCCGCTACGGCCCCGCCACCGACCAGGAGCTGAACGCCATCGCCGGCCAGCTCAACGCCAGCGGCCTGTTCGACGCCGACGTCAAGTCCGTCCCCTTCGGCCAGTACGAGAAGGACATCGCCGCCGGCAAGTACGGCGTCTACGTGAAGGGCTGGGTGCCCGACTACCCGGACGCCGACAACTTCACGGCCCCGTTCTTCGGCAAGGGCAACGTGCTGGGCAACAACTACGACAACAGCACCATCACCGGCACGCTCATCCCGCGCACGGCCGCCCTGACCAACCGCGCCGGCACCGACAAGGAGTTCGGCGAGCTCCAGGACATCGTCGCCGACGAACTGCCGGTCCTGCCCGTGTGGCAGGCCAAGCAGTACGCGGTCGTCCGTGACGGCGTCTACGGACTGGAGTACTGCCTCGACGCGTCCACCGTGTTCCGCTTCTGGGAGCTGAGCAAGGACGTCTGACCCACCCGCGGGAAAGAGGGCGCCCCCTGCCGAGCAGGGGGCGCCCTCTTCGTGTTCCGGGTGGTGGGGAGAGGCCTACTGCGCGCCGGGGCGCACCAGCCCGCTCTCGTACGCGTACACCGCGGCCTGCACGCGGTCGCGCAGGCCCAGCTTGGTGAGCACGTGCCCGACGTGCGTCTTGACGGTGGTCTCGCTGACGAACAGGTCCGCGGCGATCTCGGCGTTGGACAGCCCGCGCGCCACCAGCTTCAGCACCTCGACCTCGCGGTCGGTGAGCGTGTGCAGCGTGTCCGGCACCGGCTCCTCGCCCGACGGCAGATGCGTGGCGTACTTGTCGAGCAGCCGCCTGGTGATGCTCGGCGCGAGCATCGCCTCGCCCGCGGCCACGACCCGGATCGCCTGCACCAGCTCGTTGGCCGGAGCGTCCTTCAGCAGGAAGCCGCTGGCACCGGCCCGCAGCGCCTCCACCACGTACTCGTCGAGGTCGAAGGTGGTCAGCACCAGGACCTTCGCCGGGCCGTCCCGCCCGGGACCGGTGATCTGCCGGGTCGCCTCCACACCGTCCATCCGCGGCATGCGGATGTCCATCAGGACCACATCGGGCTGCAGCGCCCGCACCTGGTCGAGCGCCTGGAGGCCGTCTCCGGCCTCGCCGACGACCGCGAGGTCCTGCTCGGCCTCCAGGATCATCCGGAAGCCCGTGCGGAGCAGCGGCTGGTCGTCGACCAGTAGGACGCGGATGGCCACGTAAGTCTCCTTCGCTAGTCCGGCCCCATTCTGCCCTGCGCGAGGCCGCCGGACTCAGCCGCCCTGGCCGGTCACCCGCAGCGGCAGCGGGTACGGCGGGGGAGTGCCGCCGAACTCCGGGCAGTGGGCCTGGTGGTCGCACCAGCCGCACAACTTCGTGGGACGCGGCCGCCAGTCGCCCGTCTCGGTCGCCAGCCGGATCGCCTCCCACAGCGCGAGCAGCTTGCGCTCGACCCGCTCCAGGTCGGCGAGGACCGGGTCGTACGTCAGCACCTGGCCGCTGCCGAGATAGACCAGCTGGAGCCGCCTCGGGACCACGTTCTTCAGCCGCCAGACGACGAGGGCGTAGAACTTCATCTGGAACAGGGCGCCCTCGGAGTACTCGGGCCTGGGCGCCTTGCCCGTCTTGTAGTCGACGATCCGGACCTCGCCCGTGGGCGCCACGTCGACCCGGTCGATGATGCCGCGCAGCCGCAGCCCGGACTCCAGCTCGGCCTCGACGAACAGCTCCCGCTCGGCCGGCTCCAGCCGGCTGGGGTCCTCCAGGGTGAACCAGCGCTCGACGAGCTGCTCGGCCTCGCCCAGCCAGCGCGCCAGCCGCTCGCCCTCGGGGTCGTCGGCGAAGAGCTCCACGACCTCCGGCCGCGTCTGACGCAACCGGTCCCATTGCCCCGGGATCAGCGACTTCGCCCGGGGCGCCGTGCGCTCGGCCGCCGGGGCGTCGAAGAGGCGCTCCAGCACCGCGTGCACCAGCGTGCCCCTGGTCGCCGCCTCGCTCGGCTTCTCCGGCAGCCGGTCGATGACCCGGAAGCGGTAGAGCAGCGGGCACTGCATGAAGTCACTGGCACGCGAGGGGGACAGCGAGGCGGGCGGTACGGCCGGTCGCGCGGTCTCGCCCGCCGTCTCCACCGCCGTCTCGATGACCGCCTCCACGGGCCCGGCCGGGACCGGCGGGTCCTCCGCCGCGGCAGGGCTGCTGTCGGGCTGCGCCGCGCCCTCGGTGCTCGTCTCCATGCCCCAGACCATACGGGCCGCCACTGACAGTGACCCAGCCGCGGTCTCGCCGTGGGCAGGAGTGAGGAGGCGGGACGGAGGGAAACTCAGGGGTGCCGGGGCGGAAGGCACCTCGACGGACGCATACCATCGACTCGAGACCCTCCCGTCCGGCAGGCGCGGGAGACGATTCGAACGAGGGGACACCGGTGGACGAGAGCGGCGGGCGCGGGCAGCCGCGGTCCGGCAACGAGGAGTCGGCCGAGCGCCACGCGGGGTCTCCGGCCCGGGCCACCGACCCGACCCCCGCCGACGAACAGTCCACGGACGTACGGCGGTTCACCTCCACGAGCGACGACGACGCCCCTGCCGCGCCGCCGCCGGCCCGGCCGGAGGACCGCCCGTCCCCACAGACGCCGGAACCGGCGGCCGACCCGGCAGCGGCCGAGGCCCCCGACGCCGCACCGGGAGACCCGGAACCCGGCCAGGACCCAGCCGCCGCCACCACCGACGGCCCCCCGGACCGACAGCCGACGCAAGCCTCCCCCCAGGGGCACCCGGACCGCCCGGAGGCCTCCGCGCACGGCGAGGACGACGGCAGCGGCCGTCCGGAGGGCGACGCGCACGCGGACCGCCCCGAGCCCGATGCCCTGCGCAAGGCCCCCGCCCGCGGCGACCACGACGGCGGCAGCCGTCCGTCGGGGGCCGACGCGCACCCCGACCGTGCCTACGCCACCGGTCCGCACACCGGCTCCGCCGCGGGCAAGCCCGATGCGCACGGCCGGCACGTCGCCCCCGGCACCGGTGACCGCCCGCTCGCGCACTCGGCCGACGGCAAGGGCCCCGCGCCCCAGCGCCCGGAGCCGCGAGGCGGACTGCTGATGGGGCGACCGTTCGGCGTTCCCGTCTACGTCGCGCCCAGCTGGTTCCTCGTCGCCGCGTTGATCACCTGGGTGTTCGGCGGACAGCTGGAGCGCGTGCTGCCCGAACTCGGCGCCGCCCGCTACCTGGTCTCCCTGTTCTTCGCCGTCGCCTTCTACGCGTCCGTGCTGGTGCACGAACTGGCCCACACGGTCGCCGCGCTCCGCTTCAAGCTCCCGGTCCGCCGCATCCAGCTCCAGTTCTTCGGCGGCGTCTCGGAGATCGAGAAGGAGGCCGAGACCCCCGGACGGGAGTTCGTGCTCGCCTTCGTCGGACCGCTGCTCTCCCTCGTCCTGGCCGGTGTCTTCTACGCCGCCATGCAGACCGTGGAGCCCGGCACGGTTCCGGGCGTCCTGCTGGCCGGCCTGATGATCTCCAACCTCATCGTGGCCGCCTTCAACCTCCTGCCCGGCCTGCCCCTGGACGGCGGCCGCATGCTCCGCGCGGTCGTCTGGAAGATCACCGGCAAGCCGATGAGCGGCACCGTCGCCGCCGCCTGGGTCGGCCGCGCCCTCGCCGTCTCCGTCCTGATCGGCCTGCCCCTGCTGACCCAGTCCGGCGCCCTCGGCACCGACGCCGTGGACAACGTCGGCATGGACACGGTCCTGGACGCCCTGCTCGCCGCCATCCTCGCCGCGATCATCTGGACCGGCGCCGGCAACAGCCTGCGCATGGCCCGCCTGCGCGAGCACCTCCCCGAACTGCGCGCCCGCGCGCTCACCCGCCGTGCCGTCCCGGTCGAGACCGACACCCCGCTCTCGGAGGCCCTGCGACGCGCCAACGCCGCCGGCGCCCGCGCCCTGGTCGTCGTCGACGCCCACGGCAACCCCGTCTCCCTCGTCCGCGAGGCCGCCATCGTCGGCGTACCCGAACACCGCCGCCCCTGGGTCGCGGTCAGCGGCCTGGCCCAGGACCTGACCGACGGCATGCGCGTCTCGGCGGAACTGTCCGGCGAGGAGCTCCTGGACGCCCTCCGGGCGACCCCCGCGACCGAGTACCTGGTGGTGGAGGAGACCGGCGAGATCTACGGCGTCCTGTCCGCGGCCGACGTGGAACGAGCCTTCGTGAAGGCCATGGCCCGTCCCTCCTAGTGGCCGGACCGTGGTCGGAGGCCCTCCCAGGTGCCGGTAGGCTGGTCACATGTCCGAACCGACCGGTGCCGCCCGCAGGCGCGGGCCCTTCAAGGTCGGGGACCAGGTACAGCTGACCGACCCCAAGGGCCGCCACTACACGTTCACGCTCGAGGCCGGGAAGAACTTCCACACCCACAAGGGTTCCTTCCCGCACGACGAACTGATCGGCGCTCCCGAGGGCAGCGTTGTCCGCACCACGGGAAACGTCGCCTACCTCGCGCTGCGCCCCCTGCTCCCCGACTACGTCCTGTCCATGCCCCGCGGGGCAGCCGTCGTCTACCCGAAGGACGCGGGGCAGATCCTCGCCTTCGCCGACATCTTCCCCGGCGCCCGCGTCGTGGAGGCCGGCGTCGGCTCCGGCTCGCTCAGCAGCTTCCTGCTGCGCGCCATCGGCGACCAGGGCATGCTGCACAGCTACGAGCGCCGCGCGGACTTCGCCGAGATCGCCCAGGCGAACGTAGAGCGCTACTTCGGCGGCCCGCACCCCGCCTGGCAGCTCACCGTCGGCGACCTCCAGGACAACCTGTCCGACACCGACGTCGACCGCGTCATCCTCGACATGCTCGCCCCCTGGGAGTGCCTGGAGGCCGTCTCCAAGGCGCTGGTCCCCGGCGGCATCCTGTGCTGCTACGTGGCGACCACCACCCAGCTCGCCCGGACCGTCGAGTCCATCCGTGAGATCGGCTGCTTCAACGAGCCGACCTCCTGGGAGACGATGATCCGCAACTGGCACATCGAGGGCCTGGCCGTCCGCCCGGACCACCGGATGATCGGCCACACGGGCTTCCTGCTCACGGCCCGCCGCCTCGCCGACGGCGTCGAGCCGCCCATGCGCCGCCGCCGCCCCGCCAAGGGCGCCTACGGCGAGGACTACGCCGGCCCGAACGCCGACGGCGGCACCGGCCGCTGAGACGGCCCGCCGCCCCGCACAACGCACAGGCGCCGTGGCGGAGTTCCCGGACCCACTCCGGAACTCCGCCACGGCGCCTCACTGTTGCCCCCCGGGGTGCCGCCGCGGGTGAACCGGCGCATGTCCCCCTTGACCTGAAACAGGCCCCCGGCGGCCCGCCTTGCCGACGTGGCGCGGGGCCGGCGGCGGCCCGCGCCGGCACGTGCTCGCTGACACAGCGGCAGGGACCGTAACCCTTCTGACTTCCCCGGCGCGGGACGTGCACACCCCGCCGTTCCCTCGCGGTGTGACGTGTGGCACCATGCTGGCCACCCCACCACCGGCACAGCCCTCAGGAGACACTCCTAGTGCAGCCTTCCGCCGTCCCGGAGCTCGCCCACACCCACACCCGTCCCATCCACTGGCTCGCCACCGCGACGGCCGTCGCCGGCGTCGTGGCCCTCTCCTCGTTCCTCCAGCCGGGCGCGGCCACAGCGGCCCAGGCGGCCGGCCCCGAGACCAGAAGCGCTCCGGCGCACCTCGCGCCGCCCGACCCGGCCGCGGTGACGTTCCCGATCGAGTGCGGCCCGGTGAAGGCCGTGGTGCAGAAGCGGGCTTCCGGCGATCTCGACGGCGACGGCAACCCCGAGACGGTGGCCGTGGTCCACTGCGACTCCCCGATGGGCACCCCGCCGGACGGCGTGTACGTCCTCACCCGGGGCGGGGACGGCGGTCAACCGCGCGTGGTGGCGACCCTGCTCGACCCCGAGGACGGCACCACCGTCAGTGACTTCGCCGTACGCGACGGCGCCGTCACGGCCACGCTCCTCGGCTACTCGTCGTCCGATGTGCCGCGTTGCTGCCCCGATGTGCACAGCGACGCGAAATGGCGTTGGCAGAACGGCGCGTTCGTGCGCTCGACACCGGCCGGTGCCCGCAGCGTGTGAGGTCCCTGCGCCCCCACGTGTGAGATATCAGACAGTAGTCACGGAACGTAGAGAAGTGGTCACTCCGCGTCTGGGCCGTAGACCTCGGCCCTGTCCGAAACTCGACGTACGTGGATGCACTCGCCCGGACACTCCTTCGCCGAGTCGATCACGTCCGTGAGGAGCGGCAGCGGCACGGGCGTTGTCGCGCCCTTGTCCTGGAGCAACTCGTCGTCGGCGCTCTTCACATAGGCCAGACCGTCGATGTCCAGCTCGAACACCTCGGGCGCGTACTGGGCGCAGATGCCGTCGCCGGTACACAGGTCCTGGTCGATCCAGACCTCCAGCGCCTCGCCGTCGACCCCCGCCTCCTGCTGCACGCTCATGTCTCCTGCCGTTTCATACGTCGAGCCGTGCCGGGAATCCGGCCAGCTCTGACGGGTGTTGAACGCTTCGACCGTACCTGAGGCTGGGTTCCAATCATGTTCGCTGGGTATCCCCCTGGCGTGAGGGAGAGCGCAAGGGTGAAGATCGGACACACCCCGACCGTCTTTGTGATCTAGGGGTTTCAATCGACACCCGCCCAGGTAGGGTCTGGAAGCGTCCAGCTCCCCTTGGAGGAGGTGAGGACCGTGGCAGCCCACGACGACGACATGAACCGCGGCATCCGCCCGGGACGCGGGTCCGACGACCCGGCCGGGCAGATCGCCTACCTTGAGCAGGAGATCGCCGTCCTGCGACGTAAGCTCGCCGACTCTCCGCGACACACGAGGATTCTCGAAGAGCGGATCGTCGAGCTGCAGACCAATCTGGCCGGCGTGTCCGCGCAGAACGAGCGGCTCGCCAACACGCTCCGTGAGGCCCGTGACCAGATCGTGGCCCTCAAGGAGGAGGTCGACCGGCTCGCGCAGCCGCCGGCCGGCTTCGGTGTCTTCCTGACGGCGAACGAGGACGGCACCGCCGACATCTTCACCGGCGGCCGCAAGCTCAGGGTGAACGTCAGCCCCAGCGTCGAGCTCGACGAGCTCCGGCGCGGCCAGGAAGTGATGCTCAACGAAGCGCTCAACGTGGTCGACGCCATGGAGTTCGAGCGCGTCGGCGACATCGTCACACTCAAGGAGATCCTCGAGGACGGCGAGCGGGCCCTGGTGCTCGGGCACACCGACGAGGAGCGGGTGGTACGGCTCGCCGAGCCGCTGCTGGACGTCACCATCCGCCCCGGCGACGCCCTGCTCCTGGAGCCCCGCTCCGGCTACGTCTACGAGGTCGTGCCGAAGAGCGAGGTCGAGGAGCTCGTCCTCGAAGAGGTCCCCGACATCGGCTACGAGCAGATCGGCGGCCTCGGCGGCCAGATCGAGGCCATCCGCGACGCGGTCGAGCTCCCGTACCTCTACCCGGACCTGTTCAAGGAGCACGAACTGCGGCCGCCGAAGGGTGTCCTGCTGTACGGGCCTCCCGGATGCGGTAAGACCCTGATCGCCAAGGCCGTGGCCAACTCGCTGGCCAAGAAGGTCGCCGAGGTGACCGGCCAGGCCGCCGGCAAGAGCTTCTTCCTCAACATCAAGGGCCCCGAGCTCCTGAACAAGTACGTCGGTGAGACGGAGCGGCAGATCCGCCTCGTCTTCCAGCGGGCCCGTGAGAAGGCCAGCGAGGGCACCCCCGTCATCGTCTTCTTCGACGAGATGGAGTCCCTCTTCCGCACCCGTGGCTCCGGTGTCAGCTCGGACGTGGAGAACACCATCGTCCCGCAGCTGCTGGCCGAGATCGACGGTGTGGAGGGCCTGCAGAACGTGGTCGTGATCGGTGCCTCCAACCGTGAGGACATGATCGACCCGGCCATCCTGCGGCCCGGCCGGCTGGACGTGAAGATCAAGATCGAGCGTCCGGACGCCGAGGCGGCCAAGGACATCTTCGGCAAGTACCTCACCGAGCGCCTCCCGCTGCACAGCGACGACCTCGCCGAGCACGGCGGCTCCAAGGCCTCCACGGTCCAGAGCATGATCCAGACGGCCGTCGAACAGATGTACGCCGAATCCGAGGAGAACCGCTTCCTGGAGGTCACCTACGCCAACGGCGACAAGGAAGTCCTCTACTTCAAGGACTTCAACTCCGGCGCCATGATCGAGAACATCGTCGGCCGCGCCAAGAAGATGGCGATCAAGGACTTCCTCGAGAAGAACCAGAAGGGCCTCCGGGTCTCCCACCTCCTCCAGGCCTGCGTGGACGAGTTCAAGGAGAACGAGGACCTGCCGAACACCACCAACCCGGACGACTGGGCCCGAATCTCCGGAAAGAAGGGCGAACGGATCGTGTACATCCGTACGCTCATCACCGGAAAGCAGGGCGCGGACACCGGACGCTCCATCGACACGGTGGCGAACACCGGTCAGTACCTGTAAAAGACAGGGCGGCTGCGGGTGCCCTCGGCGGGTACCCGCAGCCGCCTGTTTTTCAGGCCACGGCTGGAGCAACGCAATGACGCAAATGATCTCCCCACCAGCGCAAAGGCGTTCTAGGCTCTTGCGTACCGCCAAGTCGCGCAGTGCGGGGACGGGCACCGCACACGCAACCGAGCGCCAGCGGTATCTGAGTGGCGCCCACGACCGAGGGCGCCGCCGGGCAAGGAGGGCCGCATGACCGTACGGCGAGTAATGGGCATCGAGACGGAGTACGGAATCTCCGTCCCCGGCCACCCCAACGCCAATGCCATGCTCACCTCGTCCCAGATCGTGAACGCCTACGCGGCGGCGATGCACCGGGCCCGCCGGGCCCGCTGGGACTTCGAGGAGGAGAACCCGCTGCGGGACGCCCGAGGCTTCGACCTCGCCCGCGAGGCCGCCGACTCCAGCCAGCTCACCGACGAGGACATCGGCCTGGCCAACGTGATCCTCACCAACGGCGCACGGCTCTACGTCGACCACGCACACCCCGAGTACAGCGCCCCTGAGGTGACGAATCCGCGGGACGCCGTCCTCTGGGACAAGGCCGGCGAGAGGATCATGGCGGAGGCCGCGGAACGGGCCGCCCAGCTGCCCGGTGCCCAGCCGATCCACCTGTACAAGAACAACACCGACAACAAGGGCGCGTCCTACGGCACGCACGAGAACTACCTGATGAAGCGGGAGACCCCCTTCTCGGACATCGTGCGCCACCTCACGCCGTTCTTCGTCTCCCGCCAGGTCTTCACCGGCGCGGGCCGTGTCGGCATCGGCCAGGACGGGCACGAGCACGGCTTCCAGCTCAGCCAGCGGGCCGACTACTTCGAGGTCGAGGTCGGCCTCGAGACGACGCTCAAGCGCCCGATCATCAACACCCGCGACGAGCCGCACGCGGACGCCGAGAAGTACCGCCGGCTGCACGTGATCATCGGGGACGCGAACCTGTCGGAGATCTCGACGTACCTCAAGCTGGGGACGACCTCCCTGGTCCTGTCGATGATCGAGGACGGTTTCATCGCCGTCGACCTCGCCGTCGACCAGCCCGTGCGCACGCTCCACCAGGTCTCGCACGACCCGTCCCTGAAGCGCCTGGTCACGCTGCGCAGCGGCCGGACGCTCACGGCGGTCCAGCTGCAGATGGAGTACTACGAGCTGGCGCGCAAGTACGTGGAGGAGCGGTTCGGCGCGGACGCCGACGACCAGACCAAGGACGTCCTGTCCCGCTGGGAGGACACCCTCACCCGCCTGGAGCACGACCCGATGAGCCTGGCCGGCGAGCTGGACTGGGTCGCCAAGCGGGAGCTCATGGAGGGCTACCGGCGCCGGGACAACCTCGACTGGGACGCGGCGCGGCTGCACCTGGTCGACCTCCAGTACGCCGACGTACGCCCCGAGAAGGGCCTGTACAACCGTCTGGTGGCCCGCGGGCGCATGAAGCGGCTGCTGGACGAGGCGGACGTCGAGCGGGCCCGTACGGCGCCGCCTGAGGACACGCGCGCGTACTTCCGCGGCCGCTGCCTGGAGCAGTACGCGGACGACGTGGCGGCGGCGTCCTGGGACTCGGTGATCTTCGACCTGCCGGGCCGGGACTCCCTCCAGCGCGTTCCAACCCTCGAACCGCTTCGCGGAACGCGTAATCACGTCAAGGAGCTCCTGGACCGCTGCCGCACCGCGGAAGACCTGGTCAGGGTCCTTTCGGGCGGGTGAGCGCGTTCAGCGGGTACTCGGGTGGGGCCCGCCGGACAGGGTGGAAAATCCCAGGTCCGGGAATCATCGAGGTGGTCCCCGTACGTTGGAGCAACAGCGGGGCCATTGTCAGACCCGGCGAGTAGGGTCTGATCTTGACCGAGCAACTGTGTCGGGCGAACCGAGCGGGGTGAGGGATATGGCGACCAAGGACACCGGCGGCGGACAGCAGAAGGCCACCCGGTCCACCGAGGAGGTCGAGGAGCAGGCGGCAGAGGCGCAGGCTTCGGAGGACGTCAAGGAGCGTCACGAGAAGCTGAGCGACGACGTGGACTCGGTTCTGGACGAGATCGACGACGTCCTCGAGGAGAACGCCGAGGACTTCGTGCGGTCCTTCGTTCAAAAGGGTGGACAGTAAGGCGCCTGAGCCTTCGTTCCGAAGGTGAGCGGGGTGTCGTGGGTGACGGACGAGCCGAGCGCGGAGCGCTGCGCGCGGGGCAGTGCATGACGTGATGCCCTCGTGTGTGGCGCTCCGGGCGTCGGTGGCGTCCGGAGCCCGGTGGCCCGCCGGGCAGGAGGGGCGGGCAAGTGCGGCGTGGCTCCCGCGCAGTTGGTGTCGCCGGGCATGTGGATCACCGCCGAAGGGCGGGTAGGGTCCGTGGCATACCGAGCCCTCGGTCGCAACCGGACCGGGGTTGTTCCAAGGATCGGCCCGACGTCACAGGGCGGGCTGTCGCATACGTGGAAGGAATCGCGTGGAAGCCAACACTCGTAGCACCGGGCGTCTACCAGCTGCCTTCCTGACGCCAGGGTCTTCCTCCTTCATGGATTTTCTCTCCGATCACCAGCCCGAACTGCTGCCGGGCAACAAGAAGTTGCCGCCGGTGCAGGGCGCGATCGAGGCGCCGCACGGCACGACGATCGTGGCCGTGACGTTCCCCGGCGGCGTCGTCCTCGCCGGTGACCGACGGGCCACCATGGGCAACGTCATCGCGCAGCGGGACATCGAGAAGGTGTTCCCCGCCGACGAGTACTCGGCCGTGGGCATCGCCGGCACGGCGGGTCTGGCCGTGGAGATGGTGAAGCTGTTCCAGCTGGAGCTGGAGCACTTCGAGAAGGTCGAGGGCGCGCAGCTGTCGCTGGAGGGCAAGGCGAACCGGCTGTCGACGATGATCCGCTCGAACCTCGGCATGGCCATGCAGGGGCTGGCCGTCGTCCCGCTGTTCGCCGGGTACGACGTGGACCGGGAGAAGGGGCGGATCTTCTCCTACGACGTCACGGGCGGGCGCTCAGAGGAGCAGGGCTACGCGGCCACGGGTTCCGGTTCGATCTTCGCCCGCGGCGCGATGAAGAAGCTCTTCCGGGAGGACCTGAGCGAGGACGAGGCCACGACGCTCGTGGTCCAGGCGCTCTACGACGCGGCAGACGACGACTCGGCGACCGGCGGTCCCGATGTCGCCCGCCGGATCTATCCCATCGTCACCGTGATCACCGAGGACGGCTTCCGCCGGCTCTCCGAGAACGAGTCGTCCGAGATCGCGCGCTCGATTCTGGAGCGGCGTCTGGAGCAGCCCGACGGTCCGCGGGCCGCGCTGCTGTGAGCAGCGGGCTGTCTTCATGAGGGTGGTCCAGTGAACCGACGGAATCTTCAAGAGAGGGACGGATAACCGGTGACGACGCCGTTCTATGTCTCCCCCCAGCAGGCGATGGCCGACCGGGCGGAGCTCGCCCGCAAGGGCATCGCCCGTGGCCGCAGCCTGGTCGTGCTGCAGTACGCCGACGGCATCGTGTTCGTCGGCGAGAACCCGTCCCGCACGCTGCACAAGTTCAGCGAGATCTACGACCGGATCGGCTTCGCGGCCGCCGGCAAGTACAACGAGTACGAGAACCTGCGGATCGGCGGTGTGCGCTACGCCGACCTGCGGGGTTACACCTACGACCGGGACGATGTGACGGCCCGGGGCCTGGCGAACGTGTATGCCCAGACGCTGGGCACGATCTTCTCCAGCGCGGCCGAGAAGCCGTACGAGGTGGAGCTGGTCGTCGCGGAGGTCGGGGAGACCCCCGAGGGCGACCAGATCTACCGGCTGCCGCACGACGGTTCCATCGTGGACGAGCACGGCTCGGTCGCGGTGGGGGGCAACGCGGAGCAGATCAGCAGCTATCTGGACCAGCGTCACCGGGACGGTATGACGCTGGCCGAGGCGCTGAAGCTGGCGGTGCAGGCGCTGTCCCGCGACACCAACGGCAGCGAGCGGGAGATCCCCGCGGAGCGGCTGGAAGTGGCGGTGCTGGACCGTACGCGGCCGCAGAAGCGGAAGTTCAAGCGGATCAGCGGGCGCCAGCTGGGCCGGCTGCTGGAGGCCGACGGAGCGACCACGGCGTCGGAGGCCGAGGCGGACGCGGAGGCCGAGGCGGAGGCGTCCGGGGACGGGGAGTAGTCGAGTAGTCGTCCCCTGCCGCGCGCCCAGGCCGTTCTGCGGTCTGGGCGCGCGGCCTGTGCGCGTGGGGTGGGGGCGCGCCGCTGGCGCCTACCGGGGTGCGGTGGGTCGGGGCCGCGTCGGGGGGTGTCCGTCCTCGGAACGGCGCGGTGGGGTTGGACGCCGACTGACTGTCCGGTGACGCGCCAACCGCTGCGGGCCGCCTAGCTGCGGGCAATCGTGCCGCTGGGGGCGGCACGGGTGGGCGCAGCGGCACCCCGCTCCGCCGGGTTGCGGACCCACCCGGCCCCGGCACAAACGGCCGCTAGGGCCGTCCCGGCGGTGCCGTGGAGCCCCGTACCACCAGACTCACCGGGATGTCCCCGCCCTCGGGCTCACGGCCCTCCAGGACGGCCAGCAGCGCTCGCATACCCCGTTCACCGAACAACTCGGCGTCCAGGCGGACCGTCGTCAGCTCGGGGTCGATCGCCGTGGCCAGGGCCAGATCGTCCAGGCCGGTGACCGACAGGTCGTCCGGGACGCGCAGGCCCAGTCGCCGAGCTGCCTTGTACGTGCCGGCGGCCAGCTGGTCGTCGTCGCAGACCACGGCCGTGGGACGGGGCCCGGGCCCCGAGAGGGCGGTTTCTGCGGCGGCCACCGCGCCCTCGATGGAGATCGGCGAGCGGGCCGTACGGACGGACGTACCGGGCACCCCGGCCAGGCGAGCCGCCAGCTCCCGGGCACGGACCTCGAAGGTCCAGGACGGCACGTCCGCCGCCAGGTGGAGGAACCGGCGGTGGCCCAGGGACAGCAGGTGTTCCGCGACCTGGCGGACACCGTCGGCGATGTCCAGGTTCACCGTCGCCGCCCCCAGGCTGCCCGCCGGGTCACTGTCCAGCATCACCAGCGGCAGCGCCTCCCCGCGGATCGCGGTCAGCGCGTCCGCGGCCATGGAGGACGCGATGACGCCGTCGAGCGCGGCCTGCGCCGAGGCGAAGGGGTCCCGGGCGGGGCCGATGCCCTCGGGGGAGGGGTACAGGACCACGCCGAAGCCGTGCTCGGCGGCGACGCGGGTGGCGCCCGTGTAGACACCGGCGAAGAACTCCGTGGTCAGGGCCGGGACCACCAGGAGGACCGTGCGGGTACGGCCCAGGCGCAGATTGCGGGCGGCCAGGTTCGGGCGGTAGCCCAGATCGCGCGCGGCCTCGCGGACCCGCTGCGCCGTCGTCTCCGAGACACGCCCGCGCCACTTGTCCCCGAGGACCAGGGAGACCGCCGCCTGGGACACGCCGGCGGCCTGGGCGACGTCCCGGCTCGTGGGTCGGGTGCTGCCTCGTGCCACCGTCGGCCCGCTCCTTCGTCTGGACTCGTGAACAGCGGCCATGGTACGTATGGGAGTCGAAGTTATACGTAAAACCTAGGGCGGGGACATGGCCACGGGGTACTTGGAGATCCTTCGGGCGCGACACGCCGCCCGGCTGCTCGTCGGCACGCTCGTGGGCCGGCTGCCCAACGCCACGGCGGCCATCGCGATCCTGCTGTTCGTACGGGCCGAAGGCGGCTCGTACAGCCTCGCGGGAGCGCTGGCGGGCGTGTACGGCGTGGCCAACGCCGTCGGGCAGCCGGTGCTGGGCCGGCTCGTGGACCTGCGCGGGCAGCCGCGCGTGCAGCTGCCGGCGGCCGTCCTCTCCGCGTTCTCCATGGCCGTCTTCGCCCTCGGCGGGATCGGATCGCTGCCCCTCGCGTACGCCGCCGTGGCCGGTGCCGGGCTCTTCACGCCGCCCCTCGAGGGCGGGCTGCGGGCCCTGTGGTCGTCCGTCCTCCGCAAGGAGGAGCACGTGCACACCGCGTACGCCATGGACGCCGTGGCCCAGGAGGTGATGTTCACCGTCGGGCCGCTGCTCGTGACGCTGTGCGTGTCCCTGTGGTCCGCCCAGGCCGCGCTGCTCGTGCTGAACGGCGTCGGGGTGCTGGGTGCGCTGTCCGTGGTGGTGTCGCCGCCCTCGCGTGCCTGGCGGTCGGCGCCGCGTGAGGCGCACTGGCTGGGCGCGCTGCGTTCGCCGGGGCTGCTGGCGCTGCTGGCGGCGTTCCTGTTCATCGGGATGGCGCTCGGGTCCATCACGGTCGCCTCCGTGCCCTACGCGGACGAGCACGGCGGTGACGTCGTATACGGCTGGCTGATGGCGGCCCTGGGGTTCGGGGCGCTGGTCGGCGGCGCCGTCTACGGGGCCCGGCAGTGGGCCGGTGAGCCCGCGCGGCGACTGCGGGTGCTGGTGGCCCTTCTGGTGGTGTGTTACCTGCCGCTGATGCTCATGCCGGACGCGGTGGCCATGGTGGCGCTGACCGCGCTCGCCGGGGTCTTCCTCGCGCCGGCCATCGCCTGCGCGTTCGTCCTGGTCGACCGGCACGCGCCGCGCGGCACGGTCACCGAGGCGTTCTCCTGGCTGGTGACGACGTTCACCGTGGGCCACTCGGTCGGAACGGGCGTCGCGGGACCCGTCGTAGAGGCGGGCGGGGCCCTGTGGGGCTTCGCCTTGCCGGGTGCCGCGGGTGGCGTTTCCCTGCTGGTTTTGACCGCCACGGGGCGGGTACTCGCAGCTCCCGGTGGGGGAGCGGTGGTTGCCGCCGGTTCGGAAAATGATCCAAACCGTGCCGTCGAACCCCGTTTCAGTTCAGGGGATCGGGCGTAATGTTCCCTCATGGACCGCCGCATTTTCGGGCTGGAGAACGAGTACGGCGTCACGTGCACGTTCAGGGGACAGCGCCGCCTGTCTCCTGACGAGGTGGCGCGGTACCTCTTCCGCCGTGTCGTGTCATGGGGCCGCAGCAGCAATGTCTTTCTGCGAAACGGCGCCCGCCTCTATCTCGACGTGGGCTCACATCCGGAATACGCGACACCGGAATGTGACAACGTGATCGAACTGGTCACCCACGACAAAGCGGGCGAGCGCATTCTCGAAGGACTCCTGGTGGACGCCGAACGACGCCTGCACGAGGAGGGAATCGCGGGCGACGTCTACCTCTTCAAGAACAACACCGACTCGGCGGGCAACTCCTACGGATGCCACGAGAACTATCTCGTGGCGCGGCACGGGGAGTTCTCGCGGCTCGCGGACATTCTGATTCCGTTCCTGGTCACGCGGCAGTTGCTGTGCGGCGCCGGCAAGGTGCTGCAGACGCCGCGCGGGGCCGTGTACTGCGTCAGCCAGCGGGCCGAGCACATCTGGGAGGGCGTCTCCTCGGCGACGACCCGCTCCCGGCCGATCATCAACACGCGTGACGAGCCGCACGCGGACGCCGAGCGCTACCGCCGCCTGCACGTCATCGTGGGCGACTCCAACATGTCCGAGACGACCATGCTGCTCAAGGTCGGCGCCACCGACCTGGTACTGCGCATGATCGAGGCGGGCACGGTGATGCGGGACCTCACCCTGGAGAACCCGATCCGGGCGATCCGCGAGGTCAGCCACGACATCACCGGCCGCCGCAAGGTCCGCCTGGCCAGCGGACGCGAGGCCTCCGCCCTGGAGGTGCAGCGCGAGTACTACGAGAAGGCCGTGGACTTCTGCGAGCGCCGCGGCATCCGCACCGGCACCGTGGAGCAGGTCCTGGAACTGTGGGGCCGCACCCTGGACGCGATCGAGACCGAGGACCTCGACCGCATCGGCACCGAGATCGACTGGGTCATGAAGTACAAGCTCATCGAGCGGTACCGCGCCAAGAACAACATGACCATGTCGCACCCGCGGGTCGCGCAGATAGACCTCGCCTACCACGACATCCACCGCCGTCGTGGCCTGTACTACCTCCTCGAGAAGAAGGGGCAGGCAGCACGTGTCTGCAACGACTTGAAGATCTTCGAGGGCAAGTCCGTTCCGCCGCAGACCACTCGGGCCCGGCTGCGCGGCGACTTCATCCGGCGCGCCCAGGAACAGCGCCGTGACTTCACGGTCGACTGGGTTCACCTCAAGCTCAACGACCAGGCCCAGCGCACCGTCTTGTGCAAGGACCCGTTCCGTTCCGTGGACGACCGGGTGGAGAAGCTGATCGCCGGAATGTGAGGAAATGCGCCGGCGGGGAAATCGCCGGAACGCCACACGGGCGCCGTACGTTACAAGTACGGCGCCCTGCTCACGCCGTAGAGTTGCGCGCACGCCATCAACGAGATCGATCGATTACGAGGCCCCCACAGTGCGCCGACGCTCACTTCTCATCTCCGTACCCGCTGGACTGGCCACGCTCGCCGCATGCGGCGACGACAAGTCCGACTCGAGCAAGGCCAGCGACAGCCCGTCGCCCTCGGCGTCGGCTCCGTCCGCGGCCCCGCCGCCGAAGATCGTCGACGGTCCGCTGCCGGCGGTCACCGCGGGCACGAAGTTCGACGAGAAGCCGACGATCGCCAAGGGCAGCGGGGAGCCGTCGAAGCAGCTCGCGGTGAAGACGCTGGTCGCGGGCAGCGGCAAGACCATCGCGGAGAACGACTTCGTCGTCGCCCACTACCTGGGCCAGGTCTGGAACACCGCCAAGGTCTTCGACAACTCCTACGACCGCAAGGCCCGCCTGGCCATCCAGCTGGCCCAGGGCCAGATCATCGACGGCTGGCGGTACGCGCTGGCCGGCAAGAAGGCCGGCAGCCGTGTCGAGATGGCCGTCCCGCCCACCTGGGGCTACGGCTCGCAGGGCAACCCGCAGGCGGGCATCAAGGGCACCGACACCCTGGTCTTCGTCGTCGACGTGCAGGACACGTTCAACGCCAAGAGCTCCGCCAAGGGCAAGGAGGTCCCGCAGGACAACGCGGACCTGCCCAAGGTCGGCACCGGCACCGACGGCAAGGCGCCCTCCATCGAGGTGCCCAAGGCGGCGGCCCCGAAGAAGCTCGTCGCGGAGTACGTGCTGGAGGGCGACGGTGACAAGGTCGCCGCCGGGGACAGCGTCCTCGTGCAGTACAAGGGCGTGCTGTGGGACGGCGGCAAGGAGTTCGACTCGTCGTACGCCAACAAGCAACTGGTGTCGTTCTCGCTCCAGCAGGTCGTCAAGGGCTGGGCGCAGGGCCTGACCGGCAAGAAGGTCGGCAGCCGCGTCCTCATCGTCATCCCGCCGAAGCTGGGCTACGGGGACAACCCGCCGCAGGGCAGCGGCATCAAGAAGGACTCCACGCTGGTCTTCTCGGTGGACATCCTCGCGAAGCTGTGAGGCGCGTGGGATGTAAGACTGTGCGTGTTCGCCTTTTCGCAGACAAGCAGGAGCCAGAGACGTGAGCATCGACAAGCCCGAGATCGACTTCCCGGGCGGCGAGCCCCCGGCGGACCTCGAGATCAAGGACATCTGGGAGGGTGACGGCCCGGTCGCGCAGGCCGGCCAGACCGTCACCGTGCACTACGTGGGTGTCTCCTTCAGCACCGGCGAGGAGTTCGACGCCAGCTGGAACCGCGGCACCCCGTTCCGCTTCCCGCTGGGTGGCGGCCGGGTCATCAAGGGCTGGGACCAGGGCGTGCAGGGCATGAAGGTCGGCGGCCGCCGCCAGCTGACCATCCCCGCCCACCTCGCCTACGGCAATCAGAGCCCGTCCCCTCTGATCAAGCCCGGCGAGACGCTGATCTTCGTGGTCGACCTGCTCGGGGTCTGAGCAGGATCCGAACAGACTCGATCACGTGGGGCCCATGCCTGTTCGGGCATGGGCCCTCGGCTTTTGCCGGGCCACCGCGGGGCGGTACGGTCGTCGTCGTCAAGCACCATAGGGAGGCGAAGGGCGTCGATGGCCATTGCCAAGGCCGAGCGGCTGATGAATCTGGCGCTGTGTCTGCTCGGGACGCGGCGGCCGCTCAGCAAGCGTGAGCTGCGCGACTCCATCGAGGCCTACGTCGAGGCCTTCGGGCCGGGCAACGGCCCGGGAGGCAACGACGACTCCTTCAACCGCATGTTCGAGCGCGACAAGGACGACCTGCGCGAACTGGGACTGGTCATCGAGACCGTCGAGAGCCTCGACGGCGAGATCGGCTATCTGGCCCGCCGGGACAGCAACCGCCTCCCGCCCATCACCCTGGACGCCGAGGAGGCCGCCGCGCTCGGCCTCGCCGCCAAGGTGTGGCAGCAGGCCCGGCTCGCCGGTGCCGCCAGTGGCGCCCTCCAGAAGCTACGCGCGGCGGGACTCCCCGAGGACGTCGACCCGTACGGGGCGCACGGCGCGCTGGAGCCGCGCATCCCCGTGCACGAGGCGGCGTTCGAGCCGCTGATGCTCGCCTGCCGGGACCGCCGGCCCGTCGTGTTCGACTACCGCAAGGCCACTGCCGCCCACCCCGAGCAGCGACATGTCGAGCCGTGGGCTCTGGAGTGCTGGCGGGGCCACTGGTACCTGGCGGGCTGGGACCGCGACCGGGGCGCCGAGCGGGTCTTCCGGCTCTCCCGGATCACCGGCAAGGTCCGTTCGCGCGGCGGCCGGTACACCGCTCCGGTGCCGGACGTCGTCACCGTCCGTGAGACCGTCGCGAGCTGGGCGGGGGAGATCACCGACCGCTCGGCGCGGATCCGGCTGCGCTCGGCCGCGGGCTACCCCCTTCGGGCGAAGGCCACCTCGGTTCGGGAACTCGGTGGCGGCTGGGACGAGTTGGAGATTCCGTACGGCCACGGGCTGGACGCCTGGCTGGTGGAGTTCGGGCCGGACGTGGTCGTCCTGGAGCCCGCGGAGCTGCGGGCCGACGTGGTGGACCGGCTGCGGGCCGTGGCCAAGGGCTGAGGGGGAGCGGACGAGACAGTGGCAGGCAAACCGGTCAGGCCCGTGAACGCCATCGACCAGACCAGACGGATGCTCTCCCTGGTGACGTATCTGAGGGAGCGCCCCGGGGCCCGGGTCGAGGACGTCGCGCGCGCCTTCGGCATCACCGAGGACGAGCTGGTCTCCGACCTCGACGTGCTGCCCATGTGCGGCACCAGCTTCCGCGGCGGCGACCTGCTCGACATCGACACCGACGGCGAGCGGATCTGGTGGCACAACCCGGCCGCCCTCGCGGCGGAGGCGGCCGAGCCGCTCAGGCTCGCCGCCGACGAGGCCACCGCCCTGCTCGTCGCGGCCCGGGCCGTCGCCACCCTGCCCGGGCTGCGCGAGAGCGACCGGCAGGCGCTGCTGCGGGCGACGGCCAAGGTGGAGACCGCGGCCGGCGAGGCGGCGGGCGCCAGCTCGCGGCTGTCGGTGACCTTCGAGTCCGAGGGCGGGGTCTTCGCGGACGTCGACCGGGCGATCGCCGAGCGCCGCCGGCTGTGGATCCGCTACTACTCGCCCGCGCGCGACGAGGTCACCGAGCGGGAGATCGACCCGATCCGCCTGGTCAGCGTCGGGCACACCTACGTCGAGGCCTGGTGCCGCCGCTCGGAGGCGCGCCGCACCTTCCGGCTCGACCGGGTCGCCGAGATCAAGATCCTGGACGAGCCGTCGGCGCCACCGGAGATCGAGCTGCGGGACCTGTCCGAGGCGCTGGTGCAGCCCGCGGCCGAGGACCCGGAGGTCGTGGTCGAGGTCGGGCCCGGCGGTCGCTGGGTCGCCGAGTACTACCCGCACGACAGCGCGGAGGAGCTCGCCGACGGCGGGCTGCGCATCACTCTGCGGACCCCCGACCCGGCGTCGCTGCGCCGCCTGGCGCTGCGGCTCGGGCGGGACGGCCGCATCGTGTCGCCGCCCGAGCTGGCGGACAGCGCCCGGCAGGCGGCCCGCGAGGCGCTGGCGGCGTACGACGGGATCGAGGCCGTGGCGGCGGTCGGCGGGGCGGAGGCCGCCGACGCGGATGGGCCGCGTGCGGTGCACGCCGTCGCGGACGGGCCGGACGGCAGACGCGAGTGAGCCGCGGGTGCCACCGGCGTCGACGGCCGGACCCGGCCGTCCCGCGACACCGGCCGTGGCGCCCCGGAGGCGAACGACCCGAGAAAGAGGAGCCAGGGCTGTGAGCGAGTCGGTGACGTCCGGTGCGATGGGCATGACGGTGGAGTCCGCGTTCGCCGGGATGAGAAGCGTGACCCCGGTGGTGTTCCGGGCGGGCTGCCCGGACTGCCGGGAGCGCTTCGAGCTCACCGCGGGCGCCCTGCGCCTCGCCATCGGCGCCACGAGCCGTACGACTTTCTACTCCTTCACCTGCCCGGAGTGCGGCGCCTCCGTCCGCAAGCCCGCGGGGGAGCGGATCGTGGAACTGCTCACCGGCGGCGGCGTGCGCACCCTGCGGCTGCACTCCACCGTCTAGTGGGCCGGGGCATCCGGACCGTCAGGAGGGTCTAGGCTCGGCGTCATGTTCTGGCCGATGTTCGCGATTGCCATGGGATTCGTGGGTCTCGCCGTGCTCGGGGTGCTCGCCGTGCGGGTCTTCGTCGAGGCACAGCGCCTGGGCAGCCAGGTCACGGACTCGGCGCGCCGGATCAACCGGGCCGCGGAGGACCTCGAACGGGCGGCGGAGAGCACGGCCCGGTCCGTGGACGCCCTGTGAGCTGTCCGGCAGGCGGCTGTGAGTCCGGCTTCGGGACACTTCGCCCTGTCACCTCGGTGGTTCGGACAGGTACTCTGCTGGTCGCGGCCCGGTTAACGAGGCACTGGCCGCGGACGGGAGTACGCACAGGGGATGCAGAGGGATTGCCCCACGTTTACCCCTGAGCGTTACGATCGCTGTCAACACGATCGTTCGGACACATGTCCGACCGGTCGGACAGCACCCCACCACAGCCGCCTCGGTGAGAAGGTAAAGACTTATGTTCGGAAGGCTCGGAGCCCCCGAGATCATTCTCATCCTCGTCGTCATCATCCTGCTGTTCGGCGCGAAGAAGCTTCCGGACATGGCTCGGTCGCTCGGCAAGTCGGCCCGCATCCTCAAGAGCGAGGCCAAGGCCATGAAGGACGAAGGCAAGTCGTCCACGACCCCGGCCGGCCCGCCCAACAACGACGAGCCCTCGCAGCGCACCATCCAGGCCGCCCCCGGCGACGTGACCAGCTCGCGCCCGGTCAACGAGCCGACGGACACGACCAAGCGCTGACGCAGGGCCGGTGACCTCCGGCCCGCCGCACGAGATGGGAACGTGGGTTGCTGAAGTCTGCCCGCAAGCAGGAGAGGGATCCCGAGGGGCGCATGCCCCTCGCGGAGCACCTTCGCGAGCTCCGCAACCGGCTCGCCAAGGCGATGCTGGCGATCGTCGTCGTCACGGTCTTCGCCGCCTTCTTCTACAACGACATCATCAACTTGATCACCAAGCCGATCCTCGACTCGGTCGGCTGTGACAAGACCTTCGCGGAACTGGCCAAGTCGCAGCCCGGCTCGAAGCCGTGTGCGCAGATCACCATCAACGGCCTGCTCACCCCCTTCACGCTGGCGCTGAAGGTGTCCCTGATGGCCGGTGTCGTGCTGGCCTCGCCGATCTGGCTCTACCAGCTGTGGGCCTTCGTCGCGCCCGGTCTGCACCGGCACGAGAAGAAGTACGCCTACGCCTTCGTCGGCACGGGCGCCCCGCTGTTCGTCGTCGGCGCCTACTTCGCGTACACGGTCCTTCCCACCACGGCGAAGGTGCTGCTCGAGTTCACCCCGGGCGGCACGTCCAACCTCCTTCCGCTGGACGACCTGCTCGACCTGGTCATGCGGATGGTGCTCGTCTTCGGCCTCTCGTTCGAGCTGCCCCTGCTGCTGGTCATGCTCAACCTCACCGGGGTGCTCACCGGTAAGCGCATGCTCGGCTGGTGGCGCGGCATGATCATGGCCATCACGGTGTTCGCGGCCGTCGCCACACCCAGCACCGACCCCCTGACCATGCTGGCCCTCGCGGCGCCGATCTGGATCCTGTACTTCGCCGCCGTCGCCTTCTCCCTGATCAACGACCGCCGGCGCAGCCGTCGCGAGGCCCTGGGCCCCGCCGACGACGAGGCCTCCGAGCTGGACCTCACGCCCGAGGACATCGGCGAGATCGAGCCCGTGACCACCAGCCGCGCCGCCCTGCCCGAGCAGGCGAGCGGAGACCGCACGGACCGGGTCAACGGTTATGACGACGTGACCTGAAGATCGGCAGGCAGCTCATAGGGTCGGTCGCGTGACCAGCGAGATCACCCTCTTCGTCAATCCCACCGCGGGTCGCGGCCGGGGCGCCCGCGCGGCGCAGCCGGCCGCTTCCGCTTTGCGGGCGGCCGGTTTCTCGGTCCGTACGGTGCTCGGCGAGGACGCCGAGGACGCGCTCGCACGCGCGCGTGCCGCCGTCGAGGGCGGCACCGGGGCGCTGATAGCCGTCGGCGGCGACGGCATGGCCAACCTCGCGCTGCGGGCGGTCGCCGGCACGGGCACCCCGCTCGGCCTGGTCGCCGTCGGCACCGGCAACGACTTCGCCCGCGCCCTCGGCCTGCCCGTGCGCGAGCCGGCCGCCGCGGGGCGCATGATCGCCGACGCCCTCAAGTGCGGCCGGCTCCGCGACATCGACCTCGGTCAGGTGGGGGACCGCTGGTTCGGCACGGTCCTCGCCTCCGGCTTCGACTCCCGGGTCAACGACCGGGGCAACCGCATGAGGTGGCCGTCCGGCCGCTTCAAGTACGACCTCGCGATGATCGCCGAACTCGCGGCGTTCCGGCCCGTCCCGTACCGGATCCGGCTCGACGACGGCGAGATCCGCGAGGTCGAGGCGACCCTCATCGCCGTCGGCAACGGCTCGTCGTACGGCGGCGGCATGCGGATCTGCCCCGGCGCCGACCTGACCGACGGACTGTTCGACATCACCGTGGTCGGGGACTGCGACCGTACGACGCTGCTGCGGGTGTTTCCGCGGGTGTACCGGGGGACGCACGTCGAGCATCCGCAGGTGACCGTGGTGCGGGCGGCGCGGGTCGAGATCGCCGCCGCGGGCATCACCGGTTACGCGGACGGGGAACCGCTGGGCCCGCTGCCGCTGAGCGCGCGCTGCGTGCGCGGGGGCGTGCGGGTCGTCGGCCCCTGAGGCCCGCTGCCCCTGAGCTGCGCCGATCCCCGGTTTCACAGGAACGGATCCGGATAATGATCGTCCTGTTGTCAGTGCGGCCCGGTACGCTCGAAAGCACGATGACAGAGGATCTCTCACCGGCCGAGCGGTACGCGGCAGCCCGCAAGCGTGCTGCCGAGCAGGCCACCGCGCTCGCCTCCTTCCGCGAGATGTACGACTTCGGCCTCGACCCCTTCCAGATCGAGGCCTGCCAGGCACTCGAGGCGGGGAAGGGCGTCCTGGTCGCCGCGCCCACCGGATCCGGCAAGACGATCGTCGGCGAGTTCGCCGTCCACCTCGCTCTCCAGCAGGGCAAGAAGTGCTTCTACACGACACCCATCAAGGCGCTGTCGAACCAGAAGTACGCCGACCTGTGCCGCCGCTACGGCACGGACAAGGTGGGCCTGCTCACCGGCGACAACAGCGTCAACTCCGAGGCCTCGGTGGTCGTGATGACCACCGAGGTGCTGCGGAACATGCTGTACGCCGGTTCGCAGACGCTCCTGGGCCTCGGCCACGTGGTCATGGACGAGGTGCACTACCTCTCCGACCGGTTCCGCGGCGCCGTCTGGGAAGAGGTGATCATCCACCTCCCCGAGTCGGTCACGCTCGTCTCCCTCTCGGCGACCGTGTCGAACGCCGAGGAGTTCGGCGACTGGCTCGACACGGTCCGCGGCGACACCGAGGTGATCGTCTCCGAGCACCGGCCCGTCCCGCTGTTCCAGCACGTGCTGGCCGGGCGGCGGATGTACGACCTGTTCGAGGAGGGGGAGGGCCACAAGAAGGCCGTCAACCCCGACCTCACGCGCATGGCACGCATGGAGGCGACCCGGCCGTCGTACCAGGACCGCCGGCGCGGCCGGCTGCGCGAGGCCGACCGCGAGCGTGAGCGCAGACAGCGGTCCCGGGTGTGGACGCCGAGCCGGCCCGAGGTCATCGAACGGCTCGACGCCGAGGGGCTGTTGCCCGCCATCACCTTCATCTTCAGCCGCGCCGCCTGCGAGGCCGCCGTCCAGCAGTGCCTGTACGCGGGCCTCCGGCTGAACGACGAGGAGGCGCGCGAGCAGGTGCGCGCGCTCGTCGAGGAGCGCACGGCGTCCATCCCGGCCGAGGACCTGCACGTCCTCGGCTACTACGAGTGGCTGGAAGGCCTGGAGCGCGGCATAGCCGCCCACCACGCGGGCATGCTGCCGACCTTCAAGGAGGTCGTCGAGGAGCTGTTCGTACGCGGCCTGGTCAAGGCCGTGTTCGCGACCGAGACCCTCGCCCTCGGCATCAACATGCCCGCCCGTTCGGTGGTGCTGGAGAAGCTCGTCAAGTGGAACGGCGAGCAGCACGCGGACATCACCCCGGGCGAGTTCACACAGCTGACGGGGCGGGCCGGGCGGCGCGGCATCGACGTCGAGGGCCACGCCGTGGTGCTGTGGCAGCGCGGGATGAACCCCGAGCACCTGGCGGGTCTGGCCGGCACGCGCACGTATCCGCTGCGCTCCAGCTTCAAGCCGTCGTACAACATGGCGGTCAACCTGGTCGAGCAGTTCGGCCGGCACCGCTCGCGGGAGCTGCTGGAGACGTCCTTCGCGCAGTTCCAGGCGGACAAGTCGGTGGTCGGGATCTCCCGGCAGGTGCAGCGCAACGAGGAGGGCCTGGAGGGTTACAAGGCCTCCATGACCTGCCACCTCGGTGACTTCGAGGAGTACGCGCGGCTGCGCCGCGAACTGAAGGACCGGGAGAACGAGCTGGCCCGGCAGGGCGCGGCGCAGCGGCGGGCCGAGGCCGCCGTGGCGCTGGAGAAGCTGAAGCCCGGTGACGTCATCCACGTGCCCACCGGCAAGTACGCGGGCCTGGCGTTGGTGCTGGACCCGGGCCTGCCCGCGGGCCGTTCGAACGGCCACCGCGGATTCGAGCACCACGACGGGCCGCGCCCGCTGGTGCTGACCGCCGAGCGGCAGGTGAAGCGGCTGGCGGCCATCGACTTCCCGGTGCCGGTCGAGCCGCTGGAGCGGATGCGGATCCCGAAGTCCTTCAACCCCCGTTCCCCGCAGTCCCGTCGGGACCTCGCGTCCGCGCTGCGCACCAAGGCCGGGCACATCCCGGCCGACCGGCACCGCAAGCGGCGCTCCCAGGCGGCCGACGACCGGGAGATCGCCCGGCTGCGGACCGCGCTGCGGGCGCACCCCTGCCACGGGTGCAGCGACCGTGAGGACCACGCCCGTTGGGCCGAGCGCTACCACCGGCTGCTGCGGGACACCTCGCAGCTGGAGCGGCGCATCGAGGGCCGAACGAACACCATCGCGCGGACGTTCGACCGGATCGTGGCGCTGCTGACCGAGATGGACTACCTGCGCGGCGACGAGGTCACCGAGCACGGCAAGCGGCTCGCGCGGCTGTACGGCGAGCTGGACCTGCTCGCCAGCGAGTGCCTGCGCGAGGGTGTCTGGGAGGGGCTCGGCCCGGCCGAACTGGCCGGATGTGTCTCGGCGTTGGTGTACGAGGCGCGCGTCGGGGACGACGCGCTGGCGCCGAAGCTGCCGTCGGGCAGGGCCAAGGCCGCGCTGGGCGAGATGGTGCGGATCTGGGGGCGGCTGGACGCGCTGGAGGAGGAGTTCCGGATCAGCCAGACCGAAGGGGTCGGGCAGCGTGAGCCGGACCTCGGGTTCGCGTGGGCCGCGTACATGTGGGCCTCGGGGAAGGGGCTCGACGAGGTGCTGCGCGAGGCGGAGATGCCGGCGGGGGACTTCGTGCGGTGGTGCAAGCAGGTCATCGATGTGCTGGGGCAGATCGCGGCGGCTGCGCCGCAAGGGTCTTCCGTGGTGAAGAACGCCCGTAAGGCCGTCGATCTGCTGCTGCGGGGTGTGGTCGCCTACTCGTCGGTGGGCTGAGCTTGTTGCGCGGGTGCCGGTTCGTTGTGGTTGCTCGCGCAGTTCCCCGCGCCCCTTAGAAGGGCGTTGATGCCGAAGCCCCTCACCTGTTGAGGTGAGGGGCTTTCGCATGCCCGTTCGTCGTTACGCGTCGTATTCGAACGGTGTCGCAGCGTGTAAACGACTGAGCGTACTATCCCTTCGCGACCGGTTTCCGGCAGTTGCTGAATATGACACGGCGATGATCCGGTCGGACTAAGCTCGCCCGCAGCGCACCGGCTTGAGATGAATTCGTGCGCTTGTTCCCCAATGTGCGGAAGAGTCCTACTGCTTCATGACATACCCCCCTGCAAGCCCTCCCGAACCCCAGCCGACTCCTTTCAGAAGGCCTACATGGTGAGTGTTCAATCCCCTCCCGGTCGCGGTGAACTTCCCTACGCGCGCGTGCTGCTGCTGCCGGCCATAGTGATGGCCGCGGCGACCGGGGCAGCTGTCGCCCTGGTGACGGCGCCGGCCCGGCTCGCCGTCGGCTGGTGCGGTGGTATCGCCACCGTGCTGGTGATCGCGACGGCGGTCGAGGCGGTGCGCCGCGGCCGTGCCCTGCGCAAGCAGCGGGGCGAGCACGCCCGTCACACCGCGCATCTGGAACAGCGGATCGCGGCCCACGAGAACGAGTTGGTCCGTTTCTCGCGGGAGATCATCCCCGCGGCGCTCCGTCTGCTGAGCACCGGAGAATCCCCCAGGGAGGTGATTCGCAAGCTCGGTCTCGCCAACCCCGCGTTCCGCGACCTCCCGGCCCCGCAGGCCGAGACGCTGCTGACGGTGCTCAAGATCGTCGACCGCGAAGTGACCATGCGTGACGCCGCCGCGCGTTCCTTCGTCAGTGTCGCCCGCCGCGTGCAGGCGATCATCCACCAGCAGGCCGAGGAACTCCGGGAGATGGAGGAGGACCACGGCCGCAACCCCGAGGTCTTCGACGACCTGCTGCGCATCGACCACGGCAACGCCCTGATCGGCCGCCTCGCCGACTCCGTCTCCGTCCTCGGCGGCGGCCGCCCCGGACGGCAGTGGCCCGAACCGGTGTCCCTCTACAGCACCCTGCGCGGCGCCATGTCCCGCATCCTGGAGTACCGGCGCATCCAGCTGTCCTCCATCGCCAAGATCAGCGTCAAGGGCATCTACGTCGAGCCGGTCATCCACGCCGCCGCCGAACTCCTCGACAACGCCACGCGCTACTCGCCGCCGCAGACCAAGGTGCACGTCACCGCCACCGAGGTGCAGACCGGCGTCTGCATCGAGATCGAGGACGGCGGTGTCAACCTCAACGAGGAGGCGCGCGCCCGGATCGAGGGCATGCTGGAGGCCGCCAAGGCGGGCGTCGACCTCCAGGACATCGGCGAGCACCCGCGCCTCGGCCTCGCCGTCGTCGGTCGCCTCTGCTCGGCGTACAACATGCAGGTCTCGCTGCGCGCCTCCGCGTACGGCGGTGTCCGGGCCATCCTCATCGTGCCGAGCGAGATGATCACCCACGAGCCCGGCGTCGGACTCGCCCACGGCATCGGCGCCACCGGCATCCCCATGCCGGTCGGCATCCCCGAGGGGCCGAAGCGCACGCCCAAGAAGCGCCGCCCCACCAACCCGCGCATCCCCGAAACGGTCTCCCTGGAGGACGACGACGTCCCCGAGGTCACCGAGTGGACGCCGAACGGCCTGCCGCAGCGCCGCAGCCGGGTGAAGACGTCCCTCACCGAGCGGATCGCCCAGCAGGCCGCCTACGACCGGGAAGACCGGGAGGCCGCCGCCCGGGGCGAGGCGAACCCCTGGGCGACACCCGAGCCCGAGGTGCCTCCCCTGCGCGACATGAATGCCCCCGACGCCCCCGGCAAGGGCCTCGAGGCCTTCTGGGAGGGACTCAAGCAGGGCATCGAACCCGGCACCCACCCGACCGACTTCATCCGGAACCCGACCAAGTACCTGCACCTGCTCAACGACCCGGCCCCCGCCGAGGCCGATGACGAGGGGGACCTCAAGTGATCCAGCAGCGAGGCAATTTCGACTGGATGCTCAAGCAGCTCGCCGACGGCGTGCCGGGCATCGAGATGATCGTCGTGCTCTCGGCCGACGGCCTGCGCATCGCCCGCTACGGCGGCGAGCCCGACGCGGCCGACCGGGTGGCCGCGGCCTGCGCCGGGCTGCAGTCCCTCGCGAGCAGCGTCTGCCAGGAACTCACCGTGGGCGACGGCGAGATGAAGCTCGTCATGATCGAGATCGACCGGGGCTACTTCTACCTGATGAACGCCGGAGCCAACGCCTTCCTCGCGGTGCTCTCCGACGTGCGCTGCGAGCCCGGCCGGATGAGCGCCATGATGCGCGACCTCGTCGTGCGCATCGGCGGCCATCTGACCAGTCCGCCCCGGCGGAACGGGCAGATCGTATGACGCCTCCCCGACGCCAGAGGCGCGAACCCGCCCCGGAACCGCCCAAGCCCGAGGAGGGCGAGGGCAAGGTCCGCAACCCGGAGCGCATGTACGTGGTCGCCGGCCCGGACGGTGAACGGGCCGAGCTCGACCTGGTGACGTTAATCGTGGCGCGTGCCACGGACCCGCCGCCCTCCGCCTCGCCCGAGCAGGCGGCGCTGCTCCGGCTCTGCGCCGCCCCCCTGTCCGTGGCCGAGCTGTCGGCCTACCTCAGCCTGCCGTTCAGCGCGATGGGCGTGCTGCTCACCGAGCTGCTGACGGCGGATCTGGTGACGGCGCGCTCCCCGATCGTCCGCCAGGCGCTCCCCGACCGTTCCCTCCTCGAAGCGGTGATGAATGGACTTCAAAGGCTCTGACACCATCCCGGGCCCCCGGGCCGAGGACCAGTTGCCGCACACGGCACAGGCCGCGGCCAAGATCGTGATCGTGGGGGGCTTCGGTGTCGGAAAGACGACCATGGTCGGCTCGGTCAGCGAGATCAAACCGCTGACCACCGAGGAGACCATGACGCAGGCCGGCATCGGTGTCGACGACAACTTCGGTTCCGCGTCCAAGACGGCCACCACCGTGGCGATGGACTTCGGCCGGATCAGCATCACCGACCAGCTCGTGCTGTACCTCTTCGGCACACCCGGCCAGCAGCGCTTCTGGTTCCTGTGGAACGGCCTGTTCGAGGGCGCGCTCGGCGCGGTGGTCCTGGTCGACACCCGCCGCCTGGAGGTCAGCTTCGACGTCATGGGGCGTCTGGAGGAACGCGGCGTGCCGTTCGTGGTCGCCATCAACTCCTTCCCGGACGCTCCCCGTTACCCCATCGAGGAGCTGCGCACGGCGCTCGACCTCTCCCCGGACATCCCGATCATGGAGTGCGACGCGCGGCGGCGGGCTTCCAGCCGCGACGTCCTGATGACCCTCATGCGCTTCCTGCACTCGCTCGCCATGACGGGCTCACTCACCTGATCCGGGTCCGTCCCACCCCACATCTCCCCCCTCAGACACCTGGAAAGTTTCGGAGCGACCACTGTGACGCCTGAATCCCACGCCTCGACGGGTACGGACACCTCCCTGCCCGGCCCGCCCCCCGGCTGCCCCGCGCACGGCCTCGGGCCCGGAGGGCTGCACCGGCTGCACGAGTCGGAGGACCTGGCAGGGCTGTACGAGCAGCTGCGGAAGGAGCACGGCCCCGTGGCGCCCGTGCTGCTCCACGACGACGTACCGATCTGGATCGTGCTCGGCCACGCCGAGAACCTGCACATGGTGCGCTCGCCCACCCAGTTCTGCCGGGACAGCCGTATCTGGACCCCGCTCAGGGACGGCCTGGTCAAGCCCGATCACCCGCTGATGCCGCACATCGCCTGGCAGCCCATCGCCTCGCACGCCGAGGGCGACGAGCACAAGCGGCTGCGCGGCGCGGTCCAGGGCGCTATCTCGACCATCGACTTCCGCAGCCTGCGCCGCTACATCAACCGCAGCACGCAGGCCATCGTCAACCGTTTCTGCGAGCAGGGCGAGGCCGACCTCGTCGGCCAGTTCGCCGAGCACCTGCCGATGGCGGTGATGTGCGAGATCCTCGGCATGCCCGACGAGTACAACGACCGTCTCGTCGAGTCCGCCCGCGACGCGCTCAAGGGCACCAAGACGGCGATCGCCAGCCACTCCTACGTCATGGACGTCCTGAGCCGGCTCACCGTCAGGCGCCGCGCCCAGCCGGAGGAGGACCTGGCCAGCTTCCTTATCACCCACCCGGCCCGGCTGACCGACGACGAGGTCAGGGAGCACCTGCGCCTGGTGCTCTTCGCCGCCTACGAGGCCACCACCAACCTGCTGTCCAACGTGCTGCTCACGGTGCTGATCGACCCGCGCTTCCGCGCCCAGCTCAACGGCGGCCAGATGACGGTGCCGGAGGCGGTGGAGCAGTCGCTGTGGAACGAGCCGCCGTTCAGCACGGTCTTCGCCTACTTCGCCAAGCAGGAGACCGAACTGGGCGGGCAGCGCATCCGCCGGGGTGACGGGCTGCTCTTCGCCCCGCTGCCGGCCAACGTCGACCCGCGGGTGCGGCCCGACCTGAAGGCCAGCATGCAGGGCAACCGGTCGCACCTCGCGTTCGGCGGCGGCCCGCACGAGTGTCCCGGTCAGGACATCGGCCGCTCCATCGCGGACGTCGGCGTCGACGCGCTGCTGATGCGGTTGCCGGACGTCGAACTCGACTGCGACGAGGACGAGTTGCGCTGGACGGCGTCCATCGCCTCCCGGCACCTCGTGGCACTGCCGGTGGCGTTCGCGCCCAAGCCGCCGCAGGACGTGACGGAGACGCCGAACCACAACCACGTCCCCACCCAGCGCTCCGACTGGCAGATCGGCATCACGCAGCCGCAGCCGCAGCCGCAGCCTCAGCCGGTACCGGCCGCCGCACAGCCGCAGCCCGCCCCGGCGCAACCCCAGCCGGACCCCGTACCGCCGCAGGCGCGGCCGGTGGCGGAGGAACCGGCCCGCCGCAAGGGCGTCTGGCAGCGCTTCCTGAGCTGGTGGCGCGGTTACTGACCGTCCGACGGGCCGTCGTACGTCCCGGCGGCCCACCGGTCGTACGAAGCCCAGGCCGCGAGCACCCGGCTGCTGCGGAACCGGTGCTCCTCGCCCGTGACCGGGTCGGTGAACTCCAGGGCGCGGGCGAGCAGTTGGAGCGGGCGCCGGAAGTCACCGGCCGGCACGGGCGCGGTGACCTCGGGGTAGAGCGGGTCGCCGAGGATCGGCACGCCCAGCGCGGCCAGGTGCACGCGCAGCTGGTGGGTCTGCCCGGTGCCGGGCACGAGCCGGTAGCGGGCGAGTCCGCCGGACCCGTCCGGGCGGTGGTCGACGAGTTCGACGCGGCTGACGGCGTTGGGCTCGCCCGCCACCTCCCGGGCGGTGAGCTCGCCGCGCTCCTTCACGATCCGGCTGCGGACGGTCCGGGGGAGTACGAGGCCGGGATCGTACGGCGCGACGGCCTCGTACTCCTTGCGCACGAGCCGGTCGCGGAACAGCGTCTGGTACGCGCCGCGCTCCTCGGGCCGCACGGTGAACAGCACGAGTCCGGCGGTGAGCCGGTCCAGGCGGTGCGCGGCGGCGAGGGTGGGGATGTCCAGCTCGCGGCGCAGCCGGGCCAGCGCGGTCTCGGCGACATGGCTGCCGCGCGGGGTGGTGGCGAGGAAGTGGGGTTTGTCGACGACGACGATGTGCTCGTCCCGGTACACGACCTCCAGCGGGAACGGCACCGGCACCTCGTGGGGCAGCTCCCGGTGGAACCACACGAACGTCCCGGGCACATACGCAGCGTCCGCCGGCACGGCCCGCCCGTCCGCCCCGACGACGAGCCCCGCGTCGAACATCCCGTCGACGACCCCGTCACCGGCACCGGAGAGCCGCTCCACCAGATGCTCACGCACCGTGGTCCACGGCCCCGCGGCGGGCAGTCGTACCCGCACCGGGTCCACCCCGTGGCGCTGCGGCAGGGGAGCGGGCGGGATGCGCGTCTTCCGTCTCATCGCGGCCCAGCGTACGAGGCGGGCGGGCAGCGGCGGAAAACCACTGGGGCCGCCCACCGCCCCCTTGCCAGGATGTGGGCATGCCCTTTCTCATCAGCCCGGTTCTGACCCCCGAGGCCTTCACCGGCCGGCCGCAGCCCACCCTCGCCACCGGCGACGGACTCCTCCTGCGCCCCTGGCGGGCCGGGGACGCGCCCGCGGTGTACGAGGTGTTCCAGGACCCGGTGATGCACCAGTGGCACGCCCGGACCGCCGGCTCCGAGGGGGAGGTCGCCGGCTGGATCCGCGACTGGCATCAGGCCTGGGAGGAGGAGCGGGAGGCGCAGTGGGCCGTCGTCGACGCGGACTCCGACCGGCTGCTGGGGCGAGTGGCGCTGCGCGGGATACGGCTCGACGACGGCACGGCGGAGGTCGCGTACTGGACCGTCCCGGCGGCACGCGGCCGGGGCATCGCCGTCCGGGCCACGACCGCACTCGCCCGCTGGGCGCTCGACGAGATCGGATTCCACCGTCTCGAACTGCTGCACGCCGTGCGCAACGAGGCCTCCTGCCGGGTCGCCTCGCGGACCGGGTTCGCCCTCGAAGGCACCAAGCGCAGCGCCGTCCTGCACCCGGACGGCTGGCACGACATGCATCTGCACGCGCGCGTGCGGGGCGACTGACCGGGCATACCGGCAGGCCGCGCACGCTCGGGGGCGCAGTGACGTGCTCGCGCCGGTCAGGCGGCGGGGGTGCTCTCCTGCTCCGCCTCGATGCGCGCGTTCCACTCCCGCTTCGAGGCCTGCCAGCCGTCCTCGTTGTGGCCGCGGCGCCAGTAGCCGGAGATCGACAGGTCCTCGCGCGCGATGCCGCGCTCGACGCGGAGCAGCCGGCGCAGCTCCTTCACGAAGTGCGCCTCCCCGTGGACGAAGGCGTGCACGCGGCCTTCGGGGAACGCCAGACCCCGCACGGCATCGACGAGCGCCTCACCGAGCGGCCGGTCACCGCGGTGCAGCCAGACGACGTCCACGTCCGAGTCGATCTTCTGCTCCTCCTCGGGGCCGGAGACCTCGATGAAGGCGTACGCCCTGGCCCCGTGCGGCAGTGACTCCAGGGAGCGGGCGATCGCGGGCAGCGCGCTCTCGTCGCCGACGAGCAGATGCCAGTCGGCGGCAGGGTCGGGCGCGTACGCCCCGCCGGGGCCCATGAACCGCACGGTCTCGCCCGGCTGGACGCGCGCCGCCCACGGGCCGGCCAGGCCCTCGTCGCCGTGGATGACGAAGTCCAGCGTCAGCTCGCGGTGTTCGGCGTCCCACTGGCGCACCGTGTACGTCCGGGTCACCGGCCACTGTTCGCGCGGCAGCTCGTCGCGGATGCGCTGCAGGTCGAAGGGTTCCGGATAGGTCACGCCCTCGGGCGGGAACAGCAGCTTCACGTAGTGGTCGGTGCACGTGCCCGCCGCGAAGTCGGCGAGGCCCTCACCCCCGAGCACCACCCGCTGCATGTGCGGGGTCAGCCGCTCGGTGCGGACGACCTGAGCGGAGTGCGGCTTGCGCGGCTGGCGTCCCGGTCGCTCTGCCATGAGGGCCTCCCTGATTCGTGTAGTTAGGCTTACCTAAGTTAGCACCTGGCCCCCACTCAACACCTCCCGTATGAGAAGTCGATGAGGGGCACCGGCCTCAGGAAGGGCACCGGCCGCCACATCCGTCACGCCGCGAGCGTCGTCAGCAGGCGCTCCAGTGACCCGCCCAGTCCCCAGCGGGCCGCCAGTACCTCCAGCTCAGCAGGGTCGCGCGGCGTCCGAGGCACCGCCGTCGTGACGTCCGGCAGTGGTACGTCGTCCGCGACCCGGACCACCTTCGGCGCCACCGCGAGATACGGACGCGCCTCGTCCAGCCGCCTGCGCTGCGTCGGCGTCAGCTTCGAGCCCCGGTCCTCGACCGCCGCCAGGATCCCGGCCAGGTCCCCGAACTCGGCCAGCAGCTTGGCGGCCGTCTTCTCGCCGATGCCCGGCACCCCCGGCAGGCCGTCGCTGGGGTCGCCGCGCAGCAGGGCCAGATCCGCGTACCCGCTGCCGTCGACCCCATACTTTTCACGCAGCCAGGCCTCATCGGTGAGCTGCAACGTGCCCACGCCCTTCAGCGGGTACAGCACGCGCACCCCGCGCGCATCGTCCACCAGCTGGTACAGATCGCGGTCGCCCGTGACGATGTCGACCGGGCCCTCGGCCCGCGCGGTGAACGTGCCGATCACGTCGTCGGCCTCGTAGCCGGCGACGCCCACGCGCGCGATGCCCACCGCGTCCAGCACCGCCTCGATGACCGGCACCTGCGGCGACAGCGTGTCGGGCACCTCCTCCTCGTCCGGTCCTGCCGCGTGTTCCTCGGCGACGCGGTGGGCCTTGTAGGAGGGGATCAGCTCCACCCGCCAGTGCGGCCGCCAGTCGGCGTCCATGCAGGCCACCAGGTGGTCCGGCCGGTGGTCCCGGACCAGGCGGTCGATGAAGTCGAGCAGCCCGCGCACGGCGTTCACCGGCGTGCCGTCCGGTGCCTTCACCGAGTCCGGGACGCCGAAGTAGGCGCGGAAGTACAGGGAGGCGGTGTCGAGGAGCATCAGTCGTCCGGTCACGCCACGCATCATGCCGTACGCCACCGACAGCGACCCGCCGCTGCGCGACGCGTTGCGATGTGTGCGTTCTGTGTGAACCGCCCCACTTCCGGGTTTGCTTTCCGGGATCGGGGGGAGGCGCGGCCCCGGAGCGAGGTCGGTTGCGCATTTCAACTGTTTTGCGCCCCGGCCTCGCTGTGTTTCTGTTGCCGTCCAGTCAAGAGGTGCACGTGTCAGCAAGGCTTCAGGCGGAGAGCCTGTACAAGGTGTTCGGCCGGAGACCGGACCAGGCGGTCGAGCGGCTCCGTGCCGGGGCCGACCGGGAGGAGCTGCGCGCCGAGGGCGCGACCGCCGCCGTGATCGACGCGTCCTTCACCGTCGAGCCCGGCCAGATCTTCGTCGTCATGGGCCTGTCCGGATCCGGCAAGTCCACCCTGCTGCGCATGCTGAACGGCCTGCTCGACCCGACCGCCGGACATGTGCGCTTCGACGGCCAGGACCTGACCACGCTCGGCGACCGTGAGCTGCGCGAGGTCCGCTCCCGGAAGATCAGCATGGTGTTCCAGCACTTCGCGCTCTTCCCGCACCGCAGCGTCCGGGAGAACGCCGCCTACGGTCTGGAAGTGCAGGGCGTGCCCCGCGCCGAGCGCGTACGCCGCGCCGACGAGGCGCTCGCCCTGTGCGGCCTGGCCGGCTGGGAGAAGTCCTGGCCCGACGAGCTGTCCGGCGGCATGCAGCAGCGCGTGGGCCTCGCCCGCGCGCTCGCCACCGACGCCGACCTGCTGCTGATGGACGAGTCCTTCAGCGCGCTGGACCCGCTGATCCGCCGCGACATGCAGGACCAGCTGCTGGAGCTCCAGCAGAAGCTGAAGAAGACGATCGTCTTCATCACCCACGACCTGAACGAGGCCATGCGCCTCGGCGACCGCATCGCCGTCATGCGCGACGGCCGCATCGTGCAGATCGGCACCGCGCAGGACATCCTGCTGCGGCCGGAGAACGACTACGTCGCGTCCTTCACCCAGGACGTCGACCGTTCCCGTGTGCTGACCGCCGGCGAGCTCATGGACACCTCGGTCACCGGCGACGACCCCGGCTGCCACTGCGAGACGGCCACCGCCGACACCCCGTTCACGGAACTGTGCGCGATCAGCGCCCGGCTCTCCCACCCCGTCTCGGTCGTGGACGAGGGCAACAAGCTGATCGGCGTCGTCCCCCGGCAGCGCCTGGTCGGCTTCCTCGGCGACGAGCAGGACACCACCCCGGAGCCCTGCGACTCCCCGCGGGACAAGGGCGGAGAGAAGGTGATCGCCCGTGCCTAGGATTCAGCTCGGCACCTGGGTCAACGACGCGGTCGACTGGCTCACCACCCACATGGGGTGGCTGTTCGACTTCTGCAAGACCGTCTTCCTCGGCCTCTACGACGGCATCAACGCCGTCCTCCAGGCCCCGCAGCCGCTGCTCCTCGCGGGCATCTTCGCCGTGATCGCCTTCTGGCTGCGCGGCACCCTCGCCGGTGTCCTCACCTTCGCGGGATTCGCGTTCATCGACTCCCTCGACCTGTGGGAGAACGCGATGATCACCCTGGCGCTCGTCCTCGTGGCGACCGTCATCGCGCTGGTGATCTCCATACCGGTGGGCATCTGGGCGGCCCGCTCGGACCGCGTGAGCGGTCTGGTCCGGCCCGTCCTGGACTTCATGCAGACGCTGCCCGCGATGGTCTACCTCATCCCGGCGATCCTCTTCTTCGGCACCGGCGCCTCCGCAGGTATCGTCGCCACCCTGATCTTCGCGCTCGCCCCGGGCGTGCGCATGACCGAACTGGGCATCCGCCAGGTCGACAAAGAACTGGTCGAGGCCGCCGACGCGTTCGGCACCACACCCCGCAACATCCTGCTGCGCGTCCAGCTCCCCCTCGCCCTGCCCACGGTCATGGCCGGCGTCAACCAGGTCATCATGCTCGGCCTGTCCATGGCCGCCATCGCCGGCATGGTCGGCACCGGCGGTCTCGGCGGCGACGTCAACCAGGCCATCGGCCAGCTCAACGTCGGCCTGGGCGCCGAAGCCGGTGTCGGCATCGTGATCCTCGCGATCTACCTCGACCGCATGACCAGCGCGCTGGGCACCCAGGTCTCCCCGCTCGGCCGCCGCGCCGCCGCCCGGCTGCGCGCCGCCCAGGGGCTGAAGATCTGGTCGTACCGGCCCCGCCCGGCCGTCGCCGTCATCGGCGTGGTCGTACTCGCCCTCATCTCCGGCGGCATGGGGGTCTTCGGCAGCGGCGGCACCACTTCCTCAGCCGCGGCCGGCAGCAAGGACGTCGGCCAGGGCAAGAAGATCAGCATCGGCTACATCCCCTGGGACGAGGGCGTCGCCTCCACCTTCCTCTGGAAGGAGGTCCTGGAGCAGCGCGGCTACCAGGTCGAGGCCAAGCAGCTCGACGCCGGCCCGCTCTACACCTCCCTCGCCCAGGGCGACGTCGACTTCCAGACGGACGCCTGGCTGCCCACGACCCACGCCCAGTACTGGAAGAAGTACGGCAAGCAGCTCGACGACCTGGGCGCCTGGTACGACAAGACGTCCCTGGAGCTCTCCGTGCCCTCCTACATGAAGGGCATCGACTCCCTGGCGGACCTCAAGGGCAAGGCGTCCGAGTTCGGCGGCAAGATCACCGGCATCGAGTCCAGCGCCGGCGAGATGGCCCTGCTCAAGAGCAAGGTCCTCAAGGAGTACGGCCTGGACAAGGAGTACAAGGTCGTCGACAGCTCCACGCCCGCGATGCTGGCCGAGCTGAAGCGCGCGTACGCCAAGAAGGAGCCGGTCGTCGTCACGCTCTGGTCGCCGCACTGGGCGTACAACGACTACGACCTGAAGAAGCTCAAGGACCCCAAGGGCGCCTGGGGCGAGGGCGACGGCGTGCACACGCTGGCCCGCAAGGGCTTCGCGGACGACGACCCCACGGTCGCCGGCTGGCTGAAGGACTTCAAGATGAGCGAGAAGGAGCTCACCAGCCTCGAAGCCGAGATCAACAAGGCGGGCAAGGGCAACCAGCAGGAGGCGGTCCGCGCCTGGCTGAAGCGGCACCCCGGTTACGTCGACAAGCTCGCCCCGGTGAAGGGCGCCGGCGGCAGCACACCCGCCGAGGCCGAGCGACCGCTGGACGTGGCGTGGTTCCCCTGGGACGAGGACATCGCCGTCACGTACCTGTGGAAGAACGTCCTCGAACGGCGCGGCTACCGGATGAACCTGAAGCAGATGGACGTCGGCCCCGTCTACACGGGTCTGGCCTCGGGCGATCTCGACCTCAACTTCGACGCCTGGCTGCCCTACGCCCAGAAGAACTACTGGGACGCGAACAAGGACCGGCTCAAGGACCTCGGCACCTGGTACCAGCCGACCTCCCTGGAGATCGCCGTGCCGTCCTACGTCAAGGGCGTGGATTCCCTGGCGGACCTCAAGGGCAAGGCCGGAACCTTCGACGGGAAGATCATCGGCATCGAGCCCGGCACCGGCGAGATGAACCTGCTGAAGACCAAGGTCCTGCCCGGCTACGGCCTGGACAAGGAGTACGAGGTCGTCGACGGCTCCACCCCGGCCATGCTGGCGGAGCTCAAGCGCGCCTACGCCAAGAAGGAGCCGATCGCCGTCACCCTCTGGTCGCCGCACTGGGCCTACAGCGACTACGAGCTGACCAAGCTGAAGGACCCCAAGAAGGCCTTCGGCGAGGGCAACACGATCCGCACCATCTCCAACGAGAAGTTCCCCGAGCAGTACCCGCAGCTCACGAAGTGGATCAAGAACTTCAAGATGAGCGAGGACGAGCTCGGCAGCCTGGAGAGCGAGATCAAGGACCGCGGCCAGGGCCATGAGGAAGAGGCCGTCGCCGCGTGGCTGAAGCAGCACCCCGACATGGTGGAGCGCATGACGCCGCAGTGAGGCCCGGTACGGGGCTGGACGCGACACGCCGCGTCCAGCCCCGTACGCGCACCCTCACCCCCACCGGCGCCCGGACCCACGAGCAGATCCGGACAACCACAGAGCGCTACGCCACCCCCAGAACCCCTTCTCCCTTCCTGTTTCTCCCTGTTCCTCCCTGAGGAGGAATCCACGCGCCGCCCCCGAGGGCGGCGGATCAACTGGCGCGAAGTGTGAGGTCGCACACCGCCCGGTAGGACGTCGATGTGACGGGCGCATGCACCGGTTTGCCGAACATGCGTAGGGTGCAGACAACCCAACAGAAGGAGTGCGCCGGCACCGGCGCACAGGATCGACGGCGAAGGAGGGAGCCGGAGCGATGGGCGACCACAAAGAGCAGCCCCTTCGGGTGGGCGCGGCCGTGCGTCGGCGGCGCCGCGCGCTGGAGCTCACCCTCGCCGTCGTGGCCGAGCGCAGCGGCCTGTCGGTCCCGTTCCTCAGCCAGGTCGAGAACGACCGTGCCCGGCCCAGCACGGGTTCCCTGGAGAAGGTCGCCGACGCCCTGCGCACCACCGCGGTCGAGCTCCTCGCCGCCGCCGACCCGGCGTGCAGCGTGGACGTCGTCCGGGCCGACGACACCGAACCGCTGCCCCAGCCCCGGACCCGGTCCCTGGTGCGCGGCCACCACCAGATGCACGCCTCCGAGTTCACCGGCGACCACGACGCCGGCCGTGAATTCCAGTACCGCAACGATCAGTTGATGTACGTCGCCGACGGCGCGGTGGAGATCGAGGCGGAGGGCCGCGCCTACCGTCTGGGCCGCGGCGACACGCTGTACCTCACCGGCGGTGTGCGGCACCGCTGGCGGGCGGCGGAGTCCGACACCCGGGTGATCGTCGTCGCCGTGGCCGAACACATCGAGGCGGTCCGGGACCGGCCACGCCGGTGAGGGTCGTCTCGCTGGTCCCGTCGCTGACCGAGGCCGTGGCCCGGTCCGCGCCCGGCGTGCTGGTCGGCGCCACCGACTGGTGCACGCACCCGCCCGGCCTCGAGGTCGTACGCGTCGGCGGCACCAAGAACCCGAAGGCCGACCGGATCGTCTCCCTCGCTCCCGACCTGGTGATCGCCAACGAGGAGGAGAACCGCGAACCCGACCTCGCGGCCCTGCGCGCGGCGGGCGTCGAGGTCCTGGTCACGGAGATCCGCGACGTGCCGCAGGCCTTCCGGGAACTGGCCCGGGTCCTGGACGCCTGCGGGGTGGCGGCCCGCCCGCGCTGGCTGGACGAGGCGGAGGAGACCTGGTCGTCCCTGCCGCGCCCGGCCGCCCGGCCGACGGCGATCGTGCCGGTCTGGCGCCGCCCGTGGATGGTCCTGGGCCGCGACACCTTCGCGGGCGACGTCCTGGCCCGCCTGGGGGTCGACCACGTGTACGCGGCGCACCCCGACCGCTATCCCCGCATCCCGCTGGAGGAACTCCGCGCCGCCGCGCCGGACCTGGTGGTCCTCCCGGACGAGCCCTACCGCTTCACCGCGGACGACGGCCCGGAGGCCTTCCCCGGCCTGCCCTGCGCGCTCGTCAGCGGACGGCACCTGACGTGGTACGGGCCGTCGCTGGCCGAGGCGCCACGGGTCCTGGGCCGGGCCCTGCGAGCAGCTCGCCCCTGAGCAGCCCGCGTACGGTGCCCACCGCGGCGGTGCCCCACGCGGCGACCAGCACCGCGTACAGCACGACGGCCGGCCCCGCGTAGGCCACGAGCCCCGTGTGCCGGCCCAGTGCCTCGGCGCCCGTGACACAGGTGCCGACCGGGAAGGTGAACGACCACCAGGTCATCGAGAAGGGCATCCCGTGCCGCCGGGCGCGCAGCACATGGGCCGTGGCGAGGCAGAACCACAGCAGCGCGAATCCCATCACGGGCACGCCGTAGAGCACGGCGAGGACACCGAAGCCCTGGCTGTACGGCGCCGGTAGGACCCCGGGGGCGACGTCCGCGAACGCGCCGACCGCGGTCGTGGACTGCCCGAGCGGCCCGAGCACCAGGAAGAGCGTCGGGGTGAGGGCGAGCGGCAGCGGCCCGCCGGTGATCAGCCGTCCGAAGACCAGCGGCAGCATGACCAGGGTCGCGAGCAGGCTGAGCCCGAACAGCGCGACACAGACGAGGAGCAGCGTCTCCCGGGGCTGACCGGGAGGCAGATGGCGCACCAGCGGCGGCCCGACGGCGGCGGACACCATGGGCGCGACCAGGGGCAGCAGCCAGACGGGCGTGGCCTGTCCCGGCTCGACCCGGTGGCCTACGGCCATCAGATACGGCACCGCGACGGCCGCGGCCAGTCCGAGAACCGTACCGGCGCCGAACAGCACGGCGTCGAGCGCCACGGCCGCCCGCACGCCGATCCAGTCCCGGCCGACGCCGAGAGCACCCCCGCCGACGGCCAGGAGGGCCATCGCGAGGCAGCCGTAGAAGGGTGCGGTCGCGGGGTCGAGGAGGTGGGCGCGGGCCTGGTCCCGGTGGTGGGCCCAGTGCACGGCCCGGGCGCCGAGCAGGGTGACGAGCAGGACCAGGGAGAGGGCCCAGACACCGGCCAGCGTGCCGCGCAGCCCGGGGGCGTGCGGCGACAGGGCGGTCCCGGCGGTGGCGACGACGGCGGTGCCCATGACGGTGGCGTACCAGTTGGGTCCGAGGTGACGGACGGAGACTGCGCACGGAACGGGCTGGGCTGCGGTGACCATGACTCCACGGTCGGGCCGTGGGCACCCCACCACCAGGGAGCATGCCTCTATGGCCACATAAGCTGGGTTTATGAGCAGGACGGAAGAGCAGGGTGAGGTCCCGACCGGCGGGTCTCTCGCGCACCGGGTGCCGGATCTGGGCGCCCTGGAGTTGCTGCTGGCGGTGGCGCGGCTCGGCAGCCTCGGCGGGGCGGCGAGGGAACTCGGCATCACCCAGCCCGCGGCCAGCAGCCGGATCCGGTCGATGGAGCGGCAGCTCGGCGTGGCGCTGGTCGACCGCTCACCGCGCGGGTCCCGGCTCACGGACGCCGGTGCGCTGGTGACGGACTGGGCGCGGCGCATCGTCGAGGCGGCGGAGGCGTTCGACGTGGGGGCGCAGGCGCTGCGCGACCGCCGCGACTCCCGGTTGCGGGTCGCGGCGAGCATGACGATCGCGGAGTACCTGCTGCCGGGCTGGCTGCTCGCGCTGCGCGCCCAGCGGCCCGACACGGCGGTGTCCCTGCTCGCCGGGAACTCGACGGTGGTCGCGGAGCGGCTGCTGTCGGACGAGGCGGACGTGGGGTTCGTCGAGGGACTGACGGTCCCGAAGGGGCTGGACTCGGTGGTCATCGCCCACGACCGCCTGATAGTGGTCACGGCCCCCGCGCATCCCTGGGCCCGCCGGCGACGGCCCCTGGCGGCCGGGGAGCTGGCGTCGACGCCCCTCATCCTCCGCGAGAAGGGCTCCGGCACCCGCCAGGTCCTGGACGCGGCGCTGGGCGGGCTGGCCAGGCCGCTGATCGAGCTGTCGTCCACCACGGCGGTCAAGGCGGCGGCGGTGAGCGG
Source organism: Streptomyces chartreusis NRRL 3882 (assembly GCF_900236475.1). GTDB lineage: Bacteria > Actinomycetota > Actinomycetes > Streptomycetales > Streptomycetaceae > Streptomyces > Streptomyces chartreusis_D. Next base: position 7,269,665 of record NZ_LT963352.1, read on the forward strand.
GGCGGGGCCGGCGGTCCTGAGCGAACTGGCGGTGGGGGAGGAGCTGGCGATGCGCCGCCTGGTGCGCGTGCCGGTGGAGGGGGTGGCCCTGGCGCGTGACCTCCGCGCGGTGTGGCCGACGGGACATCGCCCTACGGGGCCGGCCAGGGACCTGTTGTCGCTGACGCGGGGGTAGTTTCCTCGCCCCCGCCGCCCCTGCCCGTCCCCTCCCCAGGGGCTCCGCCCCTTCGACCCCGCCAAGGGGCTCCACCCCCTGGCCCCCCATCGGCCTGAACGGCCTCGTCCTCAATCGCCGGGCGGGCTGGATGTGGCGGACTCCGCCGCCTCCACCAGCGCCCGCATCACCCGGACGTCCTCGCCCATCTCCGGATGCCACTGGACGCCCAGCACCCAGCCCGCACCGGACGGCAGTTCCAGGGCCTCCACCGTGCCGTCGTCCGCGTAGGCCGACGGGACGAGTCCCTCGCCCAGGCGGTCCACGGCCTGGTGGTGATACGCCGGCACCGATGTCTCCTCGGGCACGACAGCCGCGTACAGACTCCCCGGCACCGGCTTGACCGCGTGGTTGCCGAAGACGCCCACGACCTCCGCGTGCCCGTCGAGGTGCTGCACCAGCGTCCCGCCCAGGGCGACGTTCAGCAGTTGCATGCCCCGGCAGATGCCGAGCAGCGGGACGCGCGCCGTGAGGGCCGCGTCGATCAGGGCCAGTTCCCACGCGTCGCGCTCCCGCGCGGGCGGCCCGGTGCGGGGATGCGGCTCGGCGCCGTACCGTACGGGCTCCACGTCCGGGCCGCCCGCGATGACCAGGCCGTCCAGCCGGGCCACGGTCGCGGCCGCGTACGCGGGGTCGTCGGGCGGAAGCATCGCGGCGAGGCCGCCCGCCCGCTGCACGAGCCGGGGATAGCCGACCGGCAGCAGCGCGGCCTCCAGTTCCCACACCCCCCAGCGCGCACCGGCCTCCAGATACGTGCTGACCCCGATCAACGGCCTGGCCACAGAAACTCCCTCACACTCGATGCCTCAGTCCCGTGTCAACTCTGCCTCGGCCGCGGCCAGTGCCGCGAACTCCTCCTCCGGTGCCTTCGCCACCAGCCGCTTCCTGCTGTACAGACCGAAGTACGCGAGGGCCACGACGTACACCGCGAGCGCGATGAAGGCCGCCGTCACGTCCACCAGGAACGTCGCCACCAGCGCCGCACAGGCCAGCACCAGGGCGACGGAGGAGGTCAGCACCCCGCCCGGTGTGCGGTACGGCCGCGGCAGCTCCGGCTCCCGGCGGCGCAGCACGATGTGCGACAGGGACATCAACGCGTAGGAGATGGTCGCGCCGAAGACCGCGATGTTCAGCATCCGGGCGCCGTCGCCCGACACCGCCGCCAGCAGGAAGCCGATCGTGCCGGGGACCAGCAGTCCCAGGTACGGCGCCTTGCGGCGGCTGGTGAGGGACAGGAAGCGGGGCAGGTAGCCCGCGCGGGACAGGGCGAACAGCTGGCGCGAGCCCGCGTAGATCAGGGAGAAGAACGACGCCACCAGGCCGGCCAGGCCCGCGTAGTTCACGATCCTGCTCAGGGTCGTCGCCCTGCCGTCCGGCTGGAGCGCCTCGACGAGGGGGTTGCCCGCCTCCTGGATCGACGCCGAGCCGCGTGCCCCGGCCGCCGCGACGAAGGTCACCACCGCCAGTACGACCAGGATGCCCATCGACCAGCGGATCGCCTTGGGCAGCGTACGGGCCGGGTCCCGCGTCTCCTCGGCGGCCAGCGGCACGCCCTCGACGCCCAGGAAGAACCACATGCCGAACGGGAACGCCGCCCAGATGCCGAGCAGGCCGAAGGGGAGCCAGGAGCTCGACCCCGCGGCGGAGGAGTCGACCGGGATGTCGTCCAGCGAGGCGAACGAGAAGTCGGGCAGTGCCGCCAGCGCGAACACGACCAGGGCGGCCACCGCGATGCCGGTGACGACGAAGCTGAAGCGCAGGGCCTCGCCCACACCCCAGAGGTGGATGCCGAGGAAGATAGCGAAGCAGACCAGGTACATCGGCCAGCCGGACTCCAGGCCGAACAGGCCCAGCGACTCGACGTAGTCGCCGATGAAGATGACGATGGCGGCGGGCGCGAGGACGTACTCGATGAGGATCGCCGTACCGGTCAGGAAGCCGCCCCACGGGCCGAGCGCCCGACGGGCGAAGCCGTAGCCGCCACCCGCCGTCGGCAGGATCGAGGACAGCTCGGCGAGGGCGAAGACCATGCACGCGTACATCGCGCCCATGAGCACCATGGCGATCGCCAGGCCGCCGAAGCCGCCCTCGGCCAGGCCGAAGTTCCAGCCCGAGTAGTCACCGGAGACGACGTAGGCGACGCCGAGACCGGTCAGCAGCACCCAGCCGGCGCTGCCGCGGCGGAGCGCCCTGCGTTCCAGATAGTCGTCCGCCTGCGCGGCGGCGGGTGGGCTGGTGGATTCCTGGGACATGGACGGACTCCCGACGGGCGGCGGACACGGGGTCGAGCGGGCTCCCGCTCAATGGAATGGATCCACACCTTTTCGGTGCCGACCGGGGAATGGCAATACCCGTGCGTTAATCGCCCGTAAATCCTCACGCGCCGCGACCCGGCGCGGCGCGGCCGAGGAAGCCGCGCAGCAGCGCCGCCGTGCCCGCGCAGTGCTCGCGGGTGATCTCCCGGGCCTGGTCGGCATCGCCCTCGATCACGGCCTCCACCAGGGCCGTGTGCTGCCGCTGCGAGTGTTCGAGGTTGCGCACCAGCAGCGGGATGCAGTCGAGCAGGTCGTTCACGGTCGCGCGGACGGCCGCGTACTGGGCGGTGAGCGTGGGGGAGCCGGACAGCTCGGCGAGGGTGAGGTGCAGCAGCGTGTCCTGCCGGCGGTAGTCGGCGAGCGGGGCGTCGTGCGTGCGCGCCAGGGCCTCCCGGAGCCGATCCGCCTGCTTGTCGTCCAGCCCGTGCGCCGCGCACAGCCCCGCCGCCCCGACCTCCAGCACCTCCCGGAACCGCAGCACGTCCTCAATGTCGACCTCGGCGATCCGGCGCCGCAGCTCGTCCTCGCCGCCGGCGTCGGATCGCGGCAGCACGAACGTGCCGCCGTACCGGCCCCGCCGCGACTCCACCAGCCCCTGGTCCTGGAGCACCTTCAGCACCTCGCGCAGCGTCACCCGGCTGATCCCCAGCCGCTCCGCCAGCTCCCGCTCGGCCGGCAGCCGCTCGCCCCCCGGCACCAGGCCCAGCCGTACGACCTGGAGGATCTGCTCCAGCGCCTCCTCGAAGCCGTTGCCCGCGCGCACCGGCCGCAGCACCGGCGTCAGCCCGTCCCGCGTGTCGTCCCCACCGGCTTCCTCCGACATGTGGCCGTACCCCCTTCCCAAGCAATGGTTCTCCGCAATACCTTATGGCTCCCGGCGGATCCAGGCAGCGGATCCAAGGAGCCTAGGAGGCCTTCCCGTGGCAGACCGCACAGCCCCGCTGAGCGTCGAGGAGCTGCACGCCCTCGTCGCCGGCGGTGAGATCGACACTGTCGTCCTGGCCTTCCCCGACATGCAAGGGCGGCTCCAGGGCAAGCGGTTCGCCGCACGCTTCTTCCTCGACGAGGTCCTCCAGCACGGCACCGAGGGCTGCAACTACCTGCTCGCCGTCGACACCGAGATGAACACCGTCGACGGCTACGCGATGTCCTCCTGGGACCGCGGCTACGGCGACTTCGCCATGCACCCGGACCTGAGTACCCTGCGCCGCGTCCCCTGGAACGAGGGCACGGCCATGCTCCACGCCGACCTCGCCTGGAACGACGGCTCGCCCGTGGTCGCCGCACCCCGCCAGATCCTGCGCCGCCAGCTGGAGCGCCTCGCCGAACTCGGCTACACCGCCCAGGTCGGCACCGAGCTGGAGTTCATCGTCTTCAAGGACACCTACGAACAGGCCTGGGACGCGGGCTACCGCGGGCTCACCCCGGCCAACCAGTACAACATCGACTACTCGGTCCTCGGCACCGGCCGCATCGAGCCCCTGCTGCGCCGCATCCGCAACGAGATGGCGGCCGCGGGCCTCACCGTGGAGTCCGCCAAGGGCGAGTGCAACCCCGGCCAGCACGAGATCGCCTTCCGCTACGACGAGGCCCTGGTCACCTGCGACCAGCACGCCGTCTACAAGACCGGCGCCAAGGAGATCGCCTCCCAGGAGGGCATGTCGATCACCTTCATGGCCAAGTACAACGAGCGCGAGGGCAACTCCTGCCACATCCACCTCTCGCTCGCGGACGCGGACGGCAACAACGCCATGGCGGGGGACGGCGAAGGCGGCATGTCGGACGTGATGCGCCACTTCCTCGCCGGCCAGCTCGCCGCCCTGCGCGACTTCTCCCTGCTCTACGCCCCCAACATCAACTCCTACAAGCGGTTCCAGCCCGGTTCCTTCGCCCCGACCGCCGTCGCCTGGGGCCATGACAACCGCACCTGCGCGCTGCGCGTGGTCGGCCACGGCCGCTCCATGCGCTTCGAGAACCGGCTGCCCGGCGGGGACGTCAACCCCTACCTCGCCGTGGCCGGGCTGGTCGCGGCCGGACTGCACGGCATCGAGCAGAAGCTGGAACTGCCCGAGCCCTGCCCCGGCAACGCCTACGCCGCCGACTTCGCCCACGTCCCCACCACCCTGCGCGAGGCCGCAGAGCTCTGGGAGAACAGCCCCATCGCCCAGGCCGCCTTCGGCGACGAGGTCGTCGCGCACTACCGCAACATGGCGCGCGTCGAACTGGACGCCTTCGACGCCGCGGTGACCGACTGGGAGCTGCGCCGCTCCTTCGAACGCATGTGAGGTCCTTCTTGTCTTCCGAGCACCTTCTGGAAGTACTGAACCCCGCGACCGAGGAGGTCGTCGCCGCCGTCGCCGGGGCGAGTCCGGCCGATGTCGACGCGGCCGTCACCCACGCCGCCAGGGCACAGCGGATCTGGGCCGCCCTGCCCCCAGCGGACCGCGCCCGGCTGCTGCGCCGCTTCGCGGCCACCGTCGACGAGCACCTGGAGGAACTCGCCCGCCTGGAGGTCCGGGAGGCCGGCCACACCATCGGCAACGCCCGCTGGGAGGCGGGCAACGTCCGGGACCTGCTGGACTACGCGGCCGGGGGAGTGGAGCGGCTCACCGGCCGGCAGATCCCGGTGCCCGGCGGCCTCGACGTCACGATCCTCGAACCGCTCGGCGTCGTCGGCGTGATCGCGCCGTGGAACTTCCCCATGCCGATCGCCGCCTGGGGCACGGCCCCCGCCCTCGCGGCCGGGAACGCGGTCCTCCTCAAGCCCGCCGAGACCACCCCGCTCACCGCGCTGCGTCTGGCCGAACTCGCCCTGGAAGCCGGACTCCCCGAGCACCTCTTCCAGGTCCTGCCCGGACACGGCGCCATCACCGGCGACGCGCTGGTGCGCCACCCCGGGGTCGCCAAGATCGTCTTCACCGGCTCCACCAGGACCGGCCGGCGGGTCGCCGCGCTCGGCGCCGAGCAGGTCAAGCCGGTCACCCTCGAACTCGGCGGCAAGAGCCCGAACATCGTCTTCGCCGACGCCGACCTGAAGGCCGCCGTCGACCCCTTCTCCTTCCTGGACAACTCCGGCCAGGACTGCTGCGCCCGCACCCGCATCCTGGTCCAGGAGACGGTGTACGACGAGGTCCGCGAGCGGCTCGCCGAGACGCTGGCCGCCGTGGTGGTGGGCGATCCGGCCGACGAGAAGACGCAGATGGGCCCGCTGATCTCCCGGCAGCAGCTGGACCGCGTCCGCGGCTTCGTACCCGAGGACGCCCCGGCCCTGCGGGGCAGCGCACCCGAGGGGCCCGGCTTCTGGTTCCCGCCGACCGTGCTCACCGGGGAGCGGCCCGACTCGGCGGCGGCCTGCGAGGAGATCTTCGGCCCGGTCGCCGTCCTGCTGCCCTTCACCGACGAGGCCGACGCGATCCGCCTCGCCAACGACACCCCCTACGGCCTCTCCGGCTCCATCTGGACCCGGGACGTCGGCCGTGCCCTGCGCGTCTCCCAGGCCGTGCGCGCCGGCAACCTGTCCGTCAACTCCCACGCCAGCGTCCGCTACTGGACCCCCTTCGGCGGCTACAAGCAGTCGGGCGTCGGCCGCGAGCTCGGTCCCGAGGCCCTGGCCGCCTTCACCGAAACCAAGAACGTCTTCATCAGCACGGAGGGCCCCGCACAGTGACCGCTCAGGAAAGCATCTGCCGCCGGCTGGTCGGCCGCAGCGCCGTCGTCACCGGAGCCGGCAGCGGCATCGGTCTGGCCGCCGCCCGCCGTCTCGCGTCCGAGGGCGCGCACGTCGTCTGCGCCGACGTCGACGAGGCACGCGGCAAGGCGGCCGCCGAGGAGACCGGCGGCATCTTCGTGAAGGTGGACGTCACCGACGCCGAGCAGGTCGAGGCCCTCTTCAAGACGGCCCAGGACACCTACGGCAGCGTCGACATCGCCTTCAACAACGCCGGCATCTCCCCGCCCGACGACGACTCCATCCTGGAGACCGGCCTGGAGGCCTGGAAGCGCGTCCAGGAGGTCAACCTCACCTCGGTCTACCTCTGCTGCAAGGCCGCCATCCCGTACATGCGGCGCCAGGGCAAGGGCTCGATCATCAACACGGCGTCCTTCGTGGCGAGGATGGGCGCCGCCACCAGCCAGATCTCGTACACGGCCTCCAAGGGCGGCGTCCTCGCCATGTCCCGTGAGCTGGGCGTGCAGTTCGCCCGCGAGGGCATCCGGGTCAACGCCCTGTGCCCCGGCCCGGTCAACACCCCGCTCCTCCAGGAGCTGTTCGCCAAGGACCCGGAGCGCGCCGCGCGCCGCCTGGTACACATCCCGCTGGGCCGGTTCGCCGAGGCCGAGGAGATCGCCGCCGCCGTGGCCTTCCTCGCCAGCGACGACTCCTCCTTCGTGAACGCCACCGACTTCCTGGTCGACGGCGGGATCGCGGGAGCGTACGTCACACCCCTGTAAAAGGCGTGTCCGGACGGCCGGGATCCGGCTCTACAGTGCCGGGATGAGCATGACGCCGCCGCCCGGCTGGTATCCCGACCCGCACGGCCCGCATCTGGAACGCTGGTGGGACGGCACGGCCTGGACCGAGCACCGCCGCGCGCCCGAGGCGCCCGCCACCCCGCCGCCGGGCGGCGGCACCGGCCGCACGAAGGTGGTCGCCCTGACCGCCACGGGCGTCGTTCTGGTCGCCGCGATCGTCACCGGAGCCGTCGCCCTCGGCGGGGGCGACGGCGGCGGCACGGAGGCCACGACCGCCCCCACCTCCACCGTCGAGCCCAGCCCCGACTCGTCGGAGCCGACCCCCGAGGCGTCCGCCTCCGAGCCGTCCGCCGACGACCCCGCGATCGTCGAGGACCAGCTCAACGGCATAACGTTCCCCCTGCTCGACGGCTGGGTCCTCCCCCAGTACGTCGCCCAGGACGACGTCGTCATGACGACCGACGGCACCTACGACTGCCCCGGCGGCGTCGGCGTCTGCCGCCACGGCCTCGTCTTCTCCCGCACGGTGACCGAGACCGACGAGAAGTCCCCCGAGGCCCTCGCCAAGGCGGACATCGACGCCGCCGCCGACGATGCCTACGACCGCGACGCGCTCGGCCGCGAGCTCTACGGGGGCGTCGAGTCGCACCAGCAGGTCAAGTCCGGTCCGGTCGCGGTGGCGGGCCGCGCCGGGTACCTCGTGCGCTGGCGCGTGCGGACCGCCAAGGGGCCGGGCGGCTACGTCCAGTCGCTCGTCTTCCCGTCCAGCGTCGGCACCGAGTCGCCCGTGCTCGTCCGCTACGTCTTCGACGCGGGCCAGGACGGACCGCCGCTCGCCGACATGGACCGCATCACCGAGGGCATCCGGCCGTTCGGCGACGCGGACACGGGCGGCGGCGTGGGCAGCAGCATCGGCCCGCCGGACTGAGCGGCACCGACCGCGGGGCCGCTACAGGAACGTGTGGCCCTCGCCGCGGTACGTCGGCACGGTCGCCGTCACCGCGTCCCCCTCCACCAGGTGCAGCACGTCGAAGCGCTCGCACAGCTCACCGGCCTTCGCGTGCCGGAACCACACCTTGTCACCGATCAGCAGGTCGTCGGCGGGCGAGCCGAGCAGCGGCGTCTGCACCTCACCGGCCCCCTCCTGAGGGTCGTAGCGCAGCCCCTGGGGCAGATACGGCACGGGCAGCCGGTCGGGCCCGGCCGCGCCGGAGGCGGGGTACCCGCCACCGAGGACCGTCACGACCCCGACGCCCGGCCGCCGTACGACGGGCTGGGCGAAGAGAGCCGCCGGACGGCCGCTGAACGACGTGTAGTTGTCGAACAGCCGCGGCACGTACAGCCCCGACCCGGCGCCGATCTCGGTCACCGCGTCCTCGGCCGCCGTGTGCTGCACCGAGCCGGTGCCGCCGCCGTTGACGAACTCCAGCCCCGGCACGACGGCCCGCACCGCACGCACCACCTCCGCACGCCGCTCGGCGAGTTCACGCTTGGCGGCGGCCTGCATCAGCCGGATGGCGCGGGACCGCAGCGGCCGTCCCGCGACCGCGTCCCCGACACCGGCGACGTGCCCCTCGTACGCCATGATCCCCACGACCTCGAAGCCCGGCCGGCGGGCCACGGCCCGGGCCAGGTCGGCGACCTGGGCGGGGGAGTGCAGCGGCGAACGCCGGGCCCCGACGCGCACCCGCCCGCCGAGCAGCTTCAGGGAAGTGTCCAACTCCAGGCAGACCCGCACGACTTCACGTCCGCCGCCCCGCGAAGCATCGATGAGATCGAGCTGGGCGACGTCGTCGACCATCACGGTCACGGCGGCGGCGAGCTTGGGATCACCGGCGAGTTCGCCGTACCCGGCCCGGTCGGCGGACGGGTAGGCGAGCAGCACGTCGTCGAACCCCGAGCGCGCCAGCCACAGCGACTCGGCGAGGGTGAACGACATGATCCCCGCGAAACCGTCCCGGGCCAGGACGCGTTCCAGCAGCGCCCGGCATCGCACGGACTTGCTGGCCACCCGCACGGGCTTGCCCCCGGCGCGACGGGCCAGATCCGCGGCGTTGGCGTCGAAGGCGTCCAGGTCCACGATCGCGAGAGGGGCGTCGAGATGGGCGGTGGCCCGGTCGTAACGGGCCCGGTCGGAGGCGCGCGCAGTCATGAACGCAGCCTGCCAGACAGGATTACCGCAGGGTAGGGGGACGTTCCGGGCAGATGCCCCGGGCTCGTGGACTGGTTCCCGTTCGCCCAGGAACAAGCCGTAGAGTGACGCGCACGTACGGCGGAGCGGCGCCGGCCGGACTTCCGTGCCGGGATGACGCTCCATCCGTACGGGTATGTGTGCCCGGGACGACTCAGTGCCGGGCCTCGGGCAGGAGGACACCGGCCCGCGCAGTGCGCAGCGGCCCGGGTACGAGGAAACGGGGGGTGCATGAGCACGGAAGCACAGCGTGCCTCTTTTCCCCCGCGCCCCAGCACCCCGCCACGCCCCGCACACCCACCGGCCCCGGCCGAGGACGCCCAGGCGGCACCTTCCGGCCCGGCCCCGGGTGCGCGGCGTCCGTCGCCGGAGCGGGACACCGACACGTCAGGGTCCGCTGCCGCCTGGCAGGAAACGACCGCTCGGGGCGGTGGCGCGGCCTCCGGTCAGACCGACGGCACGAACGGCGGCCCCCGTTTCCCGAGCTTCGGCGACACCATGGCCCGGCGTGCCGAGTCCACCGCACCCGGGCGTACCGAGCCCGCCGCCCCGCCCCCGCCCCGCGCCTCCGACCGGTTCCCGGACACGCAGTCCGGCGCCGGCCGCGTGACGCGATCCGAGTCGAACAGGCCGTCCACCCCACCCGACGCCCCTCCGCGACTGCGCCACCTCCCCACGCAGGGCTCGTCCGGCCGGCCGGGGCAGGCCCCCACGTCACGCCGTACCGGCGCCCCTGCCGAAGGCTCCTCGGAGACGACCGCACGATTGCGACCGGTCCCCGCCGACCCGGCACCCGCCGAGCCAGCCGCGCGCCCGTCCTCCGGGCCTGCTGAATCCTTCGGCCGCCCCGGTTCCGCGGGGCCGGGCGTTCCGCCACGCCCCGCGCGGGAGCCACAGGTCACTGCCGACGCCACGGCCGGGCGTGGCATCCGCATTCCCTCCGCACCCGCACACCGGCCCACCGACGTCTCCCCCGACCCGTCCCTCTCCTGGAGCGCCCCTCCGGCCCCCGGCCACACTCCTTCCGGCACACGCCCCGCCGTGTCCTTCGGGGAGCCCGAGGGGTACGACGGCGACGGACGGCCCCGGCCGCTCGGGCGGCGCGGGGCGTCCCAGACCGCCGCTGCCGCCGTCTGTCTCGTGCTCGGGCTGGGGCTCATCTCGGGCGCGGTCACCGGGAGCTGGCTCGTCGGGGACTCCGGTCGGGAGGGCTCGCGCAGCACCTTCGCCGCGGCCGGCAGCCTCTGGCACAGCGTTCCCGTCGACCAGTTGTTCCCGCCCACCGTGCAGGGCCAGGGAGCCGGCCCCGGCGGAGCCGACCGCACCTGGACCCGGATAGCCGTCGCCCCGGACAGCGGCTGCGAGGACGCCTTCGACCCCCTGCTGCGCAAGGCCCTCGCCCCCGTCGGCTGCGAGCGGCTCCTGCGCGCCACCTACACCGACGCCACCGAGAGCTACGTGACCACCGTCGGCCTGCTCTTCACGAAGGCCGACGCCCCGGGCATGACCTCCCTCGCGAACCGTTTCCGCAAGGAGCGCCTGGACCGCCGCAGCGATCTGATGCCCCTGCCGTACGCCGCGAAGGACACGCCCGCCGCCCACTTCGGCGCGAAGCAGCGCGCCGCCTGGACCGTCTCCGTGCTGACCGAGGCCCCGGTCGTCGTCTACGCCGTCTCCGGCTGGGCCGACGGCCGTACCGTCGACGACCCGCAGCCCGCCGGGGACGCCATGCAGGCCGGCGCCACCACCGCCCCCGCCCAGGCCGGCCTCGGCAACGAGGCACAGGGCCTCGCCGACCGCGTCGAACGCGGCCTGCGCAAGAACGTCCGTCCGGCCACGGAGCAGCCGTCGTGAAAGCCACCAGGAAACCGGCCGGCCGAGCCGCCGGGGCCGGCCGGTCCGCGGCGCTGAGCGTCCTGCTCGCCGCCGGCCTCGTCCTCCTGCCCGCCACCACCGCCCACGCCGACGGCATCCGCGCCCAGCAGTGGGCCCTGGAGGCGATGCACACCCAGGAGGCCTGGCGGACCACCAAGGGCGAGGGCGTCACCGTCGCCGTCCTGGACACCGGCGTCGAGGCCGACCACCCCGACCTGATCGGCAACGTCCTCACCGGCAAGGACCTGGTCGGATTCGGAGCCGAACCCGGCGACCGCGCCTGGGCCCGCCACGGCACCGCCATGGCCGGGATCATCGCCGGGCACGGACACGGCCCGGGCAACGCCGACGGCGTCCTCGGCATCGCCCCCGAGGCGAAGATCCTCCCCGTCCGCGTGATCCTGGAGGACGGCGACCCCTCCCGCGCCAAGGCCCGCAGCACCCGCGGCAACGCCCTCGCCGACGGCATCCGCTGGGCCGCCGACCACGGCGCCGACGTCATCAACCTCTCCCTCGGCGACGACTCCGCCTCCGCGCATCCGGAACCCGCCGAGGACCAGGCCATCCAGTACGCCCTGAAGAAGGGCGTGGTCGTCGTCGCCTCCGCCGGCAACGGCGGCGAGAAGGGCGACCGCATCTCCTACCCGGCCGCCTACCCGGGCGTCATCGCCGCCACCGCCGTGGACCGCGCCGGAACCCGCGCCCCGTTCTCCACCCGCCGCTGGTACGCCACCGTCAGCGCCCCCGGCGTCGACGTCGTCATCGCCGACCCCGACCACAAGTACTACGAGGGCTGGGGCACCAGCGCCGCCGCCGCCTTCGTCTCCGGCGCCGCCGCCCTGGTCAAGGCCGCCCACCCCGATCTGACCCCGGCCCAGATCAAGTCGCTCCTGGAGGACACCGCCCGCAACGCCCCCGCCGGGGGCCGCGACGACTCCCGCGGCTTCGGCTTCGTCGACCCGGCCGCCGCCATCAAGGCCGCCGACCGGCTCGAACCGCAGGGCCTCCGCTCGGCGGCGTACGGCGCGAAGTACTTCGGCAGCGGCCCCGACGCCACCGGCTCCGGCGACGACACCGCCGACTGGGCCGCCCCCCTCGCGGGCAGTGCCGGCGGCGTCCTGCTGGTCGCGGCGGTCGTCCTGTGGCGCGGCCGCCGCACGAGCCGCCAGGACTTCTGAGCTGCCGCCGGTGGCCCGGCCGCCGGCCGATAGGCTCGACGACCGTGGCGAACAAGAACATCCCCGACCCCGGCTTCTCCGACGACGACGGCTCCGCCGACCCCCGGCTGAGCGCGGCTCTCACCGCCTGGTCGGAAGATCGCAGTGCCGTGGGCCCGGTCCTCGACGCCCTCAAGGGCGCCCGGCTGCTCGTCCCGGTCGTGGCCGTGCTCGGCGAGGTCGAGGAGGACGAGCGGGGACTGCGCCGCGAGAAGACCAGCGACATGGCCGTACCGACCCTGAAGGCCGGGAACCGCACCGCCCTGCCCGCCTTCACCTCCACCGACTCCCTCGCCCGCTGGGACCCGGCGGCGCGCCCGGTCGCCGTACCCCTGCACCAGGCCCTCCAGGCCGCCGCGCACGAGAAGGCGGACACGGTCGTGCTCGACCTGGCCGGGCCCGTGCCCTTCGAACTGACCGGCCCGGCCCTGCTCGCCCTCGCGGAGGGCCGTACGACGACCGACCCGCTCGCCGACCCGGCCGTCGTGGAGGCCGTGCGCGACGCCGTGTCCGCCGAGCCGGCCGTGCTGCGCGCCCACCTCGGCCCGGGCCAGGCCGACGGCACCCTCGCCCTGGTCCTGGACCCGGCCGCCGCCCCCGCCGAAGCAGCCCGGGCGGTCGCCCGGCGGCTCGCCGCCGACGAGACACTGAGGGCCCGCCTGGTGCGCGGCCTCGACCTGGCACTGCTGCCGGCCGAGGCGACGCCACCCGGCGAGCCCCTGTTCGTCCGGTGAAGCTCTAGGGCGTGTCCGCAAAGTCCCGTCGTCCGCCCGGAGGGCGGGCCTCGCGGCGTCCGGTGCGTGCTCTCGGCGTGCCGGGCGGACGCCCGCGTACTGGTTGTACACGGGTGTTCGCCCGGTGCGGCGAGAGTGCGTGCCGGGCGTCGCGATGCAGGCGGGACTTTGCGGACACGTCCTAGCCGTAGACCGCGCCCGTGTACTTCTCGCCCGGGCCCTTGCCCGGCTCGTCCGGGACGAGTGACGCCTCGCGGAAGGCCAGCTGGAGCGACTTCAGGCCGTCGCGCAGGGGCGCCGCGTGGAACGAGCTGATCTCGGTGGCGGACGCGTCCAGCAGCCCGGCCAGCGCGTGCACCAGCTTGCGGGCCTCGTCCAGGTCCTTGTGCTGGTCGCCCTCCTCGGTCAGACCGAGCTTCACCGCGGCGGCGCTCATCAGGTTGACGGCGACCGTCACGATCACCTCGACCGCCGGGACCTCGGCGATGTCGCGGGCCATGGCGTCGAAGTCGGGGGACTCAGGAGGGGTCTCACTCATGCCCCACACGATAGGCGCAGGCCGGGCGTGGGCCGTACCAGGCCCCGGGGCGCCACGATTCGCTGTTCCTGGCCATTGCTGGTAATCTCGTGTAACGACCGGTCGGACCCGCATGCCTCGCGGCCAGCGAGCCCGACCCACAAGTGGAGGCTTTCGAACTCCCACCTGACCGCCCCCAGGGCGGCGGGTCACCGGTCAGGCGGTCCCGCCCCAGCGGCGGCGATCCGTCCGAAATCGCGCCCCGCGGCTCCCCGCGGCGGTGCTCCGGTAGTTCGAGGAGCCCCGCCTGGGAATCGTCCGGGGCATTTTTTGTGCTTCGGCGCGGTTAGGTCTATCGAACAGAGACGTTACGCGGCCGTCCGCCAGACCGTCGCGTGGTGCTACCGAGGAGGATCCATCAGCGCCGAGCCCCGCATCAACGACCGGATTCGCGTTCCCGAGGTGCGACTTGTCGGTCCCAGTGGCGAGCAGGTGGGCATCGTCCCCCTGGCCAAGGCACTGGAGCTTGCGCAGGAGTACGACCTGGACCTGGTCGAGGTCGCGGCGAACGCCCGTCCGCCCGTGTGCAAGCTCATGGACTACGGGAAGTTCAAGTACGAGTCGGCCATGAAGGCCCGTGAGGCGCGCAAGAACCAGGCGCACACGGTCATCAAGGAGATGAAGCTCCGGCCGAAGATCGACCCGCACGACTATGACACCAAGAAGGGTCACGTCGTCCGGTTCCTCAAGCAGGGCGACAAGGTCAAGATCACGATCATGTTCCGTGGTCGCGAGCAGTCCCGGCCCGAGCTGGGCTACCGACTGCTCCAGCGGCTCGCGGAGGACGTCCAGGACCTCGGTTTCGTGGAGTCGAACCCGAAGCAGGACGGCCGAAACATGATCATGGTCCTCGGTCCGCACAAGAAGAAGACCGAGGCGATGGCCGAGGCTCGCCAGGCGCAGGAGGCCCGCAAGGCGGAGGCGAAGGCCAACCCCGGCCGCTCGCAGAACGCCGCGGAAGCCGAGGCGCCGGCTGAGGAGCCCGCCGAGGCGTGACTCCCGGGACGCGAGTCCCAGGACCAACCGAAACAAGACGACGCTCCACCGTGCCCGGTTTCGCGACCGGGCATCGGAGCGCCACCGACGAGGAGAGAACGGCGCTATGCCGAAGAACAAGTCGCACAGCGGGTCCAGCAAGCGCTTCAAGGTCACCGGCTCCGGCAAGGTGCTCCGTGAGCGCGCCGGCAAGCGCCACCTGCTCGAGCACAAGTCGTCCCGTGTGACGCGTCGCCTCACCGGCAACGCCGAGATGGCCCCGGGCGACGCCAAGAAGATCAAGAAGCTTCTCGGCAAGTGACGCTCCGGCGCGCAAGCGCCGTACGTCAGGACCGGGACCCAATCGATTTCGGGCCGTGTGCGGACCACCGCGGCCCCGCTACAAGGAGTTAAAAAGTGGCACGCGTCAAGCGGGCAGTGAACGCCCACAAGAAGCGCCGGGCGATCCTCGAGCAGGCCTCCGGCTACCGCGGTCAGCGTTCGCGCCTGTACCGCAAGGCCAAGGAGCAGGTCACCCACTCGCTGGTCTACAACTACAACGACCGCAAGAAGCGCAAGGGTGACTTCCGCCAGCTGTGGATCCAGCGCATCAACGCCGCTGCCCGCGCCAACGGCATGACCTACAACCGCTTCATCCAGGGTCTGAAGGCCGCGAACATCGAGGTCGACCGCAAGATCCTGGCCGAGCTGGCCGTCAACGACGCCGGCGCCTTCGCCGCGCTCGTCGAGGTCGCCCAGAAGGCGCTGCCGAGCGACGTCAACGCCCCCAAGGCGGCCTGACGCCGGCTCCGAGCCGAAGTGACGGAAGGACCCGCAGGCCAAGAGGCCTGCGGGTCCTGCTGTGCAGCCAGCTACTGAGAAAGCGAACGGAATGCCCCCCGCCACCCCCGAGCTCATCTCCCCGCGTTCCCCCCGCGTCTCCGCCGCGCGGCGGCTGGCGAAGCGGAACTTCCGGGGGAAGGAGCGGCTGTTCCTCGCGGAGGGGCCGCAGGCGGTGCGGGAAGCGGCCGGGCACCGGGCCCGGGGCGCGGCCACGCTCGTGGAGCTGTTCGCCACGCTGGAGGCCGCCGAGCGGTACGCCGACATCATCGGGGCGGCCCGGGACGCCGGCGCCCGGGTGCACCTCGCCGCCGAGCAGGTCATCGCCGACATCTCCACCACCGTCACGCCGCAGGGCCTCGTCGGCGTCTGCCGGTTCCTGGACACGCCCTTCGAGGAGGTCCTCGCGGCGCGTCCCCGGCTCGTCGCCCTCCTGGCCAACGTCCGTGACCCGGGCAACGCCGGGACCGTGCTGCGCTGCGCGGACGCCGCAGGTGCCGAGGCCGTCGTCCTGACCGACGCCTCCGTCGACGTGTACAACCCCAAGGCCGTCCGTGCCTCCGTCGGCTCCCTGTTCCACCTGCCCGTCGCCGTCGGCGTCCCCGTGGAGCAGGCGGTCGAAGGGCTGCGGGCCGCCGGTGTCCGGATCCTCGCCGCCGACGGGGCCGGCGACCGCGACCTCGACGACGAGCTCGACAAGGGCACCATGGGCGGGCCGACCGCCTGGGTCTTCGGGAACGAGGCCTGGGGCCTGCCGGAGGAGACCCGCGCGCTCACGGACGCCGTCGTGCGCGTCCCGATCCACGGGAAGGCCGAGAGCCTGAACCTCGCCACCGCGGCCGCCGTATGTCTCTATGCGTCGGCGCGTGCACAGCGCGCCGCCGGAGGGTGCCGCTCCGTCACCGGGAACTAGTAGGGTGACCAGCTCAGGGACCCCTCTGTGGAGCTTGGAGGTGGGGTACGGGGATGAGCGTCGGCACGAGCAGCGCACCGGGGGCCCAGGACGCCGGGAGCCCGCCCGCCGCGTCCCGGCCACCCGGTGATCTCGCCGACCTCGGCATCGATCCCGACATGCTGCCCGACGGCCTCGTCGTCGCCGACGAGCAGGGCCGGGTCGTCTGCTTCAACGCCGCCGCCGAGCGCATCACCGCCGTCCGCGCCCGGGACGCGCTCGGGCAGCGACTGGAGAAGGCCCTGCCATTAGAGGATCTGGAGGGGCGACGCTGGTGGCAGCTGACCGACCCGTACGGCGGCCTCGCGATCCGGGTCGGACAGCCCGAACGCAACCTCCTCCTCCCCGGCGGCCGTGAGGTGCTGGTCTCCGCGCGCTACGTCCGCACCCGGCCCACCGGTCCCGTCCGGCGGCTCGTCGTCACCCTGCGCGACACCGAGGCCCGGCGCCGCACTGAGCGCAGCCACGCCGAGCTGATCGCCACCGTCGCCCACGAACTGCGCTCCCCGCTCACCTCCGTCAAGGGCTTCACCGCCACCCTGCTCGCCAAGTGGGAACGCTTCACCGACGACCAGAAGCGGCTGATGCTGGAGACCGTCGACGCCGACGCCGACCGGGTCACCCGGCTCATCGCCGAGCTGCTCGACATCTCCCGGATCGACTCCGGCCGGCTGGAGGTGCGGCGCCAGCCCGTCGACATCGGCGCCGCCGTCGGACGGCACATCCAGGCCTACGTCGCCGCCGGACAGCCCGCCGACCGGTTCCTGCTGCGTGTCCAGCAGCCGCTGCCCGACCTGTGGGCCGACCCCGACAAGATCGACCAGGTGCTCAGCAACCTCCTGGAAAACGCCGTGCGGCACGGCGAGGGAACTGTCACGATCGACGTCACGGCCACGGCGTCCCCCCGTGAGGGCGAGGACATCGGCACGTCGGTCACGGTGAGCGACGAGGGGCCCGGCATCCCGGAGGAGTCCATGAACCGCGTCTTCACCCGCTTCTGGCGGGGCAGCAAGCGCGGCGGCACGGGCCTCGGGCTCTACATCGTCAAGGGCATCGTCGAAGCCCACGGCGGCACCATCACGGTCGGCCGCGCCCCCGGCGCCGGCGCCGAGTTCCGATTTACGTTGCCCGTGAGCGCTCCGGCCTATCTCGCTTGAGCAGCCCGCGGGCGCATTCGTACACCTCCACCCCGTTAGACTCGGCCATTGGCACCTTTGTGTCCCGCAGACGGCCGTCGGAGTCGGTGACGGGGACCTTCAGCCAGCCAATCGGAAGCACGGGAAGAGATGTCGGCACCGAATAAGTCGTACGACCCTGTAGAGGTCGAGGCGTTGAAACCGGAAGAGATCGAGCGCATGCGGGACGAGGCGCTCGCCGCCTTCGCCGCCGCGGACTCCCTCGACGCGCTCCACGAGGCCAAGGTCGCCCACACCGGCCCCGCCTCTCCGCTGGCCCTCGCCAACCGCGAGATCGGCGCCCTGCCCCCGCACGCCAAGGCCGACGCCGGCAAGCGCGTCGGGCAGGCCCGCGGCGCCGTGAACAAGGGCCTCGCCGCCCGCCAGGCCGAACTCGAGGCCGAGCGGGACGCCCGCGTGCTGGTCGAGGAGGCGGTGGACGTCACGCTGCCCTACGACCGCGTGCCGGCCGGCGCCCGGCACCCGCTCACCACGATGATGGAGCGGGTCGCGGACGTCTTCGTGGCCATGGGCTACGAGATCGCCGAGGGGCCGGAGGCCGAGGCGGAGTGGTTCAACTTCGACGCCCTCAACTTCCTGCCCGACCACCCGGCCCGGCAGATGCAGGACACCTTCTTCGTGCAGGGCCCCGAGGGCACCGACGAGTCCGGGTCCGGCGTCGTCCTGCGCACCCACACCTCCCCGGTGCAGGCCCGCGCCCTGCTCGACCGTGAGCTGCCGGTCTACATCGTCTGCCCCGGCCGGGTGTTCCGCACCGACGAGCTGGACGCCACGCACACGCCCGTCTTCCACCAGATCGAGCTGCTCGCGGTGGACGAGGGCCTGACGATGGCCGACCTCAAGGGCACTCTCGACCACATGGTCCAGTCCCTGTTCGGCGCGGACATGAAGACCCGGCTGCGGCCGAACTACTTCCCCTTCACCGAGCCGAGCGCCGAGATGGACATGCTCTGCTACGTCTGCAAGGGCGAGTCGATCGGCAACCCCGACCGCCCCTGCCGCACCTGCTCGTCCGAGGGCTGGATCGAGCTCGGCGGCTGCGGCATGGTCAACCCGCGGGTGCTCACGGCCTGCGGCGTCGACCCGGAGAAGTACAGCGGATTCGCCTTCGGGTTCGGCATCGAGCGGATGCTGATGTTCCGCCACAACGTCGAGGACATGCGAGACATGGTCGAGGGTGACGTCCGGTTCACCCGGCCGTTCGGGATGGAGATCTGATGCGGGTCCCGCTTTCTTGGCTGCGGGAGTACGTCGACCTGCCGGCCACCGAGACCGGCCGCGACGTCCAGGCCAAGCTCATTTCGGCCGGTCTGGAGGTCGAGACCGTCGAGCAGCTCGGCGCCGACCTCAAGGGCCCGCTGGTCGTGGGCCAGGTGGCGACGATCGAGGAGCTGACGGAGTTCAAGAAGCCGATCCGCTTCTGCACCGTCGACGTCGGCCAGGCCAACGGCACCGGCGAGCCCCAGGAGATCGTCTGCGGCGCCCGCAACTTCGCCGTCGGCGACAAGGTCGTCGTGGCCCTGCCCGGCGCCGTCCTGCCCGGTGACTTCCAGATCGCCGAGCGCAAGACCTACGGCAAGATGTCCCGCGGCATGATCTGCTCCAGCGACGAGCTGAACATGGGCGACGACGGCACCAAGGGCATCATCGTGCTGCCCCCGGAGACCGAGGTCGGCAGGGATGCGATCGAGCTGCTGGAGCTGGTCGACGAGGTCCTCGACATCGCCGTCACACCCGACCGCGGCTACTGCCTGTCGCTGCGCGGCGTCGCCCGCGAGACCGCCATCGCCTACGGCCTGCCGCTGCGCGACCCGGCCCTGCTCGACGTGCCCGGCCCGAACGCGTACGGCTACCCCGTGCGGATCTCCGACCCCACCGGCTGCGACCGCTTCACGGCCCGGACGGTGACCGGCCTGAGCGCCGAGGCCCGCTCGCCGATCTGGCTCCAGCGCCGGCTGCAGAAGGTCGGCATGCGCCCGATCTCGCTCGCCGTCGACGTCACCAACTACGTGATGATGGAGCTCGGCCAGCCGCTGCACGCCTACGACCGCGGCCTGGTCCGGGGCACGATCGGCGTGCGACGGGCCGAGCCGGGCGAGAAGCTCACCACCCTCGACGGCGTCGAGCGCACGCTGGACGCCGAGGACCTGGTGATCACCGACGACCGGGGCCCCATCGGGCTCGCCGGCGTCATGGGCGGCGCCAACACGGAGATCGCCGACCACGACGACGTGGAGAACGCCACGGCGGACGTGGTGATCGAGGCCGCGCACTTCGACGCGGTGTCGATCGCGCGCACGGCCCGCCGGCACAAGCTGTCCTCCGAGGCGTCCCGGCGCTTCGAGCGCGGCGTCGACCCGCAGGCCGCCGCTGCCGCCGCGCAGCGCACGGTGGACCTGCTGGTCCTGCTCGCGGGCGGTACCGCCGAGGCCGGCGTCACCGAGGTGATCGCGCCGACCGCGCCCCGCACCATCACGATCCCCGCCGACCACCCGGACAAGGTCGCGGGCGTCGCGTACGGCCGCGAGACCGTCGTACGGCGGCTCCAGGAGATCGGCTGTGACGTGTACGGGCAGGACGAGCTGATCGTCACCGTGCCGTCCTGGCGGCCCGACCTCACCGACCCGAACGACCTCGCCGAAGAGGTCATCCGGCTGGAGGGCTACGAGAACCTGCCCTCCACGCTGCCCAAGCCGCCGGCCGGTCTCGGTCTGACCAGCCGGCAGCGGCTGCACCGCCGCGTCGGCCGGGCCCTGGCCGGTGCCGGGTACGTCGAGGCGCTGAACTACCCGTTCATCGGCGAGCACGTCTTCGACCAGCTGGGCCTCGAGGCGGACGACCCGGCCCGCCGCGTCGTGAAGCTCAGCAACCCGCTGAGCGACGAGGAGCCCGCGCTGCGCACGACGCTGCTGCCGGGCCTGCTCACCGCTCTGCGGCGCAACGACGGACGGGGCTCGCACGACCTCGCGCTGTTCGAGACCGGTCTGGTCTTCCGGCCGCGCGAGGAGCAGCGGATCGCCGCCGTGCTGCCCGTCGACCGCCGCCCGACCGACGAGGAGCTCGCCGAGCTGAACGCGGCACTGCCCGAGCAGCCTCGGCACGCCGCCGTCGTCCTCGCCGGTGCGCGGGAACAGGCCGGCTGGTGGGGCAAGGGCCGTCCGGCCGACTGGGCCGACGCGGTGGAGGCGGCGCGCTCCGTCGCCCGTGAGGCGGGCGCCGAGCTGCTGGTCCGCAAGGGGCAGTACGGGCCCTGGCACCCCGGGCGGTGTGCCGAGCTGGCGATCACCGTGGACGGTGCCGAGCGGGTGGTGGGCCACGCGGGGGAGTTGCACCCGCGCGTGGTGAAGGCGCTGGGCCTGCCGGAGCGAACCTGTGCGATGGAGATCGACCTGGACGCGGTGGAGTCGGCGGGTGACGCCATGGTGAAGGCGCCGCGCATCTCCACGTTCCCCGTGGCCACGCAGGATGTCGCCCTCGTCGTCGACGCGGTGGTTCCGGCGGCGGAGGTCGAGGAGGCCTTGCGCGAGGGTGCCGGGGAGCTGCTGGAGTCGATCCGGCTGTTCGACGTGTACGAGAACGCGGAGCAGCTGGGCGAGGGCCGGAAGTCGCTGGCGTACGCCCTGCGGTTCCGGGCGGCTGATCGGACGCTGACCGTGGATGAGGCGTCGGCGGCTCGGGACGCGGCGGTTGCCCTTGCGGGTGAGCGTGTCGGGGCCGAGCTGCGGAGCTAGCGCCGCCTCACTCGTTTGAGTGGTAAAGGTAGGTAAGCCTGCCCTTCCAGGTGTGCTGTCGACAGAATCGGACCGGTCTGTTTTTGGGCCGGTCCGATTCTGTGTGTCAGGGGCCTATTGGGGGGCCATCGGCATGATCCGCATCAGGGGTCGGGTGCGAAGCCTCGGTCTGCCGACGGTTTGGGGCGCGGCGGCCGTCACGTACAAGTTGGCCTGTCCGCTCGCCCAGGAGACCGGCCTCGAAGCGCGGATCGTGACCAGTGCCGTGTTCTTCACCGTCGGTACCGGGCTGATCCTGCACGTGCGGCAGATGCTGATGCGTGAGCTGCGGCAGTTGCGCCGTGTCGCGGGTGCCGCGCAGAGCGCGCTGCTGAGGCCGCTGCCCTCGTCTGTCGAGGGGCTGGACATCGCCGCCGCCCAGTTGCCGGCCGAGCGCGGGGCGGCCATCGGCGGTGACCTGTACGAGGTCGTCGCCACCGAGCACGGCGTACGGGCCCTGATGGGTGACGTACGCGGGCACGGGATCGGGGCGTTCGGGACGGTCGCCGCCGTGCTCGGCTGCTTCCGTGAGGCCGCGCACGACGAGAAGGACCTCGGCGGGGTACTGCACCGGCTGGAACGCGCCCTGGCACGGCACCTGCGCCAGGAGCATCCGGCCGGCGCCGCCGAGGAGTTCGTGACCCTGCTGCTCGTGGAGATCCGTGCCGACGGGGAGTTGACCGCCCTGAACTGCGGACATCCGTGGCCGTACCGGCTGAGCGGCACGGACGTCGACCAACTCGCCCCGGCCGATCCGTATCCGCCCCTGGGGCCGTTCCCGCTTCCGGCCGAGCTGCCCCCCGTGGGCCTGGGGTACCTGGAGCACGGTGACGCGCTGTTCCTCCACACGGACGGCGCACAGGACGCGAGGGATGCCCGTGGCCGCTTCTTTCCGCTGCCGCATGCTCTGAGGACGGCAGTGCGGGACGCGCCGTTCTCCTCGCAGACCATCCTGAGCAGGATTTCCACGGCCCTCCTGGACCACACCCGGGGCGCACCCGCGGACGACATCGCCCTGATGATCCTCACGAAGAGCGGATGCCCGTCCCGCAGGGGCGCGGGGAACCGCGCGACCGGCCACGACGCACCCGCAGTCGACGACACACCCCTCACCCAACGGCGATGAACCACCCGGCGTGGCCGGCGGTGCCGTCCGCCCCGCCACGGAGTGTCGGGCAGGCGGCCGGGCGGACGGCGGAAGCGGGCCGCCGCACTGTACGAGGGGGAGCCGGCGGCCCGGCCGGCCTCTTGCGAGGCATTTCAGTCAACCGGCTGACGACTCTGAGCGACAGTGCGCACACAGCGCGGATTCGAGCACTCCGTTCACACCCCGTGTGAAGGCGGAGCCACTAACCTGGCCGCACCGAGCCACCGGGGGGCCCACCATGCAGCCCAACACTCTGCTCGACGCGATCCTGGACGAGGCCGGGATCTCGCACGCGGGGCTGGCCGCACACGTCAACCAGGCGGGACGGGCGCGTGGCCTGTCCCTGAGGTACGAACACACCGCCGTCGCCCGGTGGTTGAAGGGGCAGCGTCCCCGGGGCCAGGTGCCCGACCTGATCTGCGAGGTGCTCGCCGCCCGGTTGCAGCGGCAGGTGACCCTCGACGACATCGGCCTCGGCGTGCCCGGCGAGCCGTCCGCACCGCACACCGGCTCGCTGTCCGGGTTCGTCGAGCGGGCCACCGCCCTGTGGCGCTCCGACCAGCAGCAGCGCCCGCACATCCTGGGCGCGCCCGCGCTCACCGGCACGCCCGCCGTCATGCCGGTGTGGGAGTGGGAGAACCCGCCCGAGGACGTGGACGTCTCCCGCGGCGGCAGACACCGGGTCACCCCGAGCGACCTGGAGATGCTGCGCGCCGCCCGCACGCACTACGAGCAGATGTACCGCAAGGCCGGGGGAATCGCGACGCGGGCCCGCATCGTCGGCTTCCTCAACGCCGAGGCCGCGCCGCTGCTGCGTGGCAGTTACACCGATGAGACGGGGCGTCAACTCCACCGGGCGACCGGCGGGTTGGTGGCCGTGGCCGGGATCTGCGCCTACGACTCCGACGCGCACGGCCTCGCGCAGCGTTACTTCCACCAGGCCCTGCGGCTCGCCAAGGCCAGCGGGGACCGGGGACTCGGCGCCTACATCATCGCGCTGCTGGTCAACCAGTCGCTGTTCATGCGGGAGTACCGGCAGGCCGTCGCCTTCGCGGAGGCCGCGCTGCGGGCCGCCGGCAAGCACATCACCCCCGCTCTCGCCTCCGACCTGTACGCGATGCAGGCCAAGGCGTACGCGCATCTCGGCGACGGCACGAGCGCCCTGTCCTGCATCCGGCGGGCCGAGCAGGCCGCGGCACGCATCCGGCGTGGCTACGAGCCCGACGAGACCGGCTATGTCCAGCCGGGGCTGGTCAACGTCCAGGTGGCGGAGGCGCTGCTGAGTCTCGGGGAGATCGCCGCCGCCGGGGAGCATGCGGCGGCAGCGGTCGACAACCCGGCGCACGACCGCGGCCGGGTGCACCGGCTGGCCATGCTCAGCACGATCGAGCTGCGGCAGGGCAACGCGGACAAGGCCGTGGCCATCGCCGTGCAGATGGCCGAGCAGGCCCGCGGCATGGAGTCCCAGCGGCTGCGCGACCGGCTGCGCGCGGTGCGGGAGCACCTGGTGCGCAGCGGCTGCGCCGGCACCGCCGAGGCGGCTGAACTCATCGACGGGGCCCTGCGCGTACCGTTGTAGACCCGGGCGACGGCGCCCGTGTCATCCCGAGCGACTTCCTGTGCGCCTGCTGTCAGTACGTCCCTACTGCGATATTGCCACTTACTCGACGGAAGGTGGCAGAACCGTGCAGTGGACGAAACACAACGAACAAAGTGTGTACTCAAACCGCTGGTTCAGCGTCAATCTCGCGGATGTCGAACTGCCGGACGGCCGGCACCTCGACCACTTCCTCATACGGCTGCGGCCCGTTGCCGTGGCCACGGTCGTGAACGAGGCCAACGAGGTGCTGCTGCTCTGGCGGCACCGCTTCATCACCGACAGCTGGGGGTGGGAACTGGCGGCGGGCGTCGTCGAGGACGGCGAGGACGTCGCCCGCGCGGCCGCCAGGGAACTGGAGGAGGAGACCGGCTGGCGGCCGGGACCCCTGCACCACCTCATGAGCGTGGAGCCGTCCAACGGGCTCACCGACGCCCGGCACCACGTGTACTGGGCCGACGAGGGCGAGTACGTGGGGCACCCCGTGGACGACTTCGAGTCGGACCGCCGGGAGTGGGTTCCCCTCAAGCTCGTCCCCGACATGGTCGCCCGCGGGGAGGTCCCGGCCGCCAACATGGCGGCCGCGTTACTGCTGCTGCACCATCTCAGGCTCGGGCAGGACACGTTGCCCTGAACTCAACGTCCCAGTGCCTGCCAGATCGCCACGACGAGGGCACCCACGGCGGTGAGGGCGGCGACCGCGGGCAGCGGCCAGCGCGCGTGTTCGAGTGAGTTGATCCGGGTGTTGAGCTCGTCGAGTTCCTTGGCGGTCTCCTCGGTGCGGTGGCTGAGCAGAGCCAGCCCGCCCTCGACGCGGGCGTACGCCACGTCGAGGCGGCGCCGTAACTCTGCGAGTTCTCCGTGAACGACCGGATGCTCGGGATCGACGGTCACGAGTCCGTTCCTTTCCGTAGTCGTTGCACATCCCTTGCATGCGCATGAGGAGTCAACTCGCCTGGTGGGCGCCTGGGGAGAGTGTGCGACGGGCATATGCGAGCCCGACGCGCACACGGTGTGTGAATGCCACGGGCCGGGCACCAACTCTGGTGCCCGGCCCTCAGCTTGGCCGAAATATGACCGTCCGTAACCGGCCTCGGGGGTACCCGGGACGACATGACGAAGTGGCAGAAGAACGCGGCGTACGCGCTGGCGCTCTACGCGCTGCTGGTCGCGGTGTTCCGGTACTCCTCCGGAGGACAGGGGTGGGGCACGGCGCTGCTGCTCGCTCTCGTGACCACGCCGCTAGCCCTCTGGATGGGCTGGCTGCGCGGCCGCCTCAACGAGCAGGCGGCCGAATGGGGACGCCGCCGGTTCCGGCCGTGGCCGGAGGAGCGACGGCGCTGAGGCGGCGGCCCGGCCCGGGTGGTCAGTCGTACGTGTAGAAGCCCGACCCCGTCTTGCGGCCCAGCCGGCCCGCGTCGACCATGCGCTGCAGGAGCGGGGGAGCGGCGTACAGGGGCTCCTTGTACTCCTCGTACATCGACTGCGCGACCGAGGCGACCGTGTCCAGGCCGATGAGGTCGGAGAGCTTCAGGGGGCCCATCGGGTGGGCGCAGCCCATCTCCATGCCGTTGTCGATGTCCTCGCGGCTGGCGATGCCCGTCTCGAACATCCGGATCGCGGAGAGCAGGTACGGGATCAGCAGCGCGTTGACCACGAAGCCGGAGCGGTCCTGGGCGCGGATCGCGTGCTTGCCCAGCACCTTCTCGGTGAACAGCTGGGCCCGGCTCAGCGTGCCCTCGGACGTGGTGAGGGCCGGGATCAGCTCGACGAGCTTCTGCACCGGGGCCGGGTTGAAGAAGTGGATGCCGATGACCTGGTCGGGCCGCGAGGTCGCCACCGCCAGCTTCACCAGCGGGATGGAGGAGGTGTTGGAGGCCAGGATGGCGTCGGGCCGGGTCACGACCTGGTCGAGCACCTGGAAAATCTCGGTCTTGACCTGCTCGTTCTCGACGACGGCCTCGATCACCAGGTCGCGGTCGGCGAACTCGCCGAGGTCCGTGGTGAAGCTCAGACGGTCCTGCGTCGCCTCCAGCTCCTCCTCGGTGATCTTGCCGCGCTCGGCTGCCTTGGCCAGGGAGTTGAACAGCCGGGTCCGGCCGATCTCCAGGGCCTCGCCGGTGGTCTCGGCGACCATGACGTCCAGACCGGCCCGGGCGCACACCTCGGCGATCCCCGCGCCCATCTGACCGCAGCCCACGACTCCGACGCGTGCAATGTCTCCCGCTGGGATGTCCGTCACATCGTCCCTTTCGCTGCTGATCCACTTCTGGGCAGGTGCTCCGGGTCGCCGGTGCCTGCTCCGTTCGTGCACGTTACTCCCAAGTATCGATGATCGATCGCCGGGGTCGCGTCCGCTTCGGGCATGCTGGGCCCGGAGCGATCCGCGACCGGGCGGATCCGCGGCTTTTTGGGGCATGCGGATGGGACGAGTGTCACGCAGGGCGTTCGCGGTGGCGGCGCTGTCGGCTTTCACGATGATGCCTCCGGCGTCGGCCGCGCCCGAGCGGGGCGGCCGGGGCGGCGACAGGGCGGCCTCCGGGATGCGGGGCGTCTGGCTGGCCACCGTGGTCAACCGCGACTGGCCGTCGAAGCCGGGGCTGACCGCCGCGCGGCAGCGGGCCGAGCTGATCACCCACCTCGACAGGGCGGCCCGCAACCGGCTCAACACCGTGATCTTCCAGGTCCGGCCCACGGCGGACGCCCTGTGGCCCTCACCGTACGAGCCGTGGTCACAGTACCTCACCGGCACCCAGGGCAAGGACCCCGGCTGGGACCCGCTGGGGACGGCGGTCGAGGAGGCCCATGCCCGTGGCCTGAAGCTGCACGCCTGGTTCAACCCCTACCGGGTCGCCACCCACGCCGACCCGACCCGGCTGGCCGCCGACCACCCCGCCCGCAGGAACCCGGACTGGGTGGTGACGTACGGCGGGAAGCTCTACTACAACCCCGGGCTGCCCGAGGTCCGGGCCTTCGTGCAGACCGCGATGCTCGACGCGGTGCACAAGTACGCCGTGGACGGTGTCCATTTCGACGACTACTTCTACCCCTACCCCGTGGCGGGCCAGAGCTTCGACGACGACGCGGCCTACGAGGAGTACGGCGCCGGCTTCCCGGACCGGGCGGCGTGGCGGCGGGACAACATCGACGAGCTGGTGCGGGAGACGGCGGAGCGCGTCAAGCAGGTCCGGCCCGGCACCCCGTTCGGCGTCAGCCCCTTCGGAGTGTGGCGCAACGCCGCCACCGACCCGCTCGGCTCGGACACCCGGGCAGGCGTGCAGACCTACGACGACCTGCACGCGGACACGCGCAAGTGGGTGCGCGAGAGCTGGATCGACTACATCGTCCCGCAGCTGTACTGGAACATCGGCTTGCCCGCCGCCGACTACGCGAAGCTGGTGCCCTGGTGGGCGGAGGTCGCGCGCGGCAGCTCGACGCGGCTGTATGTGGGGGAGGCGCTGTACAAGGCCGGTGACCCGGCGCAGCCCGCGGCCTGGCAGGACCCGGCCGAGCTGTCCCGGCACCTGACGCTGGCCAGGGATCACGCGCAGGTGCGCGGGCACGTCTTCTTCGCCGCCAAGGACGTGGCGACCGATCGGATCGGGGCGATGGCGAGGGTGGTCGCCGACCACTACGGGCAGCCGGCGCCGCCGCCGCGCTGAATCACGGCCCGGTGGTGGTCTCCCGGTGCCGGATCTCGGTGTCGGGTCCCGGCGAGCACACGCCCTCGTGCCCGTCCTCGAACCGGACGCGGTACGGGGGGTTGCCCTCCTGGCCCAGCACTTCGACGATTTCGCCGACCTTGTCGTGCTGACCGACCACCCTGCCGTGCTGGACAAGCTGGTCGCCCACGGTTGCGCGCATCTGGGGCCTCCTCACGATGTGCGGAGCAGCGGTCCGTGGCCTCCGAGTCTACGGCCGCGGGCGCCTCTCGGCAGGGCCGTGTGCGCCCGTTCAGCCGCGCGCCCGTTGTGTGACGGCGATGCAGACCAGCACCGCCACGGCTGTCAGCGGGGCGGCCACTGTCAGGTGCTCGCCCAGCAGCAGCACCGACCACACCAGTGTGAGCAGGGGCTGGGCGAGCTGCAACTGGCTGGCCTTCGGGATGCCGATGGCCGCCATGCCCCGGTACCAGACGACCAGTCCCAGGAACTGCGAGCCCGCCGCGACCCACAGCAGCCCGGTGACGCTGTGCGCGGTCAGGTGCACGGGTTCCTGCGCCAGGGTGAACGCGGCGACGGGCACGGTCAGCGGCAGGCACAGCACCAGCGCCCAGCCGATGACGTGCCAGCCCGGCATGACCCGGGCCAGCCGGCCGCCCTCGGTGTAGCCGGCCGCGCACACCAGCAGCGCCGCGAAGAGGTACAGGTCGGCGGTGCTCAGGGCGCCGCCGCTCTGCTGCACGGTGAAGGCCAGCACCGCCGCAGCGCCGGCGAGGGCCGCCGCCCAGAAGGTGCGCGAGGGCCGGGTGCCGACGCGCAGGGCGGAGAAGAGCGCGGTGGTCAGGGGGAGCAGTCCCACCACGACGGCGGCGTGCGCGGTGGTCGACGTCTGCAGTGCAAGCGTGGTCAGCAGCGGGAAACCGAGGACCACACCGGCCGCCACGACCGCGAGGCCCGGCCAGTGCCGCCGGGCGGGCGGGGGCACCCGCAGCGCCAGCAGCGCACCGCCCGCGATCACCGCTGCCAGGACGCTGCGGACGGCGACCAGCGACCAGGGCCCGAAGCCCTCAAGACCCCAGGCGGTGGCGGGGAAGGTGAGGGAGAAGGCGATGACGCCCAGGGCGGCCTGCGGGGTGCCGAGGCCGGGCTGCTCCCGCTCCGTGGCGACTGCTATCCGGGAAGCGGTAGTAGCGCTACTCTGTACTCTCATGCAAGAGCGTAGCAGCGTCGGTGAACTGGCGGAACAGCTGCGGCGGGAGCTCGACCGCTACTCGCCAGGTGGAAAGCTGCCGTCGAGCCGGGCCCTAGTCGAGCGGTTCCGGGTGAGTCCCGTGACCGTGTCGCGGGCGCTGGCGCAGCTCGCCGCCGAGGGGCTGGTCGTCACCCGGCCCGGCGCGGGCGCGTTCCGCGCGCCGGCCCGGACGGCACCGGCCCCCGCCGGGGACACCTCCTGGCAGGAGGTCGCGCTCAGCGCGGACGGTGCCGCCGACCTCGTGCCCCGCTCGGTGGACGCCTCCGGGGTGCTGGTGTCGCTGGCCGCGCCACCCCCCGGCGTGATCGAGTTCAACGGCGGCTATCTGCACCCGTCGTTGCAGCCGGAGCGGGCGATGGCCGCCGCCCTGTCGCGCGCCGGACGCCGGCCCGGGGCCTGGGGACGCCCGCCCATGGAGGGGCTGCCGGAGCTGCGCGAGTGGTTCGCGCGGGGCATCGGCGGCTCCTTCACGGCCGCCGAGGTGCTCGTCACCGCGGGCGGCCAGTCCGCCCTCACCACCGCCCTGCGCGCCCTCGCCCCGCCCGGCGCCCCCGTGCTGGTCGAGTCGCCGACCTACCCCGGCATGCTCGCCATCGCCCGTGCCGCGGGCCTGCGCCCGGTGCCCGTCCCGGTGGACCCCGACGGTGTGAAACCGGCGCTGCTCGCCGACGCCTTCCGGGCCACCGGCGCCCCGGCCTTCGTCTGCCAGCCGCTCTTCCAGAACCCCACCGGTGCCGTGCTCGCGCCCGAGCGGCGCGACGAGGTGCTGCGCATCGCCCGCGAGGCGGGCGCGTTCGTCGTCGAGGACGACTTCGTGCGGCGGCTCGTGCACGAGGACGCGGGACCGCTGCCACGCCCGCTGGCCGCCGACGACCCCGACGGTGTCGTCGTCCACGTCTGCTCGCTGACCAAGGCGACCTCGCCGAGCTTCCGGGTGAGCGCCCTGGCCGCGCGCGGACCGGTCCTGGAGCGGCTGCGCGCGATCCAGGTCGTCGACACCTTCTTCGTGCCCCGGCCCCTGCAGGAGGCGGCACTCGAACTCGTCGGCTCGCCCGCCTGGCCGCGCCATCTGCGAGCGGTGTCCGCCGAGTTGAGGGCGCGCCGGGACGCGATGACCGCCGCGCTCGCGCTGCACCTGCCGGAACTCGTCCTGCCGCACGTGCCGTCCGGCGGCTACCACCTGTGGCCGCGCCTGCCCGACGGTACGGACGAGCCGGCCCTGACCTCCGCCGCCCTGCGCGCGGGCGTCGCCATCACGCCCGGCCGCCCCTACTTCAGCGCCGAGCCGCCGGCCGCGCACGTGCGGCTGAGCTTCGCGGCGGTCGCCGGGACCGGGGAGATCGCGGAAGGGGTGCGGCGGCTGCGCGCGGCCTGCGACGAGGTGCTGGGTTAAGCGTTCGACGCATGGCCGCCGGCCTGCGAGCATCCCGTCATGACCGACACGCCGAGCCTGCCAGAGGGCTACGAGATCTCCACCGACCCTGCCCGCGTCGACGCCGAGCGGGTCCACCGCTGGCTGGCCACCGACGCGTACTGGGCGCTGGGCCGCCCCCGCGAGAAGCAGGACCGGGCGATCGAGGGGTCGCTCAACTTCGGCGTGTACGAGACGGTGTCGGGCGAGCAGGTGGCGTACGCCCGGGTCATCACGGACCGGGCCACCTTCGGGTGGCTCTGCGACGTGTACGTCGACCCGTCGGTGCGCGGCAAGGGTGTCGGAACCGCGCTCGTGGCGGCCGTACGGGACGAGCTGCGGCGGTACGGGGTGCGCCGGGTCCTGCTCGCCACCCACGACGCGCACGGCGTCTACGAGAAGCTCGGGTTCGCGGCGCTGGAGCGGCCCGAGCACTGGATGGCGCTCATCTTCGGCCAGTGAGGGCCGCTGCACCCTGGGTAACTCCCTGGTAACACCTCTTGACCTGCGCACTTGCGGCCCTCACGATCGCCGCATGCCACTTCGGGTCACGTTCGTCGCCGCCGCGCGCAGCTCCCCGCTGCTCGCCGAGCGCTTCGAGGACGACCGGCCGCTGGACCAAGCCGGCTGGGGTGAGGTGGAGTGCGTCGCCCACGAGCTGCTGCCGCTCGCCGCGGCCGAGCTGCGCTACTGCTCGCCCACTCCGCGCAGTCGTGCGACGGGGGAGGGGCTCGGGTACGCCCCGCTCGTGCAACTCGGCCTGCGGGACTGCGACATGGGCCGGTGGCGCGGGCTGACCCTGGGCGAGGCGATGGCCCGGGAGCCGGAGGCGGTGGACGCCTGGCTCGCCGACCCGCACGCCACACCGCACGGCGGTGAGTCGCTGGTGGACTTCATCACCCGCGTCGGCGGCTGGCTCGACACCCGGCCCGTCGAGGACGGCTGCCGGGTGGTGGCCGTCGCCGAGCCGTCCGTGATCCGCGCCGCCCTGGTGTACGCCCTGAAGGCACCGCCCGCGACGTACTGGAACATCGACGTCCGCCCGCTGTCGACGACGTCCGTGACGGGCCGGGCGGGGCGCTGGAACCTGCGCTTCGACGGGGTGCCGGCTCAGACTTCCCGTGCGTAGTCGGTGCGCAGTACGAGGTCCTTGGCCGGGC
Source organism: Streptomyces chartreusis NRRL 3882 (assembly GCF_900236475.1). Classification (GTDB taxonomy): domain Bacteria; phylum Actinomycetota; class Actinomycetes; order Streptomycetales; family Streptomycetaceae; genus Streptomyces; species Streptomyces chartreusis_D. The sequence goes on from NZ_LT963352.1 coordinate 7,301,220, forward strand.
CGCGTACGTGCCACACCGTCCGCCAGTGGTCCGTGTCGCGGACGGTGAACTCGCCGCGGTAGAGGTCCGCCGCGCAGGGGTGGTCGGCGACGTGCCGTCCGGAGGTCAGGTCCAGGTCGTGGAACGGCCGCCCGTCCGCGAACCGCACGTCCGCCGTGCCGCCCGGACCCGGCAGGAACCGCAGCGTCCGCTCGGCGGGCCGGGCGACGCCCTGCCAGACGAAGGTGCCGGACTCGTGGTGCAGCAGTCCGCCGTCCTCCTCCGCGGTGAACACGGTGGTCCCGCTGAACTTCCCCTGCTCGCCGCTCGCGAGATCCCGCACCGACCGGGTCACGCGCCAGCGCCCGGCCAGATAGGCCAGTACATCCGGCACTGGCCAGAACTCGCCCATTCCGTACCGCTCTCCGTCCCAACCGTTGCTGCGCGACCCATTGACGCGCATCAGCCCCCTCCCTATCTTGCCGTTCGAAGTGCTGATCAATGTCTGATATTTCGAACACTCCTCTACCAGAGAGCCGCGGAGTATCCATGCCACGCACCGCCGCCCGCACCCGATGGAGACTCGGTCTCACGGCCACCGCCCTCCTGACGGCAACAGCCCTCGTACCGGCCCCCGCGCACGCCGAGGACGTCACCGACTACGCGATCACAGTCGACCCGTCCGCCAAGGGCGCGGCGATCGACGACACGATGTACGGCGTCTTCTTCGAGGACATCAACCGGGCCGCCGACGGCGGTCTGTACGCCGAGCTCGTGCAGAACCGCTCCTTCGAGTACTCCACCGCCGACAACGGCTCCTACACGCCCCTGACCTCCTGGACGGTCGGCGGCACGGCCGAGGTCGTGAACGACTCGGGCCGCCTCAACGAACGCAACCGCAACTACCTCTCCCTGGGCGCCGGTTCCTCCGTGACGAACGCCGGCTACAACACCGGCATCCGGGTCGAGCAGGGCAAGAAGTACGACTTCTCCGTGTGGGCCCGCGCCGAGAACGGCAGCACGCTCACCGTCTCCCTCAAGGACACCGCGGGCACGCTGGCGACCGCCCGGCAGGTGGCCGTCAAGGGCGGCTGGGCCAAGTACAAGGCCACCTTCACCGCGATTCGCACCAGCAACCGCGGCCGCCTCGCCGTGGCCTCGACGAACGCCGCCGCGCTCGACATGGTGTCGCTGTTCCCGCGCGACACCTACAAGAACCAGCCCAACGGCCTGCGCAAGGACCTCGCCGAGAAGATCGCCGCCCTGAAGCCGGGCTTCGTGCGCTTCCCCGGCGGCTGCCTGGTCAACACCGGCTCCATGGAGGACTACAGCGAGGCGAGCGGCTGGCAGCGCAAGCGCAGCTACCAGTGGAAGGACACCGTCGGACCCGTAGAGCAGCGCGCCACCAACGCCAACTTCTGGGGCTACAACCAGAGCTACGGGCTCGGCTACTACGAGTACTTCCGCTTCGCGGAGGACATCGGCGCCATGCCGCTGCCCGTCGTCCCCGCCCTGGTGACCGGCTGCGGCCAGAACAAGGCCACCGACGACGACGCCCTGCTCAAGCGGCACATCCAGGACACCCTCGACCTCATCGAGTTCGCCAACGGCCCGGCGACCTCCACGTGGGGCAAGGTCCGCGCGCGGATGGGCCACCCCAAGCCCTTCCACCTCACCCACCTCGGCGTCGGCAACGAGGAGAACCTCCCCAAGGAGTTCTTCGCCCGCTTCCAGCAGTTCCGGGCCGCCATCGAGGCGAAGTACCCGGACATCACCGTCATCTCGAACTCGGGCCCGGACGACGCCGGCACGACCTTCGACACCGCCTGGCAGCTCAACCGCGAGCACCACGTCGACATGGTCGACGAGCACTACTACAACAGCCCGAACTGGTTCCTCCAGAACAACGACCGCTACGACTCCTACGACCGCAAGGGCCCCAAGGTCTTCCTCGGCGAGTACGCCTCCCAGGGCAACGCCTGGAAGAACGGCCTCTCCGAAGCCGCGTACATGACCGGCCTGGAGCGCAACGCGGACATCGTCAAGCTCGCCTCGTACGCCCCGCTGCTCGCCAACGAGGACTACGTCCAGTGGCGGCCGGACATGATCTGGTTCAACAACCGGGCCTCCTGGAACTCGGCGAACTACGAGGTCCAGAAGCTGTTCATGAGCAACGTCGGCGACCGCGTGGTCCCCTCGAAGGCCACGACCACGCCGAACGTCAGCGGCCCCATCACGGGTGCCGTCGGCCTGTCCACGTGGGCGACCAGCGCCGCGTACGACGACGTGAAGGTCACCTCGGCGGACGGCTCGACCCTGCTGAGCGACGACTTCTCCGGTGACGCCTCGAAGTGGAAGCACACCGGCGCCGGCAGCTGGAGCATCCAGGACGGGCAGTACGTCCAGACCGACACCGCCGCCGAGAACACCATGGTCACGGCGGGCGACCCGGCCTGGAAGGACTACGACCTGCACGTGAAGGCCACCAAGAAGTCCGGCAAGGAGGGCTTCCTCGTCGCCTTCGGCGTCAAGGACACCGGCAACTACTACTGGTGGAACCTGGGCGGCTGGAACAACACCCAGTCCGCGATCGAGCAGGCCGTGGACGGCGGCAAGGGCACGCTGATGACGAAGCCCGGGTCGATCGAGACGGGCCGCGCCTACGACATCGACATCGAGGTGCGCGGCCGCCAGGTCACCCTGTTCCTGGACGGCAAGGAGTGGGGCAGCTTCAAGGACGACAAGCCCGCCGAGCCGTTCCGCCAGGTCGTCACCAAGGACGCGAAGACCGGTGATCTGATCGTCAAGGTCGTCAACGCCCAGTCGGCCGAGGCCCGGACGGCCGTCGACCTGGGTGGTGCCAAGGTCGCCTCCACGGCCCGCGTGACCACGCTGGCCGCCGACGAGGACGCGGTGAACACCGAGACGGACACGCCGGTGACGCCGGTGACGTCCACGTTCCGGGGGGTGGCCCAGAAGTTCACCTACACCTTCCCGGCGAACTCCGTCACCTTCCTGCGGATCAAGCAGGGGTAGCGAGCACCCCGCGTGGGCCGCTGCCCCCTGGGGCGGCGGCCCACGCCCGTGCCCGGTGTCGTCGGGGATCCGCGTCAGTGCGGGCCCAGGGCGCAGAACTCATGGCCCTCCGGGTCCGACAGGCACGTCCACGGGACGTCGCCCTGGCCGAGGTCGAGGTCGGTGGCGCCGAGGGCTTTCAGCCGGGCCACCTCCGCCGCCTTGTCGTCACCGGGGTAGGGCAGCAGGTCGAGACGGACGCGGTCCGGCACCGTCTTCGCCTCGGGCGAGCGGCGGAACTCGACGTACGGGCCGACGCCCTGGGCGGAGCGCAGCACCGCGTGTTCGTCGGTCACCTCGTGCAACGTCCAGTCCGTCGCCTCGCCCCAGAACCCGGCCATGGCCCGCGGATCGGAGCAGTCGACCACCACCCGGGCGATCGGCCCCGTGTCCCGGTAGATCTCCCGAGGCTCCAGCACACAGAACTCGTTGCCCTCGGGGTCGGCGAGGACCGTCCACGGCGCGTCGCCCTGGCCCACGTCGGCGGGCGTCGCACCGAGAGCCTCCAGACGCGCGACCAGCTCCGCCTGGTGGGCCGCGGAGGTGGTGGCCAGATCGAGGTGCACACGGTTCTTCGTCGCTGTCTTGGCTTCCGGGACCGTGACGACGTCGATGCAGACGGCGACCGGGTCCGGCCAGACGAAGCCGTCACCGGGCTCCACGTTGGTCACGCCGGGTCCCTCGCTGGAGACACCCCAGCCGAGCGCGTCCGCCCAGAAGCGGCCGACCGCCGCGTCGTCAAGAGCCTTTATGTTCACCTGAACAGGTCTCAGTGCCATGCCGGTGAGCCTATTTCCGTGTTTCGCGGGCGTATCGAAAACCGCATACGGCGTCGCAACGGCCCTCCGCGTCCCATGGGGGCATGACTTCCAACGCATCCCTGCCGGCACCGCCCCGCCGCACGCGCGGGTTCGTGCTTCTCGGTCTGGTCGTCCTCGGCCTGGCGGGCGCCGTGTTCGTCGTGCGGCGGCCGCTCATGATGTCCGCTCCCGTGTGCGTGGCCGGGCGGTGGCACGGCTGCTTCGACACGTTCAACGGCGTGGTGCTCATGACCTTGGTCGCGCTGCCGCCGGCCGCACTGGTGGTGTGGGCCCTGGCGCGCCGTCGGCGTGCCGCCGGCGTCACATCGGCGTGGCGGATGTCGCTGGCCGAGGTGGGCATGGTCCACGGAACGGTGCCGTTCCTGTGGCTGACCATGATGCCGGGCGCCGGTGCCGGCGTCGTCCCCGGCCGGGTGAGCCTGGTGCCGCTGCGGGACCTGGCCACGATGGGGCCGCTCGGGATCGCCGGGAACCTGCTGGTCTTCGCGTCGCTGGGGTTCTTCGCCCCGATGCGGTTCGCGGCGCCGGCGTCCGTGCCGCGGATCCTGGCGCTCGCGGCGGGCTGCTCGGTCCTGGTCGAGACCGCGCAGTACGTCCTGCGGCTGGACCGGGTGTCCTCCGTGGACGACGTACTGGTCAACACCACCGGCGCCGTGCTGGCCGCGCTGGCCTCGCGCCGCTGGTGGCGCACGTCGTCGCATACGTCTGCGATATGCCGTGCTGCTTAGGCTTCAGGCATGCGCGTACTGATCGTGGAGGACGAGCCCTATCTGGCCGAGGCCGTCCGTGACGGTCTGCGGCTGGAGGCGATAGCCGCCGACATCGCCGGCGACGGCGAAACCGCCCTGGAGCTGCTCAGCGTCCACTCCTACGACCTGGCGGTACTCGACCGCGACATCCCAGGCCCCTCCGGCGACGAGGTCGCCCGGCGCATCGTCGCCTCCGGCAGCGGCATCCCGATCCTCATGCTCACCGCCGCCGACCGGATCGACGACAAGGCGTCCGGGTTCGAGCTCGGCGCCGACGACTACCTCACCAAACCGTTCGAGCTGCGGGAGCTCGTCCTGCGGCTGAGGGCGCTCGACCGCAGACGCGCCTACGCCCGGCCCCCGGTCCGCGAGATCGCGGGCCTGCGGCTGGACCCCTTCCGCCGGGAGGTCTTCCGCGACGGACGCTACGTCCCGCTCACGCGCAAGCAGTTCGCCGTGCTGGACGTCCTCGTCGCCGCCGAGGGCGGGGTCGTCAGCGCCGAGGAGCTGCTGGAACGGGCCTGGGACGAGAACGCCGACCCCCTCACCAACGCCGTGCGCATCACCGTCTCCGCGCTGCGCAAACGGCTCGGCGAACCCTGGATCATCGCCACGGTGCCCGGCGTCGGCTACCGGATCGACCCCGGCACGGACGCCGCCGACACCGGCAGGACGCATGCGTAGACGCCCCGGGCCCAGCGCCCGGCTGAAACTCACCCTCAGCTACGCCGGATTCCTCGCCGTCGCCGGCGCTCTGCTGCTGGCCGTGGTGTGGATGTACCTGCTGCGCTACGTACCCGACAACTCCCAGGGACTGCTCTGGACCTCGCCCAACCGCTACCTCCTGGTGCGCACCTTCGCCCCCGCCGCGGCCGTGGCGATGGTCTTCCTGCTCGTGTTCGGCCTCGTCGGGGGATGGGTCCTGGCCGGCCGGATGCTCGCACCGCTCACACGGATCACGGCCGCGGCACGGAGGGCCGGGAACGGATCGCTGTCCCACCGCGTCCGCTTGGAGGGCCGCCAGGACGAATTCCGCGAACTCGCCGACACCTTCGACGCCATGCTCGGACAACTCGAGTCGCACGTCGCCGAGCAACAGCGGTTCGCCGCGAACGCCTCCCACGAACTGCGCACCCCGCTGGCCATCTCCCGGACGCTGCTCGACGTCGCCCGCAAGGACCCCACGCGGGACCGGGGCGAACTCATCGAACGCCTGCACGCGGTCAACACGCGCGCGATCGGCCTCACCGAGGCCCTTCTGCTGCTCAGCCGCAGCGACCGAGGGAACTTCACCCGCGAGAGCGTCGACCTCTCCCTCATCGCCGAAGAGGCAGCCGAAACCCTGCTCCCCCTCGCCGAAGAGCGGGAGATCACCCTCGACGTCACCGGCGGGGCGGCCCGGGCGAGCGGCTCCTCGGAACTCCTGCTGCGGATGGTGACGAACCTCGTCCAGAACGCCCTCGTCCACAACCTCCCCGCCGGCGGCACCGTGACGGTCCACACCGAGGCGCACGGTGACACGAGCGTGCTGCGGGTCGAGAACACGGGCCGTCGGATCCCGCCGGACCTGGTACCGACCCTCACCGAGCCCTTCCAGCGCGGAACGGAACGCGCCCGCACCGACGAGCACGCAGGGGTCGGCCTCGGCCTGGCCATCGTGGACAGCGTCGTGCGCGCCCACGACGGCACCCTCGACCTCGTCCCCCGCCCCGCCGGCGGCCTCCTCGTCACGGTCCGGCTCCCGGGGACGCCGTAGGCATCGCCCCTGCACCCTCGCGATCGCATGGACGCGATTGCATAAACCTGCAGAGAAACGTATAGTCATGCCCTCTAGGAGGAGGTTCCATGGCGGTACGTGCGGCAGTGGCCGGAGCGAGTGGATACGCGGGCGGGGAACTGCTGCGTCTGCTCCTGGCGCACCCCGAGGTCGAGATCGGCGCCCTGACCGGCAACTCCAACGCGGGGCAGAAGCTCGGTGCGCTCCAGCCGCACCTGCTGCCCCTGGCCGGGCGAGTGCTCCAGGAGACCACCCCCGAGGTGCTCGACGGCCACGACGTCGTCTTCCTCGCGCTGCCGCACGGGCAGTCCGCCGCCGTCGCCGAGCGGCTCGGGCCGGACGTGCTGGTGATCGACATGGGCGCCGACTTCCGGCTCACGGACGCCGCCGCCTGGGAGCGGTTCTACGGCTCGAAGCACGCCGGAACCTGGCCCTACGGCCTTCCCGAACTGCCGGGTGCACGCGCCGCGCTGGAGGGGTCCAAGCGCGTCGCGGTGCCCGGCTGCTACCCCACGGCAGTGTCGCTGGCGCTCTTCCCGGCGTACGCCGCCGGGCTCGCCGAGCCCGAGGCCGTGATCGTCGCCGCGTCCGGCACCTCCGGCGCGGGCAAGGCGCCCAAGCCGCACCTGCTGGGCAGCGAGGTCATGGGCTCGATGTCCCCGTACGGCGTCGGCGGCGGGCACCGGCACACCCCCGAGATCACCCAGAACCTCAGCGCGGCCGCCGGCGAGCCGGTCTCCGTCTCCTTCACACCGACCCTCGCGCCGATGCCCCGCGGCATCCTCGCCACGTGCAGCGCGAAGGCGAAGGACGGGGTCACCGCCGAGTCCCTGCGCGCCGCCTACGAGAAGGCCTTCGCCGACGAGCCCTTCGTGCACCTGCTGCCCGAGGGCCAGTGGCCCGCCACGGCGTCCGTCTACGGTTCGAACGCCGTTCAGGCGCAGGTCGCGTACGACGCGGCCGCCGGACGGATCATCGTGATCAGCGCCATCGACAACCTCACCAAGGGCACCGCCGGCGGTGCCGTCCAGAGCATGAACATCGCCCTGGGGCTCGACGAGACCACCGGACTGACGACGATCGGAGTTGCGCCGTGAGTGTGACGGCAGCGAAGGGATTCACGGCGGCGGGCATCGCCGCCGGGATCAAGGAGAACGGCAACCCCGACCTGGCCCTCGTGGTCAACACCGGGCCCCGCCGCGCCGCCGCCGGCGTCTTCACCTCCAACCGCGTGAAGGCCGCACCGGTGCTGTGGTCCGAGCAGGTACTGAAGAGCGGCCAGGTGTCCGCCGTCGTCCTCAACTCCGGCGGCGCCAACGCCTGCACGGGCCCGAAGGGCTTCCAGGACACGCACGCGACGGCCGAGAAGGTAGCCGAGGTCCTCGGGCGGGGCGCCATCGAGGTCGCCGTCTGCTCGACCGGCCTGATCGGCGTGCTCCTGCCGATGGACAAGCTGCTGCCCGGCGTCGAGACGGCCGCCGCCCAGCTCTCCGAGCACGGCGGTGAGAAGGCCGCCATCGCCATCAAGACCACCGACACGGTCCACAAGACGTCCGTCGTCACCAAGGACGGCTGGACCGTCGGCGGCATGGCCAAGGGCGCGGGCATGCTCGCCCCCGGCCTCGCCACCATGCTCGTCGTCCTCACCACCGACGCCGACCTGGACGACGACGTACTCGACAAGGCCCTGCGGGCGGCCACCCGTACGACCTTCGACCGGGTCGACTCCGACGGCTGCATGTCCACCAACGACACCGTGCTGCTGCTCGCCTCCGGCGCGGCGGGGGTCACCCCGGAGTACGCGGAGTTCGCCGAGGCCGTACGGCAGGTCTGCGACGACCTCGGTCAGCAGCTCATCCGGGACGCCGAGGGCGCCAGCAAGGACATCAAGGTCGAGGTGGTCAACGCCGCGACCGAGGACGACGCCGTCGAGGTGGGCCGCTCCATCGCCCGCAACAACCTCCTCAAGTGCGCCATCCACGGCGAGGACCCCAACTGGGGCCGCGTGCTGTCCGCGATCGGCACCACCAAGGCCGCCTTCGAGCCCGACCGGCTGAACGTCGCCATCAACGGCGTCTGGGTGTGCAAGAACGGCGGCGTCGGCGAGGACCGCGAGAAGGTCGACATGCGCTACCGAGAGGTCCACATCGTCGCCGACCTCGCCGCCGGGTCCGAGACCGCCACCATCTGGACCAACGACCTCACCGCCGACTACGTCCACGAGAACAGCGCCTACTCGTCATGAGCACTACGCGGAAACACACCGCCCTCCCCAAGGCCCAGATCCTCATCGAGGCGCTGCCCTGGCTGGTCCGGCACAACGGCAAGACGGTCGTCATCAAGTTCGGCGGCAACGCCATGATCGACGAGGAGCTGAAGGCCGCCTTCGCCCAGGACGTCGTCTTCCTGCACCACGCCGGCCTCAAGCCGGTCGTCGTGCACGGCGGCGGCCCGCAGATCAGCGCCGCCCTCGACCAGCACGGCATCGTCAGCGAGTTCAAGGCGGGCCTCAGGGTCACCACCGAGGACGCCATGGACGTCGTACGGATGGTGCTGGCCGGTCAGGTGCAGCGCGAACTGGTCGGGCTGCTCAACCAGCACGGCCCGCTCGCCGTCGGCCTGACGGGCGAGGACGCGCACACCATCACCGCCACCAAGCACCAGCCCGAGATCGACGGCGAACTGGTCGACATCGGGCGGGTCGGCGAGATCACCGCGATCGACACGGGCGCGATCGAGGCGCTCCTCGCCGACGGCCGCATCCCGGTCGTCTCCTCGATCGCCCGCTCCCAGGACGACGGACATGTCTACAACGTCAATGCTGATACGGCGGCTGCGGCACTCGCTGCTGCTCTGGGCGCCGAAACCCTCATGGTCCTCACGGACGTCGAGGGACTGTACGAGGACTGGCCGAACAGCGACGAGGTGATCAGCCGCCTCACCGCCTCCGAACTGGAGCGCCTGCTGCCGGACCTGTCGTCCGGCATGGTGCCGAAGATGGAGGGCTGCCTGCACGCCGTACGGGGCGGCGTCACCACCGCCCGCGTGATCGACGGCCGGGTCCAGCACTCGATCCTGCTGGAGATCTTCACCGATGAGGGGATCGGCACGATGGTCGTGCCCGACGAGAAGCCCGAGGGACCGGGCGAACAGGGGGAGTCGTGAACAACGTCGTGGGAAATCAGGAACTGACCGCGCGGTGGCAGGGCGCGCTCATGAACAACTACGGCACCCCGAGGCTCCCGCTCGTCCGCGGTGCGGGCACCAAGCTGTGGGACGCCGACGGCAAGCAGTACCTGGACTTCGTCGGCGGCATCGCCGTCAACGCGCTCGGCCACGCCCACCCGGCCGTCGTCGAGGCCGTGAGCCGGCAGATCGCCTCCCTCGGCCACGTCTCCAACCTGTTCGTCGCCGAGCCCCCGGTCGCGCTCGCCGAACGGCTGCTCCAGCTCTTCGGCCGCGACGGCAAGGTCTACTTCTGCAACTCCGGCGCCGAGGCCAACGAGGGCGCCTTCAAGATCGGCCGGCTCACCGGACGGACCCACATGGTCGCGACCCAGGGCGGCTTCCACGGCCGCACCATGGGCGCCCTCGCGCTCACCGGCCAGCCCGGCAAGCAGGAACCCTTCCTGCCGCTGCCCGGCGACGTCACGCACGTCCCGTACGGCGACGCGCAGGCGCTGGCCGCCGCGGTGACGGAGGAGACGGCCCTGGTGATCATCGAGCCGGTCCAGGGCGAGAACGGGGTCGTGGTCCCGCCCGCCGGCTACCTCAAGGCCGCCCGGGCCATCACCGCCGCCACCGGCGCGCTGCTCGTCCTGGACGAGGTGCAGACCGGCGTCGGCCGGACCGGGCACTGGTTCGAGTACCAGGCCCACGAGGGCGTGCTGCCCGATGTCGTCACCCTCGCCAAGGGCCTCGGCGGCGGACTGCCGCTCGGCGCGACCGTCGCCTTCGGGCGCGCCGCCGAGCTGCTCCAGCCCGGCCACCACGGCACCACCTTCGGCGGCAACCCCGTCGCCTGCGCCGCCGGGCTCGCCGTCCTCGACACCGTCGAGAACGAGGGACTGCTGGAGAACGTCAAGCGGCAGAGCGAGAAGCTGCGGGACGGGATCGAGGGCCTGGGCCACGAGTTGATCGGTTTCGTCCGGGGCGCGGGTCTCCTCCTGGGTATCGTGCTCACCGAGCCGCTCGCGCCCCAGGTGCAGCAGGCGGCTCAGGACGCCGGCCTCCTGGTGAACGCGCCCGCCCCCGATGTCGTACGGCTCATGCCGCCGCTGAACATCGACGACGCGGAGGTGGACGCCTTCCTCCGGGCGCTGCCCGGTGTCCTCGACGCAGCCGACGGGGACGGACGATCCGGGGAATGAGACGACGATGAGCCAGGCGCAGGACCACGAGCAGCCGGGGGCGAACGGGCCCGCCGTGCCGCAGACCCGCACTGCACGCCACCGCCGGATCGTGGACATCCTCAACCGGCAGCCCGTGCGGTCGCAGAGCCAGCTGGCGAAGCTGCTCGCCGACGACGGGCTGAGTGTCACGCAGGCGACGCTCTCCCGGGACCTGGACGAGCTGAACGCGGTGAAGATCCGCAACACCGACGGAGACCTGATCTACGCGGTGCCGAGCGAGGGCGGTTTCCGCACGCCGCGCGCGCCGCTGGGCGGGTCGGCGAAGGAGGAGCGGATGCGGCGGTTGTCGCAGGAGCTGCTGATCTCCGCGGAGGCTTCGGCGAACCTCGTGGTCCTGCGGACTCCTCCGGGGGCCGCGCAGTTCCTGGCGTCGGCGATCGATCAGGCCGAACTGCACGACATCCTGGGGACGATCGCCGGTGACGACACGTTGCTGCTGATCAGCCGGAACCCTGACGGGGGGCAGGCGCTGGCCGACCATTTGCTGAGGCTGGCGCAGAACGGGCACTGAGCACGCAGTGGGGGTTGCCGGTGGTGGTCGTGTGCGGGTGGGCTGTGGCCGGTCACGCAGTTCCCCGCGCCCCTGAGTCACCCAGCTGCGGGCAATCGTGCCGCTGAGGGCGGCACCCGTCCCAAAGAGAGCGGCACCCCGCCGGCGCGGGTGCGCGACCCGACCCCGCCTCAGCCCCCCACTCACCCCAGCCTCGCTGCCAACCCTCCGGTGCAACGCACCTCATCACCAGCCGTGATGAGCAGGGCCTCCACATCCGGCAGCGACTCCAGCCAGGCCAGCCCCTCCCGCGACCCCATCGCGAACGCCGCCGTGGCCCAGCAGTCCGCCCACGTCAGCCGAGGCCCCACCACCGTGACGGCGACCAGGTCGGTCACGGCCGAACGCCCCGTGCGCGGGTCGACGATATGCGCGCCCCGCTCGGCGGTTCCGGACGTCGCCACGGCCAGTTCGTCCAGCCCCGCCGCTGAGATCACCGCCGCGAGACCCCCCGGCCGCAGGGGATCCGAAACCCCGACCCGCCACGGCCGCTGCGACCCCGGGACCCCGAGCGACTGCACGTCACCGCCGCCGTTGACGCTCACCCCGCTCACCCCGGGCACGGCGGCCAACTGCCGCGCCGCCCGCTCGACCGCCCAGCCCTTCACGATGCCGGTCGGATCGAGCCGGCCCCCGTACGACGTGCTGAACCAGCCGTTGCTCAGCCGCTCCGCCTCGGCGGCCAGTGCGAGCACCTCGGCGACCTCGGGATCACACTCCTCGACGGTCAGCTCCCCGCGCTGCAGCCGGGAGACCTGACTGTCCTCGCGGTACGTGCTGAACACCTCGTCGACCCGGTGCAGTCCGGCCACGACATCGTCCACGGCCGCGCGCACGGCGGCCGGTTCCCCGCCGCGGACGTCGAGGGAGAAGACGGTCCCCATCGTCTCCTCCGCATGACGTACCGCGGCGGGAGCCTGTGCGGAGTCGGCCACCGTGTCAGCCACCGGCCTGGTCCAGCGCCGACTGGAGGGACTGCTTGTAGCCGGCGCTGGTGTAGGTGGCGCCGGAGACGGCGTCGATCTGTGCGTTTCCGGCCGCGACCGCTGCCTGGTTGAGGCGGGGGACGGAGGCGGAGGTGATCTGGTCGCTGCGGCCGCCCTTGGGGGCCTGGACGGCTTCGGCCTTGGTGATCTTCCCGCCGGCGACGGTGACGCGGACCTGGACCGGGCCGTACTGCGTCTGCGCGACACTGCCCGTGACGGTCTTGGCCTGGGCGCTGCCCGAACCGGAACTCTGGGAGGAGCCGCCCCCTGCCGGGGCCTTGTCCAGGGCGGACTGGAGGGACTTCTTGTAGCCGGCGCTGGTGTAGGTGGCGCCCGAGACCGCGTCGATGTCCGCGCTCCCCGCCGCGACGGCCGCTTGGTTGAGGCGGGGGACGGAGGCGGAGGTGATCTGGTCGCTGCGGCCGCCCTTGGGGGCCTGGACGGCTTCGGCCTTGGTGATCTTCCCGCCGGCGACGGTGACGCGGACCTGGACCGGGCCGTACTGCGTCTGCGCCACGTCGCCGGTCAGCGTCTGGGCGTCGCCCGAGCCCTGCGCGCCGCCGGCCGAGGCCTTGGCCTTGTCCAGAGCCGACTGGAGGGACTTCTTGTAGCCGGCGCTGGTGTACGTCGCCCCGGACACGGCGTCGATGTCCGCGCTCTGGGCGGCCACCACCGCCTGGTTGAGGCGGGGCACGGAGCTGGCGGTGATCTGGTCGCTGCGGCCGCCCTTGGGGGCCTGGACGGCTTCGGCCTGAGTGATCTTGCCGCCGCTCATGGTCAGGCGGACCTGCACCGCGCCGTACTGCGTCTGCGCCGCGTCACCGGTGACCGCGCCGTTCACGCCGCCCTGCGGGGCCTGCCCGGCGGCCGCGGGCGGGAGCTGACCGCCCGCGGCCTGGGCGGAGCCCGGGTCGGAGGCCGGCTTCAGTGACAGCAGCAGCACGATCCCGGAGACGGTGGCTGCGCCGGCGAGCACGGCACGCCGGACGGGGTGAGACTTCCTCATCGTTTCTCAAGCTCCTGAAGGGCCGTTGATGTCCCGTCGCTCACATCTCGAACGACTCGTGATGGATTCGGCGGGCGGGGACCCCCGCGCCGCGCAGTGCCTCGTACACCGATTGCGCGAAGCCGGGCGGCCCGCACATGAAGACGTCGTGGCGGTCGATGTCCGGGATCTTGCGCTGGAGGGACTCCGCCGAGATGTCGGGGCGTTCCCCGTCCGGGCTGTTGACCGCGTACATCAGCCGGGCGCCCCGCTCGTCGGCGATCTTGGCGAGCTCGCCCCACAGGGCCAGGTCCTGCGTGCTGTTGGCCCGGTAGAGCAGCGTGATGTCCCCGGCCGCGCCCGGCAGCGTCTCGAACAGGGCCCGCATCGGGGTGATGCCGACACCGCCCGCGACCAGCAGCACCTTGCCGCGGCTGCGGCGCTGCGCGGTCATCGCGCCGTACGGGCCCTCCGCCCACACCTTGGTGCCGGGCTTCAGCTCGCGCAGCCGGGAGGTGTGGTCGCCGATCGCCTTGACGGTGATCCGCAGCATGTCCGGGCGGGGGGCCGCCGACAGCGAGTACGGGTGCGAACTGAAGCGCATTCCGGGCGCCTTGAACCGCCAGCGGAAGAACTGGCCCGCCTCCGCGCCCATCCGGTGCAGCTTGCGCCCGCCGATCAGCACGGACACGATCCCCGGGGTCTCCTCGATGACCGCCTCGACGCGCATGCGGTGCCGCAGGTTCAGCCGGATCGGGGTGAGGATCCGGTACCAGAGGACGAGCGCCGTCACCGCGCCGTACAGCCCGTACCAGAAGGTCTTCGCGGCGGGTTCGACGGCGAACTCGTTGCCGGTCGTGATCTGGTGCCAGAACGTCAGGTACACCGACGCGTAGGTGAGCAGGTGCACGTGGTACCAGGTGTCGTACCCGATCAGACGGCGGACGCCGCCGATCGAGAGGATCCCGATGACGAACAGCAGACCCGTGCCGATGGCGGCCTTGCCCATGTCCGGCAGCTGGTTGATGGAGTCGGTCGTCTGCTGGACGATGGCGCCGAGCCCCTTGCCCGCCTGGAGGGCGTAGCCCCACATGGTGAGGAAGACGTGTGCCAGGACCAGGCAGAGCGTGTACCGGCCGGTCATGGCGTGCCAGCGGGCGACCCGGTCGGTGCCCACCCGCCGCTCCAGCGCGGGCACCCGGGCCATCTGGAGCACCACCAGCGCCATGAGGTAGCCGGCGAGCAGACCGGTGATCCGGCCCGCGGCCAGGATCTTGCTCGTGGTGTCCGCGAGGGACGGTGTGTTGTCCCACCACAGCCACAGCACGGCCGCCGCACCCGCCCACAGGGCGATCAGCAGCGGTACGGCCGGGGAGCGGCGCGGGCGGATGCGGCGCATCGTCTGGCGGCGGGCGGCACGGCCGCCTGCGAGCGTGGTGGTCACGGTTCCTCCGTGGGGACTTGACCCTTGGCCCACAGATACGTGCCGGGACACGGGAGTGTTCAGCCGTGCACCGAGTCGTGTGCGCGGCTGTGCGCACGGAAGTGACCGGTGGTAACACTCAGGCGCGCCCGTGCCCTAGTAGCGGGTGACGGCGGTGGCCCCGGTCGCCGTCCCGACGGCGATGTGGGGGCGCTTCGCCGGGTCGGCCCAGGTGAGGATCGTCCGCATCGCGTCCTTCGGCACGGACACACAGCCGGCCGTCGCTCCCCGCCCGACGACATGCAGGAAGATGCCCGCGCCGCGTCCCCGCACGGGACGCGCGTAGTTGAAGCCGATGACGAGCGCGTGCGCGTACCGCTCGCCGTAGCTGATCAGGTGCTCGGACTCCGCGGCCCGGCAGTCGGCCGCCCGGGGCTCGGTCCAGCGGTTGTAGGAGCGGGAGTCGTTGTCCTGGCACCACCAGGAGTCCCGGTGCACCCGGCGGTACGGGTACGCCGTCCCGCGCGGTGCCGCCCTGATGCCGAAGGCGTACGGCAGCCCGTACAGACCCGTGGGTGTCGTGTTCGTGCCCTGCTTGCGGGACGCGCCTTCTGCCAGCCCGTTCGCTCCGAAACGTGCGGGCGCGGAACCCGCCCGCACCCACCGCCCGTCCCTGAGGTCCCACCAGGTGACCGTGCCCCTCGTCGAGGCCGCCCTCGGGGCCACCGCGGTGATCAGCTGGGTGCCGCCGCCGGTGTCCGTCATCCGGGCCGGCAGCGGGGGCGAGGGCGCGGGCGGCCCGGCGCCGAGCACGACGAGGCCGGAGACGGCGAGGGCTACGGCACCGGGGCGCATGCCTCAGACCGTAGAGGGCGGCAGCGGCAACGGCAGCCCGGGTAGTCCGTCCAGGCTGGTCGCGATGTGCTCCTTCTTGGTGAAGTACTCGCTGAGCGAGGCGTCGTCCTCGCGGGCGAAACGCCTGCCGTGCAGGTCGCGGTCCGCCTCGTACGCCATGAAGGGCACGGCGTAGCCGCAGGTGTCGCGGACGAGTTCGGCCGTGACGACGATGATCGCGCGCAGCCCGTGCTGTGCCGGGTCGATGTCCGGGAAGTGGCCGAGCAGCTCCCCGAAACGGGGGTCGTCGCGGAAGACCGGCTCCCCGCGGCCGTGCACCCGGACGATGTTCGGCGGGCCCTGGAAGGCGCACCACATCAGGGTGATCCGCCCGTTCTCCCGCAGGTGGGCGATGGTCTCGGCGTTGGAGCCGGCGAAGTCGAGGTAGGCCACGGTGTGGTCGTCGAGCACCGCGAACGAGCCCTTGAGGCCTTTGGGGGAGAGGTTGACCGTGCCGTCGGCGGACAGGGGAGCGGTGGCGGTGAAGAAGACCGGCTGCGCCTCGATGAACGAGCGGAGCCGGCCTTCTATGCGCTCATGAGTTTTTCCCATGCCATCGATTATGGCGCAGTCTTTTGACTGTCTAAGGAATTGCGGGACCCGTGGCCGCCCCGGCCGGCGCTCACACGGGGCGGCCACAGCGCCTGTCACCTCACTTGGTGAGCGTGCAGGCAGCCAGGGAGTCCAGACCGGCCGGCTTCTCGGCCGTGCGGCCGATGGCCGTGGCGATGCGGTTGACGGTGGAGATCCGCTTGTCCTCCAGCGGGCCGAGGATGGCGTTCTGGACGAAGTTGGGTCCGCCCTGGCCGACGGTGTCGACGAGGCGCTTGTTGGCCTCCGCGACCTGCGTGTCCAGCAGCGCCAGGTTGCGGTCGACCTCGGCCTGGGCGGAGGCCGGGATCGCGGGCAGCTGGGAGGCGACGTCCGGGCAGCTGATCGTGCCGGCACCGGCGTTCCCCGCCTCGCCCGCACCCGCACCCGCACCGGCCTCGGCGCCCGCACCGGCCTCGGCGCCCGCACCGGCCTCGGCACCCGCACCGGCCTCGGCACCCGCACCGGCCTCGGCGCCGGCGCCCGCACCGGCTTCAGCGCCCGCACCGGCCTCCTCGCCGGCGCCCGCCTCTCCGCCCGCGGCCTCGCCCGCTCCGGCGCCGCCGTCGGCGTTGAGCTGGCAGGCGGCGAAGGCCTCCAGCCCCTCCGGCTTCTCGGCGGCACGCCCGATCGCGGTCTCGATGCGGTTCAGGGCGGCGACGCGCTTGTCCTCCAACGGGCCGAGGATGGCGTTCTGGACGAAGTTGGGCCCGCCCTGGCCGACGGTGTCGACGAGGCGCTTGTTGGCCTCCTGGATCTGGGTGTCGAGCTGGGCGAGGTTGCGGTCGACCTCCGCCTGCGCCGAGGCGGGGACGGCCGGCAGCTGGCCGGTGACGTCCGGGCACGTGATGGTGCCGGGACCCGCCAGCGTCCGGGCGTTCGTCCCGCCGCTCCCGGGCGTCTCCCCGGCGAGGGCGAAGCCGGCGATCACCGTGCCGGACAGTGCCACCGCGGCGGCGCCGCCGATGAAGCCGACGCGACGCTTGTTGTACTTCGGAAGAGCCCTGGACATGCGGATGCCTCACTAGGGGTCGGGGGATCGTCGGTGTCGAAACGCGGCGCCTGCGTTCGGCGAGAGGTACGCGTAAGCGGTTTCCCGCGTTCAAAGGAGCTGCAAAGTCGTCTCGGCATGGCCGGAATCGGGCCCTCGATCCGAGATGCATTGACGAATCATGCAGAGGTCTGCATAATCATGCAGGTCAGTGTCAGCAGTATGAGGAGAAGAACCCGTGACCGAGCGCGTCGTACTCGCCTATTCCGGCGGTCTTGACACCTCCGTCGCCATCGGCTGGATCGCCGAGGAGACGGGCGCCGAGGTCATCGCGGTCGCGGTGGACGTCGGCCAGGGCGGCGAGGATCTGGACGTCATCCGCAAGCGCGCCCTCGCATGCGGCGCCGTGGAGGCCGAAGTGGCCGACGCCAAGGACGAGTTCGCCGAGGAGTACTGCCTCCCGGCGATCAAGGCCAACGCCCTCTACATGGACCGCTACCCGCTGGTCTCCGCCCTGTCCCGGCCGGCGATCGTCAAGCACCTCGTCGCAGCCGCCCGGAAGCACGGCGCCACGACCGTCGCCCACGGCTGCACGGGCAAGGGCAACGACCAGGTCCGCTTCGAGGCCGGCATCGCCGCCCTCGCCCCCGACCTGAAGTGCATCGCCCCGGTCCGCGACTACGCCATGACCCGCGACAAGGCCATCGCCTTCTGCGAGGCCAAGGGCCTGCCGATCGCGACCACCAAGAAGTCGCCGTACTCCATCGACCAGAACGTCTTCGGCCGCGCCATCGAGACCGGATTCCTCGAGGACATCTGGAACGGGCCGATCGAGGACATCTACGAGTACACCCAGAACCCGGCCGTCGCGCGCGAGGCCGACGAGGTGGTCATCACCTTCGAGGAGGGCGTGCCGGTCGCCCTCGACGGCGAGCCCGTCACCGTCCTCCAGGCCGTCCAGCAGCTCAACGAGCGCGCCGGAGCCCAGGGCATCGGCCGGATCGACATGGTCGAGGACCGGCTCGTCGGCATCAAGTCGCGTGAGGTCTACGAGGCTCCGGGCGCGATGGCGCTGATCACCGCCCACCAGGAGCTGGAGAACGTCACCGTCGAGCGCGAACTCGCCCGCTACAAGCGGGGCGTCGAGCAGCGCTGGAGCGAGCTGGTCTACGACGGCCTGTGGTTCTCCCCGCTCAAGCACGCCCTCGACGGCTTCGTCAACGAGGCGAACCAGTACGTCACCGGCGACATCCGGATGACCCTGCACGGCGGCCGCGCGGTCGTCACCGGCCGGCGCTCCGAGCAGTCGCTGTACGACTTCAACCTCGCCACCTACGACACGGGCGACACCTTCGACCAGTCCGCCGCCAAGGGCTTCATCGACATCTACAGCCTGTCCTCGAAGATCGCGGCACAGCGTCAGCTGCGGAAGCAGCACGACGGGAACCCGGCGTAGGCATATAAAGGTCCGCGTCACATCCGAACCTCTCTAGGAGCAACGCAAGTGAGCAGCAACAGCGGTGACGTACGGCTCTGGGGCGGCCGTTTCGCCGACGGTCCCGCCGAGGCCCTGGCCAAGCTGTCCGCGTCCGTCCACTTCGACTGGCGGCTCGCGCCGTACGACATCGCCGGTTCGCGCGCGCACGCGCGTGT
Source organism: Streptomyces chartreusis NRRL 3882 (assembly GCF_900236475.1). GTDB lineage: Bacteria > Actinomycetota > Actinomycetes > Streptomycetales > Streptomycetaceae > Streptomyces > Streptomyces chartreusis_D. The sequence goes on from NZ_LT963352.1 coordinate 7,320,106, forward strand.
GCTGCACAAGGCGGGCCTGCTCACCGAGGACGAGCTGACCCGGATGATCGCCGGGCTCGACCAGCTGGAGTCGGACGTCGCCGACGGCTCCTTCGTGGGCACCATCGCCGACGAGGACGTGCACACCGCCCTGGAGCGCGGCCTGCTGGAGCGGCTCGGCCCCGACCTCGGCGGCAAGCTGCGTGCGGGCCGCTCCCGCAACGACCAGGTCGCGACCCTGTTCCGCATGTACCTGCGCGACCACGCCCGGGTGATCGGCGGCCTGATCGCCGAGCTCCAGGACGCGCTGATCGGACTGGCCGAGGCCCACCCGGACGTGGCGATGCCCGGCCGCACGCACCTCCAGCACGCCCAGCCGGTCCTCTTCGCGCACCACGTCCTCGCCCACGTCCAGTCGCTGTCCCGGGACGCGGAACGGCTGCGCCAGTGGGACGAGCGGACGGCCGTGTCGCCGTACGGCTCGGGTGCCCTGGCGGGCTCCTCCCTCGGCCTGGACCCGGAGGCGGTCGCGAAGGACCTCGGCTTCGAGCACGGCAGCTCGGGCAACTCCATCGACGGAACGGCGTCCCGTGACTTCGTCGCCGAGTTCGCCTTCATCACGGCGATGATCGGCGTCAACCTCTCCCGGATCGCCGAGGAGGTCATCCTCTGGAACACGAAGGAGTTCTCCTTCGTGACCCTGCACGACGCGTTCTCGACGGGCTCGTCGATCATGCCGCAGAAGAAGAACCCCGACATCGCCGAGCTGGCCCGCGGCAAGTCCGGCCGCCTCATCGGCAACCTGACGGGCCTGATGGCCACGCTCAAGGCCCTCCCGCTCGCGTACAACCGCGACCTCCAGGAGGACAAGGAGCCGGTCTTCGACTCCATCGACCAGCTGGAGATCCTGCTGCCGGCCTTCACCGGCATGATGGCCACGCTCACCGTCCACCGGGAGCGCATGGAGGAACTGGCCCCCGCCGGCTTCTCCCTCGCCACTGACATCGCCGAGTGGCTGGTCAAGCAGGGCGTCCCGTTCCGCGTCGCCCACGAGGTCGCCGGCGAGTGCGTGAAGGTCGCCGAGGCCGAGGGCAAGGAACTGGACGAGCTGACGGACGAGCAGTTCGCGAAGATCTCGTCCCACCTCACCCCGGAGGTCCGCTCGGTCCTCAACGTCCCCGGAGCCCTGGCCTCCCGCAACGGCAGGGGCGGCACGGCCCCGAGCGCGGTGGCCGTTCAACTGGCAGAGGTGAAGGCGGACGTGGCGGCCCAGCACGAATGGGCTCTGGCCAAGAAGAAGAGCTGAGGGCAGCACGCTGCGGGGACGCGGGGAACTGCGCGACAAGCCACAGGCCACCCGCACGCGCCGAAACACAGCGAGCCCCGAGCTCTGAGGCGAAGGTCATCCCGGGGGTTACGTTGGTCGAAAGCCGCAGCCGACCGAACGGAGCCCCCGGATGCCCTTCGCCCGCCTGGCCACAGCGACAACCCCCACCTGCCACATCGGCCTAGGCCTCGCCGCCGTCGGACGCCCCGGCTACATCAATCTGGGTCGTGATCAGGACCTGCCGGCCGAGCGCACGGTTGACGCTCTGCGCGAGCGTACTCACCAACTCCTGGACGCCGCCTACGCCCAGGGCGTCCGCTACTTCGACGCCGCCCGCTCCTACGGCCGCTCTGAGGAGTTCCTCGCCGACTGGCTGAAGGCCCACCCGGGCCACGACGACATCGTCGTCGGCAGCAAATGGGGCTACACCTACACCGCCGACTGGTCCACCGACGCCGAGACGCACGAGGTCAAGGACCACACCCTCGCCACCTACGAACGGCAGCGCGCCGAGAGCGACGCCCTGCTCGGCGACCGGCTCGACCTCTACCAGATCCACTCGGTGACCCCGGACAGCCCGGCCCTCACCGACAAGGAACTGCACGCGAAGCTCGCGGAAGCCGCCGCCCAGGGCCTCACCATCGGCTTCTCCACCAGCGGTCCCGCCCAGGCGGACGCGATCCGCGCCGCCCTCGCCGTCACGGTCGACGGCGAACCCCTCTTCCGTACCGTGCAGTCCACGTACAACGCGCTGGAGACCTCCGCCGCCCCCGCCCTCGCCGAGGCCCATGACGCCGGCCTGACCGTGATCGTCAAGGAGGGCATGGCCAACGGCCGCCTCGCCGGACCGCACGCGCCGGACGTCCTGCAGGAGATCGCCGAGGAGGCCGGGCTGGGCTGCGACGCCATCGCCCTGGCGGTGGTCCTGCGGCAGCCCTGGGCCGGTGTCGTCCTCTCCGGCGCCGCCACCACCAACCAGCTCGCCTCCAACCTGCACGCGGCGGTCGTCGACCTCGACGACGACCAGCTGACCCGGCTGGCCACGCTGGTCGAGGAACCGCAGGTGTACTGGGAGCGGCGCGGGCAGCTGCCCTGGCACTGATCACCACCCCTTCGCACCCATCCGCGAACCGGCAGCCGTGAGTCACGCATGCCCAGTATGAGACATCTGTGTCTCATATGGGTTATGGTTGTCTCATGGCTGTCGATCCTGACCATGTGCTGCGCGCCGCCGCGGCCCTGCTGACCCACAAAGCCACCGCGACCATGGACGAGGTCGCGAAGGCAGCCGGGATCAGCCGTGCCACGCTGCACCGCCACTTCGCCGGGCGGGACGCCCTCGTCCGCGCGCTGGAGTCGCTGGGCATCGCCGAATGCGAGGCCGCGCTGGACGCCGCCCGGCTCGACGAGGGCACGGCGAGCGAGGCCGTACGCCGGCTGGTCGGAGCCATCGAGCCCGCCGCCGGACTGCTCGGGTTCCTCTACACCGAGAACCAGCTGTTCGAGGGCGAGGAGCAGAACGCGGGCTGGACGCTGATCGACGAGCGGATCTCCGCCCTGTTCCGGCGCGGCCAGCTCAGCGGCGAGTTCCGTATCGACCTCACGCCGGCCTGGCTCACCGAGGCGCTCTACGGCCTGCTGGCCTCCGGCGCCTGGATGGTGCAGAGCGGCAAGGGCGCCCCCAAGGACTTCCAGCACATGATCGTCGAGCTGCTGCTCGGCGGCGCACTACGGAGAGAGGAATCATGACCAGCACCCTGCAGCCGGCCGAGACAGCGGAGGCGGTGAAGCGCCCGGGCCGCTGGCTCGCGCTCGGCGTCCTCGTGCTCGCCGTGCTGCTGGTGGCCGTCGACGCGACCGTCCTCGGTCTCGCGACCCCCTACATCAGCGAGGACCTCAAGCCCTCGGGCACGCAGTTGCTGTGGATCGGTGACGTCTACTCGTTCGTCATCGCCGGTCTGCTCGTGTCCATGGGCAGCCTCGGCGACCGGATCGGCCGCAAGCGGATCCTGCTGGTCGGTGCCACGGCGTTCGGCGCGATATCCGTGGTCAACGCCTACGCCGGCACGCCCGAGATGATGATCGTCGCCCGGGCGCTGCTCGGCGTGGCGGGCGCGACCTTGATGCCGGCCACGCTCGCCCTGATCCGCAACCTCTTCCACGACCCGCGCGAACGCAGTCTCGCCGTGGGCATCTGGGGCGCCACCGCCTCCGCCGGTACGGCCGTCGGGCCGATCGTCGGCGGGTTCCTGCTGGAGCACTTCTGGTGGGGCTCGGTCTTCCTGATCAACCTGCCCGTGATGGCCGTCCTGGTCCTCGTCGGGATCAAGCTGCTGCCCGAGTCGCGCACCGCGAACCCCGGTCCCTGGGACCTGGTCAGCGTCGTGCTGTCGCTGGTCGGCATGGTCGGTGTCGTGTACGCGGTCAAGGAGGTCGCCGCGCACGGCTTCGCGTGGGGCACTCTGGCCGCGGGCCTGCTGGGCGCGGCCGCCCTCTACGGGTTCGTGCGCCGGCAGCTCACGCTCCCGGCCCCGCTGCTGGACATGCGGCTGTTCCGCAATCGCGGCTTCAGCGGGGCGGTGCTGGCCGACCTGCTGACCATCCTCGGCCTGTCCGGGCTGGTGTTCTTCCTCTCCCAGTACCTGCAACTCGTCCAGGGCCGGCGTCCGTTCGAGGCGGGTCTGGCGGAACTGCCCGCCGCGATCGGCGCGGTGGTGGCCGGTCTGCTCGCGGGGCGGGCGGCCCGGCGCTTCTCGGTACGGGCCGTCGTCTCCGCAGGGCTCGCGGCGATCGGCCTCGCCCTGGCCGCGCTCACGGTGATCGGCCAGTCCACCGGCTACCCGCTGCTCGGGGCCGCGCTGCTGGTGGTCGGTGTCGGAGCCGGTCTCTCGTTCACCGTGACCGCCGACGTGATTCTCTCCAGCGTGCCCAAGGAGCAGGCGGGGTCCGCGTCCGCCGTGTCCGAGACGGCGTACGAACTCGGCGCGGCCCTCGGCATCGCCGTGCTCGGCTCCATCGTGACCGGCGTCTACCGCGACTTCACCGGCCCGGCGGGCACACCGGCCGCGGCCCACGAGTCGCTGGGCGGTGCCGTGGAGGCGGCCGCGAGCATGCCCGCGCACACCTCCGGGGTGATGCTGGACGCGGCCCGCACGTCGTTCGTCGACGGCCTGGCCCTCGCGGCCGGCGTCGGAGCGGCGGTCCTGCTCGCCGCGGCGGTGGCGGCGTGGTTCCTGCTGCGGGGGCAGCGGCTGGAGAGCGGCGGGGCGGACCACGCGTAGGCCCGCCGGAGAACGTGCCCCCTACGGGGGTGCGGCCAGCCCCTACACACCCGCAGCCGCAGAACTACGCCGCTTCCTTCGCCTTGCTCGCGTACATGTCCACATACTCCTGCCCGGACAACCGCATGACCTCGCTCATCACCGAGTCGGTCACGGCCCGCAGCACATACCGATCCCGGTCCATCCCCTCGTACCGGGAGAACTCCATCGCCTCACCGAACCGGACCGTGACCTTCCCCGGCCGCGGCAGCCCCGCGCCACCCGGCTGGATCCTGTCCGTGCCGATCATCGCGAACGGCACCACCGGCGCCCCCGTCATCAGCGTGAGCCGGGCGATCCCGGTACGCCCCCGGTACAGCCGCCCGTCGGGCGACCGCGTGCCCTCCGGGTAGATGCCGAAGACCTTGCCCTCCTCCAGCACCCGGCGCCCGGTCATCAGCGCGGCCACCCCGCCCCGGCCACCGTCACGGTCCACGGGGATCATGCCGACGCCGGTGAAGAACCAGGCCATCAGCCGGCCCTTGAAGCCCTTCCCGGTCACGTACTCGTCCTTGCCGATGAAGAAGACCTGACGGTCGCAGACCAGCGGCAGGATCATCGAGTCGATGAACGTCAGGTGGTTGCCGGCCAGGATGACCGGACCGTCGCCGGGAATGTGCTCCGCACCTTCCACCTGAGGGCGGAACATCAGGCGCATGATCGGGCCGAGCACTGCCTTGATGAGCGCGAAGCGGGACAACGGACCCTCCGGTGTCAAGGGATTCTGTATGAGTCTGTGCAGGTGAGGACGATACTCGCGGCCCCGGGGATCGCGCACATCGGGCACGGCGACTTAACCGAGGCCTTACGTACTGTTGACGCGTGTTTACCTGCGGTGACGCGCCGGGGACGGGGGCGTGACCCGGCCGCCGCATGTGACGGACGTCGCTCCCCGGGCGTATCGGACGCGTTCCCGGAACCGCCGCGCCGAATCACCCGGACGCGCCGAACCCGGCGCGCCGCCGACGAGCCGTCAGTTCGCAGCCCCCACCAGCCACTACGACATCCGTCGTCACCCACGTGTTCCGCCCGGCGTCTCCCACCCGTCATGTACGCGCCCGTACGATCGCCCCGCACGGACGAGCCGACGCAGGGAGGGCGCTCATGGGAACGCAGAGGCCGAACGAGGAAACGAGCGGAACCGGACGGCGGGCCCTGCTCGGCGCCGCGGTCCTCGGCGCCGGGGGAGCGGTCCTCGGCATGACCGGCACGGCGAGAGCCGACGGCGCCCGGCCCGGCGGAGAGCAGGGCGGGTACGGCGGGCAGGGCGGGCTGAAGAGCCTGCCCAAGCCGACGATCGTCGGCCACCGCGGCGCCAGTGGCTACCGCCCGGAGCACACCTTCGGCTCGTACCAGCTGGCCCTCGACATGGGCGCCGACATCGTCGAGGCGGGCGACCTGGTCCCGACGAAGGACGGGCACCTGGTCTGCCGTCATGAGCCGGAGATCGGCGGCACCACGGACGTCGCCGACCACCCCGAGTTCGCCGACCGCAAGAAGACCAAGCTCCTCGACGGCGTCTCCACCACCGGCTGGTTCACCGAGGACTTCACGCTCGCCGAACTGAAGACCCTACGGGCGATCGAGCGCATCCCGGCCAACCGCCCGCACAACACCCTCTACAACGGCCGGTGGGAGATCCCCACCTTCGAAGAGGTCCTGCGGTGGCAGGACGAGCAGACCCGCGAGCGCGGCAAGCAGGTGTGGATCTACCCCGAGCTCAAGCACCCCACCTACTTCCGCAAGCAGGGCCTCCCCCTGGAGGAGCGGGTCGCCAAGCTGCTGCGCAAGTACCGCAAGGACCGGCGCACCTCCCCGGTCATCCTCCAGTCCTTCGAGCCGACCAGCATCGAGCGGCTCAACAAGCTCGTCGACAACCCCCTGGTCGTCCTGCTGTCCTCGGCGGACAGCCGCCCCTGGGACTTCGTCGAGACGGGCGACCCGCGCACCGTCGCCGACCTGGTCAAGCCGGCCGGTCTGCGGGAGATCGCCTCCTACGCGCAGGGCATCGGCCCGACCCTCGACCTGATCATCCCGCGCGACGCCAAGGGCAACCTCACGCAGCCGACGGCACTCGTCCGGGACGCGCACAAGGTGGGTCTGATCCTGCACCCCTGGACGATGCGCAACGAGAACCCCTTCCTGCCCGCGAACTTCCGCAAGGGCACGGACGCGGACGCCTACGGTGACGTCTTCGGCGCGTACAAGGCGTACTTCGCGACCGGCATCGACGGCGTCTTCACCGACCAGCCCGACACGGGCGTGCTGGCCCGCGAGGACTACGTCGGCGACTGAGCGTCAACATGTGAGCTCACACCCCCCGGTCGAGTGGGCTTCGGCCGCCCGGGCAACCCTGGCCCGGGCGGCCGCGTCGCTCCGCATATGACGCTCGACCTGGTCACCGCCCTGCGCCCGCTGCTCACCGCCGAGGCCTCCGCGGAGGCATATGCCGCCGGAACCGATGCGGGCGACCTGGAGCAGGCGGTCTGGCTCCGTCTGCTGGAGCGCCTCGACGCCGAGGGCCCGCCGCTCGACCCGCAGGAATGGCTCCGCCGGGCCGTCCGCTCGGAAGCGCGCCGCACCCGCCGGACGAGCCGCCTCGAACGGCCGTACGTCGTCGAACCGGTCGACGACGGCGACCGGGGTCCCGAGCAGCTCGCCCTCGCCGCGGCCCGCGGCCGTGCTCTGCGCGCGGCCGTACGCCGCCTCCCGGGGCGCTGCCCCCGGCTCATGGAGGCCCTGCTCTCTCCCGAGGACCTGACATACCGGGAAATCGCAGGGGAGTTGGGTATCTCACAGGGGAGTCTTGGCCCGGAACGTTCCAGATGCCTGGGATGTCTGCGGAGATTGCTCGCACCGGAGGTTGCGGCCCGCTGAGGAGGGGGATAGGAGTGAGGAACGATAGGTGATCAGATGAGCGGGAGGCGTGCGCACATGGGCATGAGCGTGACCATCTCTGCGGCGGCCGAGCAGGACGCGGAGCAGATCTTCAGGCTGCAATACCTGTGCTTCCAGTCGGAGGCGGCGCTGTACGGCAACTACCGCATCGACCCGCTCGTCCAAACCCTCGACTCGGTCCGCGAGGAGGTCGCCCGCGACTGCGTCTTCGTGGCCCGGCTCGGCGACGAGGTCGTCGGCTCGGTCCGCGGATCGGTCACCGAGGACGGCGCCGCCGCGATCGGCAAGCTCTGCGTCCACCCCCGCCTCCAGGGTCACGGCATCGGCGCCCGCCTGCTCCGAGCCGCCGAAGCGGCCCTCGCCGACCAGCACGGAGCCACCCGCTTCCGCCTCCACACCGGCCACCGCAGCGAAGGCAACCTCCGCCTCTACCGCAAGGTGGGCTACCAAACGGTGGGCACGTCCGAGGGCGCGGACGGCGTACCGATGATCGTCCTGGAGAAGCCGGCCGGTACCTACGCGGCGACAGCTTGATCTTGCCCTCCAGGGGCGCGGGGAACTGCGCGAGCAACCACATACGGCCCGCGGCCGCCTGACGAACCTCAGGCGGCATCCTCCCGAGGCGCACCCTTCCGCAGCCAATAGATGGCGGACAGCGGCAAGAGCACGGGAATGAAGACGTAGCCCATCCCGAAGTCCGACCACACGGTCGCATCCGGAAACGCCGACGGCTCGATCAACGTCCACGTCCCCACCGTCAGCACCCCCACCAACTCGGCCACACAGCACGCCAGCGCAGCCTTCCGTCCCGTCTCCCCACCCCGCACCAGCGAATACGTGATGAACCCGTACACGACACCGGCCACCGCCGACAGCGAGTACGCCAGCGGCGCCCGGTCGAACTCCGTCGCGATCTGAAACACGGACCGCGACACCGCCCCCACGACCATCACGCCGTACAGCCAGACAAGCAGCGTGCCCGGCCCGCTGGTCAGTCGCCGCCGGCTCACCTCAGCCTCCCCAGATGTCATAGAGCCGCACCTCCAGCACGGCCAGCACCACACCGCCGGCGGCTACCGTCACCGAACCCCAGCGGGTGCGCTCCGCCAGCGACATGAAGCCCGCCGCCGGGACACACGCGAACGCCCCGAGCAGATACGCCACGAAGATCGTCGTGCCCTGCTCCGGCTTCTCGCCCTGCGCCAGCAGCACGATCCCCACCACCAGCTGGACCAGCGACAGCAGGGTGACCACGGCCATCCCGATGAAGTGCCAGTCCTTGGTCGGCTGGTCACGGAAGGCCGCCCAGCCGCACCAGGCGGCGAGCAGCAGCGCGGCGACGCCGGTCACCAGCGTCAGGGCATCAAGCATGCTGCGACCTTATTACGGCCGAAAAGGCCCGATGCTTCCGGCCCTGGCCTGCACCGTAGGGTCGAGGGCATGAAGATCCACGCGCACGCCCTGCTGTTCGACAACGACGGAACCCTGGTCTCCTCCCTCTCCTCGGTGGACCGCTGCTGGACGCGGTGGGCCACGGAGTACGGGATCACGGCCGAGGAGTTCGCCCGGGTCGAGCTGCACGGCCGGCCGGCCGCCGAGATAGCCGCCGACCTGCTGCCCGCCGACGTGGTCCCGGAGGCCGTCGCGCGGATCGAGGACCTGGAGGTGGAAGACGTGCCAGGCGGCGGGGTGCACCTGCTGCCGGGGACCCGTGCCTTCCTCGACGCCCTGCCCGCCGAGCGCTGGGCCGTCGTCACCTCCGCCACCCGGCGGCTGGCCGAGGCCCGGCTCGACGCCGTCGGCATCCTGCCCAAGACGCTCGTCGCCGCGGACGACGTCACCCGCGGCAAGCCCGACCCCGAGCCCTATCTGCTCGCCGCCCGCGCCCTCGGCGTCGACCCCACCCGGTGCGTCGTCTTCGAGGACGCCCCCGCGGGCCTGACGGCCGGCCGCGCCGCCGGCATGACCACCGTGGCGTTGACCACAACCCACCAGGCTCACGAACTCCGTGCCGACCTGGTGGTCGAGGACCTGTCGGCCCTGTCCGCACTGGTCACCGAGCAGGGTGTGGAGATCTCCCTGCGCGACTGATGGAAGCCGGCGGATCCCAGCCCCTGTCCACCGCTGTCCAGCATCCGGACAGCGGCGGCCGGTCAGGACCGTACGCGTGTTTTACTGACGGCATGACCACGACGAGCGACCGCATCCCCGCGACCGAGGCGACCATGGCGCCCGGTGCTCGTTGTACGTGTCGAATGTGCGCTTTCTAGAGGGCCCCCGCACCACCCCCTGAGCTCGCGCCCCGAAGCGAGACCGCGGCATGTCCGCACGCCCCGAGCGCTGCGTGACACCAAGCCGCCCGCGCACATGTTCTCCCCGGTTCCACGCCCCAGCGAGAACCGTGTCGCGTCCCTGAACGAATGCCTCTGTGCCCGGGCACACCCACGCCCGCGCACTCGACAGTGACGGAAACCCACGTGATCACCACAACGGACCTGACCAAGGTCTACCGTTCGCGCGGCCGCGAGGTCACCGCCCTGGACGGCGTCGACCTGCACGTCCGCGAAGGCGAGGTGTACGGCGTCATCGGCCAGTCCGGCGCCGGCAAGTCCTCGCTCATCCGCTGCGTCAACCTCCTGGAACGGCCCACCTCGGGCACCGTGACGGTCGCCGGACAGGACCTCACCGCCCTGGCCGGCCGCGGCCCGCGCGCCGGAAGGGAACTGCGGCAGGCGCGCAGCCGGATCGGCATGGTCTTCCAGCACTTCAACCTCCTGTCCTCCCGGACCGTCCAGGACAACGTCGAACTGCCGCTGGAGATCCTCGGCAAGTCCGGCGCGGAACGCTCCCGCAAGGCACGGGAGCTGCTCGACCTGGTCGGCCTCGCCGACAAGGCCAAGGCCTACCCGGCGCAGCTCTCCGGCGGTCAGAAGCAGCGCGTCGGCATCGCCCGCGCCCTGGCCGGCGACCCGAAGGTGCTGCTGTCCGACGAGGCCACCAGCGCCCTCGACCCGGAGACCACCCGCTCGATCCTGGCGCTGCTGCGCGACCTCAACCGGCAGCTCGGCCTGACCGTCCTGCTCATCACGCACGAGATGGACGTCGTGAAGTCGGTCTGCGACTCCGCCGCGCTCATGGAGAACGGCCGCATCGTCGAGTCCGGCACGGTCAGCGAGCTGCTGGCCACCCCCGGCTCCGAACTGGCCGCCGCGCTGTTCCCGCTCGACGGCGAGGCCTCCGGCGAGGACCGCACCGTCGTCGACGTCACCTTCCAGGGCGAGAGCGCGACCCAGCCCGTCATCTCGCAGCTCGCCCGCACCTACAACATCGACATATCGATCCTCGGCGCCGCCATCGACACCGTCGGCGGGCTCCAGGTCGGCAGGATGCGCATCGAACTGCCCGGCCGCTACGAGGACAACGTCGTGCCGATCGGCTTCCTGCGCGAACAGGGCCTCCAGATCGACGTCCCGGGACATGAGTCCGCACTGGCGAAGGAAGGTGCCAAGTGACCTGGTCCGAGATGCAGCCCCTGCTGGAGCAGGCGTGTTGGGACACCCTCTACATGGTCGGCTGGTCCACGCTCATCGCCGTCGTCGGCGGACTGCCGCTCGGCATCCTGCTGGTCCTCACCGACCGCGGCGGCCTGCTCCAGAACCTCGTCGCCAACAAGGTCATCGGGCAGATCGTGAACATCGCCCGCTCGCTGCCGTTCATCATCCTGATGGTCGCGCTGATGACCTTCACCCGCTGGATCACCGGCACCACCATCGGCCGCGAGGCCGCCATCGTGCCGCTCGCCATCGGCGCCATCCCCTTCTTCGCGCGCCTGGTCGAGACGGCCGTCCGCGAAGTGGACCACGGGCTGGTCGAGGCCGTGCAGGCCATGGGCGGCAACACCTGGACCGTCGTGCGCAAGGTCCTCGTCCCCGAGTCACTGCCGTCGCTGATCTCCAGCACCACCACCACGATCGTCGCCCTCATCGGCTACTCGGCGATGGCGGGCACCGTCGGCGCCGGCGGCCTCGGCGACATCGCCATCCGGTACGGCTACCAGCGCTTCGAGACCCAGCTGATGTGGATCACCGTCGCGATCCTCGCCGTCGTCATCTCGGTCATCCAGTTCGCCGGCGACTACGCGGCCCGCTCCCTGCACCGCCGCGGCGCCCACTCGGGACCCGCCCCGAAACTGCGGCTGCTCAAAGCCGCCTCCTGAGCTCCCCGTTCACCCACAACGGGGTCGCACCACCCGCAAGGTCATAAGGAAAGGCACTTTTCGTGCGTAACACCGCCAAGATCACCACCGCCGTCCTCGCCGCCGGAGCCCTCACCCTCGGGCTCAGCGCCTGCGGCGCGGGCGACTCCGGCTCCGACGGACCCCTGATCGTCGCCGCCAGCCCCGTCCCGCACGCCGAGATCCTCAACTACGTCAAGGACCACCTGGCGAAGAAGGAGGGCCTGGACCTCCAGGTCAGGGAGTTCACCGACTACGTCACGCCGAACACGGCGACGCAGGACGGCTCCGTGGGCGCCAACTACTTCCAGAACAAGCCGTACCTCGACGACTTCAACAAGAAGAACGGCACCGACATCGTGCCCGTCGTCACGGTCCACCTGGAGCCGCTCGGCCTCTACTCCCACAAGGTCGAGAAGGCCGACGACCTGAAGAGCGGTGCGACCGTCGCCATCCCCAACGACACGGTGAACGAGGCCCGCGCCCTCAAGCTCCTCGCCGCCCACGGGCTCATCACCCTCAAGGCGGGCGTCGGCAACGAGGCGACCCCTGCCGACATCACGAAGAACCCCAAGAACCTCAAGTTCAAGGAGCTGGAGGCGGCCCAGACGCCGCGCTCCCTCGACGACGTGGACGCCGCCGTCGTCAACGGCAACTACGCCATCGAGTCCGACCTCAAGCCGTCGAAGGACGCCCTCGTCCTGGAGTCCCCGAAGAACAACCCCTACGGCAACTTCCTCGCCGTGAAGAAGGGCGAGGAGAACGACCCGCGCGTGAAGAAGCTCGCGAAGCTCCTGACCTCGCCCGAGGTGAAGAAGTTCATCCAGGACAAGTACGCCGGCTCCGTGCTCGCCTCCTTCTGAGGCGACGCCCGGCACCCGCCCCGCACGGGGTCCTCCCGCACCGGGTGGGGGAGGGCCCCGTGGTGCGGATCAGTGCTTTCATGCTGCATGCTGGGCAGTTCAGCAGGCCCTGAAGGTTCACCGAAGGTTACGGAGCGCGCATGACGAGCACCTTTCCCAACGTCTCCATCAGCACGGAGCGGTTGGTCCTGCGCCCCTTCGAGGAGCCGGACATCCAGTCGTTCGCCGACATGATGAACGACGAGCTCGTCACCGCCTGGACCACCGTCCCGCAGCCCTACACCGAGGCCCACGCACGCTCCTGGATCACCGAACAGGCCCCCGCCGAACGGGCCGAGGGCCGCGGCATCGTCTTCGCCGTCACCGAGTTCCTCACCCAGCGCCTCGTCGGCATCGTCCACCTCCGGAACACCGACTGGCGGATCCGCTCCAGCGAGATCTCCTACGTCATCGCCCCCTGGGCACGCGGCGAGGGCTACGCCTCCGAGGCGGCGCTCATCACCGCGCAGTGGCTCTTCAACGACCAGAAGTTCGAGCGCCTCGAACTGCGCACCCCGGCCGACAACACCGCCTCCCAGCAGGTGGCCCAGAAGATCGGCTGCATCAGCGAGGGAGTGCTGCGCGGCGCCTGGATAGCCCGGGCGCGGACGGACGACGGCGAGTGGACCGAGGTACGCACCGACCTGATCGTCTGGAGTCTGCTCCCCGAGGACCTCGAAGGCGTCGGCGACCAGCTGCCCGGCGGCTTCACGTCCTTCGGCGACTGGAACTGACGTCGACGACCGGAACTGACGTCGACGACCGGAACTGGCGTCGGCGACCGGAACCGACCAGGAACGGACACCGCGCGCGACGGCACGCCGCCCCCTCCGGCGGCTGCACCGGGTACTCTCACGGAGCCCGCCTGCGGGCAGCTCATCACACGACACACAGACGACCTGCGAAAACCCCTGGAGACTGACGACGATGGCCGACCGGGTCACGGTGATCGGCTGGGACGGTTCGCCGCTGACCGCCGCGGCACGCGCCGCCCTGGGTGGAGCCACGCTCGTGGCGGGTGCCGCCCACCACCTGGCGCTCCACGAGGTACCCGCGGGCGCCGAGCGCATCCGCCTCGGCAGCGTCGCCCTGGCCGCCCGCCGCATCGCCGCCCACCGCGGCACGGCCGTCGTGCTCGCCGACGGCGACCCCGGCTTCTTCGGCGTCGTACGCACCCTGCGCGCCCCCGAGTTCGGCCTCGAAGTGGAGGTCGTCCCCGCCGTCTCCTCGGTCGCCGCCGCCTTCGCCCGCGCCGGCATGCCCTGGGACGACGCACAGGTGGTCGTCGCACACCGCCGCACCCTGCGCCGCGCGGTGAACGTGTGCCGTGCCCACACCAAGGTGGCAGTGCTCACCTCACCCGGTGCCGGCCCCGCCGAACTCGGCCTGCTCCTCGAAGGAGTCCACCGCTCCTTCGTCATCTGCGAGGAACTGGGCACCGCACACGAGCGGGTCAGCGTCGTCACCTCCGACAAGGCCGCCGACCACACCTGGCGCGACCCCAACGTCGTCATCGTCCTCGGCGGTCCGGCCCGGCCGGACACGGCGGGGGAGACCGGCTGGATCGCCGGCCGCGACCCGTCCGCCGGACCACGCGGCTGGTCCCTGCCCGCCGGGACGTACGGCGGTGACCTCGGCGAGGGTGAGACCCAGCTGCTGCGCGCCTCCCAACTCGCCCGCCTCGGACCACGTGTCGGCGACCTCGTGTGGGACATCGGCTGCGGCAGCGGCGCCTTCGCCATCGAGGCCGCGCGCGCCGGCGCCGCCGTGATCGCCGTCGACAGCGACCGGGCGGCCTGCGCCCGCACCGACGCGGCCGCCCGCCGCCTCGGCGTCCAGCTCCAGATCGTGCACGGCACCGCCCCGCACGTGCTGGAGAACCTCCCCGAACCCGACGTCGTCCGCGTCGGCGGCGGGGGAGCGGCCGTCGTATCGGCCGTCGCCGACCGCCGCCCACAGCGCATCGTCACGCACGCCGCCACCCGCGACGCCGCCGAACTCATCGGCCGGGACCTGACGGAACACGGGTACGGCGTCGAGTGCGCCCTGCTCCAGTCCGTCGAACTCGACACCCGGGCCTGGACGGAGAAGGAACGGAGCGTCGCGTTCCTGCTCAGCGGGGTGCTGCCCCGCCGCAGCGCCTGACCCGGCCGCCGTCCCCGTGATCGGGTTGTCGTACTGCGCGCGGTAGGCTGGCCGATCGCTGCACCGCACGCGGACGTCCGGCAGTTCGTCGGCCAATGTCCGGAAAACCCGCCCGTTTTGGGGGGAGTGTGGTACGGCAGAACCGGAGGACGCGCAACGTGGCGCAGTCCACAGCGGAACCGTCGCGGATCAAGGTGCCGTGAGGGTGCTTCGGCCGCAACAATGCCAGTGAGTGGCTTTGTCGCCTTTTCCGGGCGGGCCGTTCGTGCCGCTGGGGACGCACGCTCGTTCTTCACTGTGGGGCGGTCGGTGCGCCGTTCCGGGTGAGCTGGTCGTAGGAGCACTAACCGATGGGCGAGGGGTACGCATGACCGACACCGGCCAGGTCCCGGGCGAGGGACTGCCGGAGAGCGCAGGCATGGTGGAACAGCCGGGCGCCCCCGCGCACGGTGCGTACGCCTACCTCTCCGAGAACCCCGCCGAGGACGAAGACCTGCTGCTGCCGGGCTCCCACGGCGCCTGGGGCAACGAGGTCGCCCCGCCCGCGCCGGAGCCGGTCGTCGAGGCCGTGCACCAGCCGGGCCCGCACGAGATCTCAGGCCGCGACAGCGGCTCTGTCGACCTCGGCGGCGTCCGCCTGCCCGACCCGCCGCCGATCCCGCCCATCACCCCGCGCCGGCCGCTGCACCTCGGCCCGCCGCTCCCCGACAGCTCCGCGAGCCCGGTCCGCTCGCTCGCCGACCGCGGCCCCGCGGAAGCGCCGGTACGACAGCCCGCGGCGGCGGCGCCCGGCCCCGAGTACCTCGACGTCCCGCGCACTCCGGAGGAGCCCGCGCCGGCTGCCGCGCCCTGGGGCGCGCAGGTTCCGCCCCAGGCCCCGGTGAGCGCCGGGGCGGCGCCTGCGGAAACGGTTGTTCCGGCAGCGGAGCCGGCGGGCACGGCCCAGGCCGTCGCCACCCGCGTCGCCCCGGAGCCGGCCCCCGCGGCACCGCCGGCGCCGACCGGATCCGGACAGGGCACCTATGCCGAACAGCCGGCGCAGCCCGCGCAGGGTGCGGCGGTGCCGGGCGAGCCCGCCGGTACCTCCGGGGACCAGGTGGCCGCGGCCGAGCCCGGGGTTGCTGCTGAGCAGGCCGCCGTGGCCGCTGCCCAGCCGGTTGCCGCTGCCGAGTCCGTGCAGAGCACGGCGGTTGCGGGCGAGCCCGCTGGGGCCGGCGTCGGTCCGGAGGGCGGGCAGGTGGCCGCCGCCGAGCCGGTGCAGGGCGCTTCCGAACAGGGCGCAGGCGTTGCCGGTGACCCCGTCGGCGCGGGCGTCTCACCGGACGCCGGCCAGGCGGCCGCCGCCGAGACCGGGGCCGTGGCCGCTGCCGAGCCGGCTCCGGGGGATGTGCCGGGGCCGGTCGTGGACGGTTCTGGTCAGGACGGTGCGCCGGCACGTGCCGATGCTTCTCCCGCGGTGCCCGGGCCGAGTGCCGCAGGCGAATCCGCCGAGGGTGGTGAGCAGGCCCCGGCGGCTGCCGCGGAGCAGGGCGCGGCAGCCGCTCCTGTCCCCGAGGCCGCCCCGGTGCCCGAGGCGGTCGAGCTCCCGGAGGCCGCCACCGCGCCCGAGCCCGCTGTCGTGGCTCCGCCCGAGGCGGATGCGGGGGAGACGGCCGCCGCCCAGGCGCCGGCCGCGGTGGGGCCCGACGCTGCTGCACAGGAACAGGCAGCGCGGGTCGCCCCCGAGGCTGCCGCACCGGCCGCGCCCGCGACCGAGTCCGTCGCGCAGGAGCCGGAGGCCGATGGCGGTGAGGCCGCCCAGCAGGCTGCTGAGCCGATCGCCCCGGCCCACGAGGCGGTTGACGCCGGTGCAGCCGCGCAGGAACCCGAGCTGACGGCACCGCAGACGGCCGCTGCCGCCCCCGAAGCGCCCGCCCCGGCCCCTGAAGCGCCCGCCCCTGCCACCCCCGTCCCGACCCCCGAGGCGGTCGCCCCGGAAGCCGGCGCTCCGGCTGCCGAGGCTCCCGCGTCCGCCGACACACCCGCCCCCGAGTCGCCCACCGACGCACCGGAGACCACCGCACCGACTCAGCCCCCTGCCGCAACCGTGCCCCCTCAGCCCACCGAGACGGCGCCCGACCCCGGAGCTGAGGCCCCCGCACCCGCCCAGGCGGCCCCCGACGCGACCGCCGAAGCACCGGCACCGGCTCGGGCTCCTGAAGCAGCCGTGCCCGACCCCGCAGTCGAGGCGGCGCCGGCACCCGAGCCGGTGGCCGCCGTCTCCGAGCCGGTAGCCACCACACCTGAACCGGCGGCTGCCACACCCGAAACCGCCGAAGCCACCCAGGCCCCCTGGGCACCGGAAGCCCCCCAGACCCCCCAGCCCCCGGAGACCACCCCGGCACCCGCCGAGGACGTCACCGTCGTACTCCCCGGCCCGGCGCCGGACGCGCAGGCCGGACAGCACGTCCAGGGCCCGCAGCAGTCCCAGGCGGCCGTCCCCCAGCCGGCCCAGCCCGAGGCGGAACCCGTGGTCATCGTCCCCGCACCCCGCGAAGGCGACGCCGAACTCGCACAGAACCCCGACGACCTGGACACCCGGGGCGCCGAACAGGAAGACCTGGCGGATCAGGAACGCCACCAAGCAGAGAGCGCGGCCGCAGTGGCAGAAGCACGACAGTCCACCGGTCCCGCCGCCCCCGGCTACGACCCCGCCGAGCGCGAGGCCGTGCTGAAGGTCATGCGTGAACGCCGCGACATCCGCAACGGCTTCCGCGGCGACCCCATCCCGCACGAGGTGCTGCTCCGCGTCCTGGAGGCCGCCCACCACGCGCCCTCGGTCGGCCACTCGCAGCCCTGGGACTTCGTCGTCATCCGCTCCGCCGACACCCGCCGCGCGATGCACGAACTGGCCATGCGCCAGCGCGACGCGTACGCGAAGTCCCTCCCCAAGGGCCGGGCGAAGCAGTTCAAGGAACTGAAGATCGAGGCCATCCTCGACACGCCGGTGAACATCGTCGTCACCGCCGACCCGACCCGCGGCGGTCGCCACACCCTCGGCCGCCACACCCAGCCCCAGATGGCGCCGTACTCGGCCGCCCTGGCCGTGGAGAACCTGTGGCTCGCCGCCCGCGCCGAAGGCCTCGGCGTCGGCTGGGTCAGCTTCTTCGACGAGCGCGAGATGGTCCGCGCCCTCGGCCTGCCCGAGCACCTCGAGGTCATCGCCTACCTGTGCGTCGGTTACGTCGACGAGTTCCCGGACGAGCCCGAGCTGCTCCAGGCGGGCTGGTCCAAGCGCCGCCCGCTGTCCTGGGTGGTGCACGAGGAGACGTACGGCCGCCGCGCCCTGCCCGGAGAGGAACCGCACGACCTGCTCGCCGAGACCGTCGCGCAGATCCGCCCGCTCGACGCCAAGGCGCTCGGCGAGGCGTGGGAGCGCCAGAAGCGCATGACCAAGCCGGCCGGCGCGCTGGGCATGCTGGAGATCATCTCCGCCCAGCTGTCGGGCCTGTCCCGACAGTGCCCGCCGCCCATCCCGGAGCCCGCGGCCGTGGCGATCTTCGCCGGTGACCACGGCGTGCACGCCCAGGGGGTGACTCCCTGGCCGCAGGAGGTCACGGCCCAGATGGTGGCCAACTTCCTCGGCGGCGGCGCCGTCTGCAACGCCTTCGCCACCCAGGTGGGCGCCGAGGTCTGCATCGTCGACGTGGGCGTCGCCGCCGACCTCCCGGCCACGCCGGGCCTGCTGCCCCGCAAGGTGCGGGCCGGCACGTCCGACATGACCACCGGTCCCGCGATGACCCGCGAGGAGGCCAGGCAGGCCATCGAGGTCGGCATCGAGACCGCCCGCGACCTGGTCGCCGCCGGCAACAAGGCCCTGCTCACCGGTGAGATGGGCATCGCGAACACGACCTCCTCCGCCGCGCTGATCTCCGTCTTCACGGGCGCGGACCCGGCCGAGGTGACGGGCCGGGGCACCGGTATCAACGACGAGACCCTCGCCCGCAAGACCGAGGTCGTCCGCCGGGCCCTCGAACTCCACCAGCCGGACCCGGCCGACCCGATCGGCGTGCTCGCCGCGATCGGCGGCTTCGAACACGCCGCCATCGTCGGCCTCCTCCTCGGTGGCGCGTCCCTGCGCACGCCGGTGATCCTGGACGGCGTGAGCGCCGGCGCCGCCGCCCTGGTGGCCCGCGCCATCGCCCCGGAGGTCTTGGCGGCGTGCATCGCCGGCCACCGCAGCGCCGAGCCCGGCCACGTGGCCGCCCTGAACAAGCTCGGCCTGCGCCCCCTGGTCGACCTCGACCTCCGCCTCGGCGAGGGCACGGGCGCCCTGCTGGCCCTCCCCCTGGTCCAGAGCACGGCCCGGGCGATGCACGAGGTGGCGACGTTCGATTCGGCGGGGGTGACCGAGAAGTAGCGCAAGGCGGGCTCAGGGGCGCCGCATCCCGGTGACTCGTACGCGCCGTGGGTCCGTGGGCAGTCGTTCCGAGGGGCGGAACGGGTGGCACGGACCCACTCCCGCACCCGTCAAGGACGCTCAGCCACCGGACGCCCGTGCCGCCTCGAACCCCCGCGCCGTAAAATCCGCACGTCAGGGCTACCGAACCACCGCCGCAACAGGAGCCGCACCTTCATGGCCGAACACCCCGCCTACCCCGTAGGCCTCCGCCTCACCGGCCGCCGCGTGGTCGTCCTCGGCGGCGGCCAGGTCGCCCAGCGCCGCCTCCCGGCCCTCATCGCGGCGGGCGCGGACGTCCTCCTGGTGTCCCCCGAGGTCACCCCCTCCGTCGAAGCCATGGCGGACGCCGGCGAGATCACCTGGCACAAGCGCCCCTACGAGGAGGGCGACCTCGCCGACGCCTGGTACGCCCTGATCGCCACCGGCGACACGGAGGCCAACACCCGGGCCTCCGCCGAGGCGGAACGCCGCCGCGTCTGGTGCGTCCGCTCCGACGACGCCGACGAGGCGACGGCCTGGACCCCGGCCACCGGCCACAGTGAGGGCGTCACGGTCGCCGTGCTGACCACGGACGCCCGCGGCCGCGACCCCCGCCACACCGCCGCCATCCGCGACGCCGTCGTCGAGGGCCTGCGCGACGGCACACTCGTCGCCCCGCACCACCGCACTCGCACGCCCGGAGTCGCCCTGGTCGGCGGCGGCCCCGGCGACCCGGACCTGATCACGGTGCGCGGCCGCCGCCTGCTCGCCGAGGCCGACGTCGTCATCACCGACCACCTGGGCCCGCGCGACCTGCTCGCGGAGCTGCCCCCGAACGTCGAGGTGATCGACGCGGCGAAGCTGCCGTACGGCAGGTTCATGGCGCAGGAGGCCATCAACAACGCGCTGATCGAGTACGCCAAGCAGGGCAAGTCGGTTGTACGGCTCAAGGGCGGCGACCCCTACGTCTACGGGCGCGGCATGGAGGAGTTCCAGGCGCTCGCCGAGGCGGGCGTCCCCTGCACGGTCGTGCCCGGCATCTCCAGCTCGATCTCGGTCCCGGGAGCAGCCGGCATCCCGGTCACCCACCGTGGTGTCGCCCACGAGTTCACGGTGGTCAGCGGCCACATCGCCCCCGACGACGAGCGCTCCCTGGTCGACTGGCCGTCCCTCGCCAAGCTGACCGGCACGCTGGTGATCCTCATGGGGGTCGCCACGATCGGGAAGGTCGCCGAGACGCTCATCGCCCACGGCAAGGCCCCGGACACGCCCGTGGCCCTGGTCCAGGAAGGCACGACGGCCGGCCAGCGCCGGGTCGACGCGACCCTGGCGACGGTCGGGGAGACCGTGAAGACCGAGGACGTGAAGCCCCCCGCGGTCATCGTCATCGGCGAGGTCGTGAAGGTCGGCCCGACGGTCACCGCGCCCCGCGAGTAACCCCGGGTAACCCAACCCGTCCCAAGCCGTTGGCACCGCACCCAGGACAAGGCAGTATCACCCTGTGGCCGATCTCATCACCGTCGAGGATCCCGACGACCCGCGCCTGCACGACTACACCGGTCTGACCGACGTGGATCTGCGCCGCAAGCGCGAACCCGCCGAGGGCCTCTTCATCGCGGAGGGCGAGAAGGTCATCAGAAGGGCCAAGGAAGCGGGTTACGAGATGCGGTCCATGCTGCTCTCGGCCAAGTGGGTCGACGTCATGCGCGACGTCATCGACGAGCTCCCCGCCCCCGTCTACGCGGTCAGCCCGGAACTCGCCGAGCAGGTCACCGGCTACCACGTGCACCGGGGCGCGCTCGCCTCCATGCAGCGCAAACCCCTGCCCGCGGCGGCCGAACTCCTCCAGACCGCCCGCCGCGTCGTGATCATGGAGTCGGTCAACGACCACACCAACATCGGCGCGATCTTCCGCTCCGCAGCCGCCCTGGGCATGGACGCGGTCCTGCTCTCCCCGGACTGCGCCGACCCTCTCTACCGCCGCAGCGTGAAGGTCTCCATGGGCGCGGTGTTCTCCGTTCCCTACGCCCGTCTGGACACCTGGCCCAAGGGCCTGGAGTCCGTCCGCGAGGCCGGCTTCACGCTGCTCGCCCTGACCCCCGACGAGAAGGCCCGGTCCCTCGACGAGGCCGCCCCGCACACCATGGACCGTGTGGCCCTCATGCTCGGCGCCGAGGGCGACGGCCTGTCCACGCAGGCCCTGGTCGCCGCCGACGAGTGGGTCCGCATCCCCATGTCCCACGGCGTCGACTCCCTCAACGTGGGCGCTGCGGCGGCCGTGGCCTTCTACGCCGTGGCCACCGGCCGCCCTCAGTCCTGAGTCCCAAGTCCTGGGAGCCGTACGTGGAACAGCGCCAGGCGATCGTCGCCGTACTGCGGCGCGGGGACCGCGTCCTCGCGATCCGGCGGGGCCCGGCGGTCGCCCGTCCCGGCTACTGGCAGCCGCTGAGCGGCAGGCTCGAACCGGGCGAGACCCAGGAGCAGGCGGTCGTCCGGGAGGTCCGGGAGGAGGTCGGCCTCACCGTCGCGCCGCTGGCGAAGGTGTGGGAGTCGGAGACCGACGACCACCGCTTCCGCCTCCACTGGTGGACCGCCCGCGCGGACACGGGGGAGGTCGTCCCCGACCCGGACGAGGTCGCCGAGACCCGCTGGGTCACGCCGGAGGAGTTCCTCGCCCTGGACCCGGTCTTCGACGGCGACCGCGAGTTCTTCGAGCGGATCCTGCCGGAGCTGTGACGGCGGCCCTGGGGTCGTGAAGCCCTACGGTGCGAAGCCCCGCTGCGCGTGCTCCTGCCGGACCCCGCCCCCTTCGCCGCCGAGTCCCCGCGCCGAGCCCTGGCAGCCCTGCACCAGGGCGATGCCGACCGCCACCAGCAGCGTCACCACGACGAACACGAACAGCCGCTGCCGCAGCAACCGGGGATTGGCGGGCCGCAGCCCGGTCCCGGTGTTCCTGGACGCCGGACGCCCGGTGCCGCTGTGCGGGGCGGGACGGCCGGAGCTGCCCGACCGGGTCCCGTTGCGCCCGGTGGGTGTCGGCCGTGCTCCGGACCGCGACGGGGCGCCGCCGCGTGAGGCGCCGGAGCCGCGCACCGGATTCCTGCCGCGGTTCCCGCTGCCCGTCGACCGGCTTCCGCCGCCCACCGCCCGGGCTCCGCCCCGCGCGCCGGCTCCGTTCTGGGAAGCCGGACCGCCCGTCGACGGACCGCCGTCCCCGGGCCCGGAGGAGCGCCGCGGCGGGGGAGTCCCCCGGCCCCGCTGCGCCCCGGACGCCCCCGCACCCTGCTGTCCCTGCGGACGCCGGCCACGCTCGGGGTAGGTGTCGATGGGCCGGTCCGCATCGGCACCGCGGGGCGCGGGCGGCCGGACGCCGGCGACGTCCTGTGCCTCGCGGGCCGCGATCTCCTTGAGCCGCATGGACAGTTGGAGCGTGCTGGGCCGCTCCTCGGGGTCCTTCGCCAGGCACGCCCGGACGAGCGGAGCCAGTGCGTCGGGTACGCCGTGCAGCTGCGGTTCCTCGTGCACGACCCGGTACAGCATCACCTCGGAACTGCCGTGCCCGAAGGGCGAGTCGCCCATGGAGGCGTACGCGAGCGTGGCACCGAGCGAGAACACGTCCGTGGCCGGTGTGACGGCGGCCCCGCGCACCTGCTCCGGCGCGAGGAAGCCAGGCGAGCCGACCGCCGTACCGACGTGGGTGAGCGTCGAGGCGCCGGTGGCCCAGGCGATGCCGAAGTCGATGATCCGCGGCCCCTTCGGGGACAGCAGGATGTTGGACGGCTTCAGGTCCCGGTGCACGACCCCGGCCTCGTGCACGGCGACCAGGCCCTCCGACAGGGCGGCGCCGACCGCGGCCACGTCGGCCGCGCCGAGCGGCCCCTCGGCGGCGACCTTGTCGTGCAGGGAGGGGCCGGGCACGTACTGCGTGGCGAACCAGGGCCGGTCCGCGTCGAGGTCGGCGGCCACGAGCCGTGCCGTGCACCCGCCGCGGATCCGCCGTGCCGCCGAGACCTCCCGGGCGAACCGCGAGCGGAACTCCTGGTCCTCCGCCAGGTCAGGCCGGATGACCTTGAGCGCGACCCGCTGCCCCTTCTTGTCGGAGCCCAGGTAGACCACGCCCATCCCGCCCGCGCCGAGCCGTCTGTGAAGCCTGAACGAGCCGACGACGCGCGGGTCCTCGCGCCTCAGGCGCATCATCGCCATGTTCATCCCCGCTGCCCGGTCCTGTGACGAGCCACAGCTTACGTTTCCACGGCCGCCTGCGCGCAGAGGCCGCGCCCTCTCGGGCCGACGGATTGTCAGTGGTGGGTGGGAGACTTGAAGGGTGGTCAGGGGGCGCGCGCACAGGCCGTGTTCGCGCGGGGGACGGCCCCAACCTCCTGGCCCGGAAGGGGGATTGGACCCGTGAAGGGTGACCGTGTGGAGATAGTCGTGGACGCCGGCGACACGACGCGCACGTACGAGGTGGTGGCGAGCAGAGCGGGCCGCAGGGTGGAGACGGCGGTACGCCGAGGTGTCGTGGAAGTGAGCGAAGTCACCCGGAGCGGAACAGTCGTGCGTACCGCCCGCTTCATGGCGAACCGGGTGCTGGCCCTGGTGGAGCAGCCGATTCCGCGGGAGGAAAGCTAGGACAAAGCGGGGTGAGCCGGGCGTCCCGTCGGGGAAGACCCTGAGAACCGGGTCTCCGTCTCCACCCAGGGGAGTACGTCGCGGGTGACGGCTCATCCTCCGGGAGGCCCGGCAATCGGTACGAGGGCATGACGTCCGGGACGGGGCGGACGCCTAGATTTGATGTCAAGCGGCGGGTGCAGCACTCGTCCCCCGAGGTCAGACACCCGCCGCTGCCAACGACAACCGAGAACGGTCAGGAGAGGGACCATGGCCCACACGGCACCGCGGACACTGATCCGCGAGGAGGGACGCAAGGTGTACGCCGCCGCGTTCCGCCGCCGCCAGGGCCGCCGCCACCCCCTGGTGGCGACGCTGATGGCCCTTCCCCTGGCGGTCCTGCTCCTCCTCGTCTTCGACGGGTGGGAGACAGTGGCCACACAGGCGTCGTCCGTGGGAGAGATGCTGGGGCGCTGAGCGGCGACCCCAGGCCCGGAAGAGCGGTCCGGGCGGGGACATCCCACCCATGAAACCCCGTGGGGACGGGGGTGCGGCGGACGGCACAAATGCCGGCGCAGCTGGGGAGCTGCGCCGGCATTATTTTTGCGCACGTGCAGGTCCGCTGAGCTGCGGGCGATCGTGCCGCCAAGGGCGGCACGGGTGGGCGATGGGGGTCCCCTGCTCGAGCGAAGCCGAGAGCTTGGGGCAGGCGCCCCGCTCCGCCGGCCCGCGGACCACCCGGCCTCAGCGACAACACGAGCACTTGAAGCACAGCGCCTTAAAGCCCGGCCTCACCTGCGCGTACTCTCGCCCCGACGCCCACACCCCGGGAGCCCAGTGAACTCCGCCCCCGCCCTGCTCATACAGCAGCTCACCGCCAAGGCCCGAGCCACCGCTCACGCACGCTCCCCGGCTTGCCCCTGCGGCGCAGCCACCCTCGCGGACCACCCCGACGGCATCGTCGTACGGCACGCGGACACCGTCGCGAAGGCCCACCCCGAAGAGGCCGACCCCAGGGAACTGACCACCCGTCTCACCCTCGCCACCCGCCACCCCGGCATCCTCCTGCCCCCACTCGCCCCGGCCCCGGCCGACCTGCACGGCCGCCTCGTGACGTTCTGGCCGTACGGGACCCCGGTCGACCCGAAAACCCCCGACGCCGCCCCCTGGGAGGCCGCCGCCACCCTCCTCGCCCGACTGCACCGCACCCCGGCCCCGCCGGAGACGCCCACCATGCGAGGCCCCGCCAAGGCGGCCCACGCCATCGCCCGGCTCCGGGACGCCGGCCCGCACCCCGCCGCGCCCCCCGTCCTGCGCGCCTGGGGCACCCTCCCCGCCTGGGCCCGGGCCGAGGCCCCGATGCCGCATACCGGCACCTTGTGCCACGGCGACCTCCACCTCGGCCAGCTCGTACGCCATCCCGCCCCCGAAGGCCCCTGGCTGCTGATCGACGTGGACGACCTCGGTGTCGGTGTCCCGGCCTGGGATCTCGCCCGCCCCGCCGCCTGGTACGCCTGCGGACTGCTCCCGCCCGGCGAATGGGCCCGGTTCCTGGCGGCCTACCGCGCCGAGGGCGGCCCCGCAGTCCCGGCCGACGGCGATCCCTGGCCCACCCTGGACGTCCCCGCCCGCGCCCTCACCGTGCAGACCGCGGCCCGGGCCGTCGCCAAAGCGGTCGCGGCCGATCGCCCCCTGGACGAGGTGGAGCAGTCGGTCGTGGACGCCTGTGACCGAATGGCCACCGTCCCGCCGCAGTTGACGCAGGAGCACGCGAAGTAGGGTGCAACCGACCACAGCCGGACAGAGTCTGTCCTGGCGACACGGTAAGCAGGACCGACCGGCGAGGAGTTGAACCAGCATGCAGTGTCCGAAGTGCCATGCGCCGATGCACACGTACAACCGCAACGGTGTCCAGATCGAGCAGTGCAGCGGCTGCCGCGGGATCTTTCTCGACTACGGCGAGCTGGAGTCGCTGACGCGCCTGGAGGCCCAGTGGTCCCAGCCGGCGCCGCCGCCTCCGCCGGCCCCGCAGGCCTACCCCGCCCCACCGGCCCCCGCCTGGGGCGCCCCGCACGGCGGCCACGGACACCATGGCCACCACGGTCACCACCGACAGAAGAGCTTCGGCCACATGCTGTTCTCGTCCTGACACGAGCGTCGCGGCACGACGGTCGCGACACGACGAAGCCCCGGCCGATGCGTACGGCCGGGGCTCCGGTGTGGTGTGGACGATACTGGGATTGAACCAGTGACCTCTTCCGTGTCAGGGAAGCGCTCTCCCGCTGAGCTAATCGTCCTCGGGACCATGACCACGCCGTGGAGCGGATCACGGGCACTGCGTGCGCGATACTGGGATTGAACCAGTGACCTCTTCCGTGTCAGGGAAGCGCTCTCCCGCTGAGCTAATCGCGCGGGTTCGGATCTTCAAGCAGATCCAGTGGACGATACTGGGATTGAACCAGTGACCTCTTCCGTGTCAGGGAAGCGCTCTCCCGCTGAGCTAATCGTCCTTGGAGGTGGAGACGGGATTTGAACCCGTGTAGACGGCTTTGCAGGCCGTTGCCTCGCCTCTCGGCCACTCCACCAGGAGCGTAGGGGACCGGGAAGCCCCCTGTTCCTTCGAGCGGACGACGAGGCTCGAACTCGCGACCTCAACCTTGGCAAGGTTGCGCTCTACCAACTGAGCTACGTCCGCTTGTCGTTTCGGTCCGCTCTCGCGGCCCGGCGACGAGTTGAACTCTAGCGGATTCCGGGGCCAGCACAAAAACGCGTTTGTGCAGCGTGCTGCGCTTCCCCTGCTCAGGGCGGTCACAGGGCCTCGCGAAGGGACATCCCCCGGTCACCCGCAGGACACCCGCCATAGACTCGACTGCGTGCTCGACCTCCCGCCCCTCGCCCGTTTCGGCGCCCGTGTCGCCACCGGGCTCCTCGATGTCACCGACGATCCCGAAGCCCTGGAATCCAGCGGTTTCTGGGCCGTCTGCGCCGACTTCGAGGGCCGTCTGACCTGCGCACGCTTCCGGGATGTACGGCAGGCGGCCGTGTCCGCCCCCGTGCCCGGCGCGTGGCCGGGCCCGGCGGCGGGCGACTGGACGTCGTCGCTCGACCGCGCCGCGTACACGGCGGCGGTAGGGCGGATCCGGCAGCACATCGCGGCCGGCGAGGTCTACCAGGCGAACCTGTGCCGGGTGCTGTCCGCGCCCGTCGCGCCCGGCGCCGACGTCGACGCCCTCACCGCGCTGCTGGCCCGCGGCAACCCGGCACCGTACGCAGGAACGATCCGCCTGCCCGGTCACGGTGTGGAGATCGCCACCGCGTCCCCCGAACTGTTCCTGCGGCGCGACGGACGCTTCGTCGAGTCGGGGCCGATCAAGGGCACCGGCCGCACCGAGGCGGACCTGCTGGAGAAGGACTACGCCGAGAACGTCATGATCGTGGACCTGGTCCGCAACGACATCGGCCGGGTCTGCGCCACCGGCAGTGTGACGGTGCCCGAGCTGTGTGCCGTCGAGAAGCATCCGGGGCTGGTCCATCTCGTGTCGACGGTCCGTGGCGAGCTGGCGGAGGGGACCGGCTGGGCCGAACTGCTCGCCGCCGCCTTCCCGCCCGGCTCCGTCACCGGCGCGCCCAAGTCGAGCGCGCTGCGGATCATCGACGCGCTGGAGTCGGCGCCCAGAGGGCCGTACTGCGGAGGGATCGGATGGGTCGACGCCGACCGGCAGACCGGTGAGCTGGCCGTCGGCATCCGTACCTTCTGGATCGACCGGGCCGACGGCATGCTGCGCTTCGGCACCGGCGCCGGCATCACCTGGGGTTCGGATCCCGAGGGGGAGTGGCGGGAGACCGAGCTGAAGGCGGCCCGGCTGCTCGCGATAGCGTCGGGAGCGTATGAGGTGAGTGGAGAGGACCTGACGTGAAGATCTGGCTCGACGGCGGCTTGCAGGACATCGAGTCCGCCCGCGTCTCCGTCTTCGACCACGGGCTGACCGTGGGCGACGGCATCTTCGAGACGGTGAAGGCCGTGGACGGCCGGCCGTTCGCGCTCACTCGGCACCTCGACCGGCTGACCCGGTCGGCGCGCGGCCTCGGACTGCCCGACCCTGACCACGACGAGGTGCGCCACGCCTGTGCCGCCGTCCTGAAGGCCAACCCCGTGTCGCTCGGCCGCCTGCGCATCACCTACACCGGCGGCCACGGCCCGCTCGGCTCCGACCGCGGCCAGCACGGCCCGACCCTCGTCGTCGCCCTCGGCGAGACGACCCGCCGCCCCGACTCCACCGCCGTGATCACGGTTCCCTGGACGCGCAACGAGCGGGGCGCGCTCACCGGCCTGAAGACCACCTCGTACGCCGAGAACGTCGTCGCCCTCGCCCGCGCCCGCGAACAGGGCGCCTCCGAGGCCCTGTTCGGTAACACGGTGGGACAGCTCTGCGAGGGCACCGGGTCCAACGTCTTCGTCGTCCTCGACGGTGAGATCCACACTCCGCCGCTCGCCTCGGGCTGCCTCGCGGGCATCACGCGCGCGCTGGCCATCGAATGGACCGGCGCCGGGGAGACGGATCTGCCACTGGACGTCCTGGAGCGGGCCGACGAGGTCTTCCTGACGTCCACCCTCCGGGACGTGCAGGCCGTGCACCGGATCGACGACCGCGAGCTGCCCGGCGCGCCCGGCCCGGTGACCGCCAAGGCCATGCGGATCTTCGAGGAGCGGTCCGGGGACGACCTCGACCCCTGACAGGCCGGGATATTCGGCTGACCGGGGGCGTGGTTGCGGGTAGAACACCCCTGATGACCACGACCCTGCGGCCGACCGAGCCGCTTCAGCAGAACGCCGACGGGACGCGCTCACGCCGCTACCAGGTGTGCGTCAACAGCCGTCCCGTAGGGGCGATACACCTCGGCACGCATCCCGTGTTCGGCGACGCCGTGGCCCGGATCATGAAGCTGCGCATCGAGGAACCGGACCGCAGACGCGGCAGGGGCACGGTGGCCGCCCTGGCCGCCGAGGAGGTGGCGCGCGGCTGGGGGTGCCGCCGCATCGAGGCGACCGTGCCCGCCGACTCCGAGGCGCCGTTCCGGCTCGCCACCGCCCTCGGCTACGCCGTCCGCAACCGCGGCATGGAGAAACCGCTCGGCGACACCCCGCCGGAGCTGCCGGAGGGCAGCCGTGCCCGGCCCATGACCGAGGCGGAGTTCGGCCCCTGGCTGGAGAAGGGCAAGGAGGACTACGCCCAGAGCTGGATCGAGCGGGGCGTTCCGGAGGCCGAGGCCCGCGCCAAGTCCGAGCGGGACCACGCCACCCTGCTGCCCGACGGCCTCGCCACCCCCGGCACGCTCATCAGCGTCCTGGAACACGAGGGGACGACGGTGGGCGCGCTGTGGCTCGCGGTGCGCGAGGACAGCACCTTCGTCTTCGACGTCGAGACCCACGCCGGCCACCGCGGCAAGGGACACGGCCGCACCCTCATGCTCTTGGCCGAGGCCCAGGCGATCGCCGAGGGCCGGCGCACCATCGGCCTCAACGTCTTCGCGGGCAACACCCCGGCCGAACGGCTCTACACGTCGCTCGGCTACAAGACGAATCTGTACGCGATGTACAAGCCGCTGTTGTAGCCCAGCGGTCCTGCGGCTCAGCGGGAGGGCAGGGGCCAGGGCCGTCGGCCGGGCCGTCGGATCAGCCCTCCTGCCTACTCCTGCTCCGGCCCGGCCAGCAGTCGGTCCGCGATCTGCTCGATCCGCTCGCGCAGCCCTTCCTGGCTCTTGCCTCCGTCGAGCCGCTCACCGCCGATGACGTACGTCGGGGTGCCGGTCACGCCGATCGCCTTGCCCTCGGCCTGGTCGGCGTCCACGATCAGGGTGTGCCGGCCGTCGATCAGGGCCGTGTCGAACTCCTCGGCGTCCAGGTCCAGTTCGCGGGCCACCTCGACCAGGAAGGGTTCTCCCTTGCGGCCCAGTTCCTCGACCCGCCCCAGGAGCGCCTCGGCGTACTCCCACCCGCGGCCCTGCTCCCACGCCTCCTCCGCGGCCTGGGCGGCGGCGAAAGCGTGCTTGTTCTTCTCCAGGGGGAAGTGCCGCAGCCGCAGCTCCAGACGGTTGCCGTAGCGGGCGCGCAGGGCACGGAGGTCGTCCAGCGCGGTGCGGCAGTCCGGGCACTGGAGGTCGCACCAGACCTCGAGGACGGGGGCGGCAGGGACAGTGGAGGAGTCGCTCATACCCATAGTCTCCCAGGCCGTGCACCCGCACCGGCACCTGCGGAGGAGGCGACCCGGAGATGTCCCTGATGTCGGGCCGGGGCATGGCCGCCCGGGGTGCGGCGGGTGCAGGATGGAAGGGACGAAGTGCCCCAGCCCGACCGCGCCACGCCTGGAGGACCGGATGATTGCCGAGACCGTCTGCTCCGCCGTGTCCGCGGCAGGCCTGGGCATCGCGGCCGTCACGGCTTACCGCAAGCGCTTCCTCGCGGCGACCCGTATCGCGGCGTACTCGCTCGTGCCGATCGGCCTGGTGATGACGGGCGTCGTCGAGTGGCTGGCCGACACCGCCTTCAGCCCCACGGCCTGGGCGGGCTTCGGGGTGCTCGGTGTCGCATGGGTGCTGTTCACGAGCACGCGTGTCGTCGAGCGTCGCCGCGGCGGCACCCGCAAGGAGCGCAGGGCGGCCCGAGCGGCGGCCCGGCCGGAGGCGGTGGCCCCGGCGGCCTCGGCGCCCTCCCTGGGCCAGGGTTCCCGGCCGACCGGGAGGCCCGCCACGGCGCCCCGGGGCGACGACGACTTCAGCGACATCGAGGCCATCCTCAAGAAGCACGGCATTTGACGGCCGCGCGCCGGTCGAATCGTCACAGTGCGTCCAAGGGCGCGCGGAAGTGATCACAACCTGAACCGGACTTCGCGGAATCGGCGCACACCCGCACGGAACGAGGCCGCTGATCGCGTCCGGCCGGGCGACTGCGTCATCATCGCCGCGAGATGCTGGACACGACGGAACAGAGCGACCCCGCGCCGCCGCATGACGAGCCACGTCCCCGGCGGGACGAGCCACGTGGTTGCCTCTTCGCCCTATCCCAGCCACCGCTCATGATCTTCCTTGCGGTGATCGGGACCCTGCTGCTCATGGCCTCGTTGCACGATCTGCTGTTGCTGTGAGCCGTACCCGCGGTACCCGGCGCCACCCGCCGGGACCGCGTCGGCATCGATGATCCGCCCGCCACTGGCCCCGGCGGTGGCGGTCAGCCCGCCGCTTCCTTGCGTCGCGCCCGGTAGGCGGCCACGTGCAGACGGTTTCCGCAGGTCCGGCTGTCGCAGTAGCGACGCGAGCGGTTGCGGGACAGGTCGACGAAGGCCCGCCGGCAGTCGGGCGCCTCGCACCGCCGCAGCCGCTCCTGCTCCCCGGCGACCACGAAGAAGGCCAGGGCCATCCCGCAGTCGGCGGCCAGGTGGTCGGCGATGGAGGCACCGGGCGCGAAGTAGTGCACATGCCAGTCATAGCCGTCGTGGTCCGTGAGCCGGGGTGTGGTGCCGGCGGCGGCGACCAGCTCGTTGATCTGGCCGGCGGCGGTCCGGGCGTCGGGGGCGGCGAAGACGGCGGCGAACCGCCCGCGGATCTTCCGCACCGCCGAGAGGTCGAACTCCGAGAGCACTCCCACATCGCTGATCTCGTGGTTTCGCACGAAGTCCGCGAGGGTCGCCACGTCCGGCAGTCCGTCCGGTGCCGTGTCGTCCTCCGGTGCGGTGTTCACCAGATCGACCACGGTGTCGAGGGCGCACCGGGTGTCGTGGGTGATCAGCACGATTCGCTCCCTGGCCTGGGGGTCGGGCAGGCGCCCGCCGATGCTGGCCGATGGTAACGGCTCCACCACCGCCGGACCGCCCTCATGCCCGCACATGGCTTCGAATACAACGACGCCGGGCAAGCCATGGTTCCCGCCCGCCCTCGGGGCGGCGAAGGCCTGCCCTCCGGCAGCGGAAGGCCCGTCGCTGAGAGTTCCGGCCCTGTGGCACCCGCGGGCCGAGCGGCTGCACACCCGAGCCGAGACGGCCCGGACGGCGGCACACGCGAGCCGGCGCCGCCCCGCGAGATCCGCGGTGCCGGCGCCGGTGTATCCCGTATGCGGTTGTCCGGGCCCGAGCCGTCTCCCCGAGTCGACGGCACCGGGCTGCTTGGTGAGCCCCTCGCCCTAGCTTTCCGCCAGGATGTGCGAGAGCTCCTGATCGAGGTCGAAGTGCCGGTGCTCCGTGCCGGGCGGCACGGCGGCGTCGGTCCGCTTCAGGAAGGACTCCAGGGCCCGTGCCGGCGCCTCCAGCAGGGCCTCGCCCTCCGGTGAGCTCAGGGCGATGCACACGACGCCCTGACCGTGGCTGCGCGACGGCCAGACGCGGACGTCGCCGGTGCCGGTAGGGCGGTGAAGTCCCTCGGCGAGGAGGTCGCGGGCGAACACCCACTCGACGGTCTCCTCGGCTCCGGTGTGGAAGGTGGCGTGCACGGCGTAGGGGTCGGCCGTGTCGTACCGCAGGCCTGCGGGCACAGGCAGGGAGGACTCGCTCGACACAACGAGGCGCAGGTGCAGCTCGCAGCTGACCGTGGTGTTCATAAGCGCCAGGGCCTTTCGCTCAGTGTGCGCTCGGGGATTCGCACGTCGGCGAAATCGACATGCCACCTACGGTGCCGTTGTAAACCCCTCTGAGTGTTTTGCGTGCCTTTACGTAACTCTTCCGGCCGAGAGATCGTTCGCGCCGTGCGTCCATTCCGGTGACTGGTTTCGCTCCGGTAGTGTTTGGCCGTATGAATACGGGGAGTGACGAGCCGGGCGAGGTGGCCGTGGCGTCGGACGAGACGGGGACGGACGAGGTGCGCAGCGAGCAGGAGCGGGCACTCGGCTCACGGGCACCGGAATTCGTCAAAGCGCGCCGCCTGCTGCATGTGAGCTGGCAGGTCGGCATCTTCATCATCGGGCTCGCGGTCGTCGTGGCGGGCATCATCATGCTGCCCCTGCCCGGGCCGGGCTGGGTCGTGATCTTCGGCGGCATGGCGATCTGGGCGACCGAGTTCGTGTGGGCCCAGTTGGTGCTCCGCTGGACCAAGCGGAAGGTCACGGAGGCCGCCCAGCGCGCCCTCGATCCCAAGGTGCGGCGCCGGAACATCATCCTGACGACCATCGGCCTGGTGATCGTCGCCGTACTGGTCGGTATCTACCTGTGGAAGTTCGGCGTGGTCATGCCGTGGAAGATCAAGGACCAGTGAGCGGCGGGGGTGCCGGTGACGGCCGGCGCTGGTCACAGGCACCCCCTGACATGGGGTAATGTTCTACCTGCGTCCGGGCGATTAGCTCAGTGGGAGAGCGCTTCGTTCACACCGAAGAGGTCACTGGTTCGAACCCAGTATCGCCCACCCGGATCGGCGGCCCACCTGCGACTGAGCAGGTGGGCCGCCGTCGTTCCGGTGTCCGCGCACCCTCACGCGGCGGGCCGTCGTCCCGGCTGTCGAGCGCCCCGCCTGCCGTCCTCCTCCCGGGCGACCGTCGGCGGAAACCGGCCAGTTTCCGCCCGGCCTCCCGCCGCCCACCGCGGCGTCGTCTTCCGGTCGCTCCCGAAAGCCGTGCGGTCGGTCCCGGCCCGTTCGGTCCGCCGACCACACCGGCCCCACCAGTGACATCACCCCGGTCGACCCGGCGCACCACCTCCATGCCGCGCCTCGCTGCAGGACCGCTCGGTAAGAAATTCTTGTCCGAATCATTGACGCACCCTCAGCCCCTCCGTACCTTGTGCCAGCAAGCGCTTACTTGAAACGATTCATGCGAGCGGGACGAAGTGCGGGGAGGGCCAACCGTGGTGAACGGCAGGAATGTTGAGAGACGTACGATTCTGAAGGCGGCCGGGGCCACGGCGGCCACGCTGGGGCTGGCCGCGACGACCGGTTGCGGTGGCGACGGAGGGACCTCCGCGGACGGAACGGTGACGATCCGTTACGCGTGGTGGGGTGCGGAGGATCGCGCCGAGCGCATCAACAAGACCATCGCGCTCTTCGAGAAGAAGTACCCGAAGATCAAGGTGAAAACGGACTTCCAGCCTTATCTCGACTTCTGGAAGAAGTTCAACACCCAGGCCTCCGGCGGAAATCCGCCGGACGTGTTCCAGAATGCCATCGGGTTCCTGCGCAAATACGACGCGAAGAACGTGCTGCTCGATCTCAGCGAGCAGGTCAAGGCCGGCAACCTCCGGATGGACGGATTCCGCGCCGGACTCGAGAAGTTCGGCGAGATCGACGGCAAGCTCCTCGGAGTTCCGGTCGGTTCCAACTCGATGGCCCTGGTCATCGACAAGCCCGTCTACACCCGGGCCGGTGTGAAGCCGGAGCAGGGCTGGACCTGGGACGACTTCGACGCGGCGATGAAGAAGATCCGCGACAAGACGGGCCGCGCCGGCGACAGCGGCATGTACGGCGTCATGTACCTCTACGACCCCTATCTGCGCCAGCAGGGCAAGGCGTTCTTCACGGAGGACGGACTCGGCTTCACCGAGGCCGATCTGACGGAGTGGTGGACGAAGGCCAAGAAGGGCGTCGAGGAGGGCGTCTACGCCGACCCCAAGAAGGTCGCGCAGATCAAGCCCAAGTCGGCGGTCGCGGCGGAGCTCGCCGGCAGTGAGTTCACCTGGGACAACTTCACCGTCCGCTACACCTCCGAGGGCAAGAGCGAGTACGGCCTGGCGCCCATCCCGACGACGGACGGCAAGAAGACCGGCCAGTACCTCGGCTCCCTCATGCTCAGCGCCTCCAAGCGCACCCAGCACCCCAAGGAGGTCGCCCAGTTCATCGACTTCATGGTGCACGACCCCGAGGTCGCCAAGATCATGGGCTACGACCGCGGTGTGCCCGCGACGCAGGCCCAGTACGACGCGTACAAGCCGGCCGACCCGGTCAACAAGGCGATAGCCGAGTACGAGGAGTCCCTCGTCGAGGCGGGTGTCCTGGAGCCCATCACCCCGCATCCGGAAGGCGCCGACATCTGCGAGGCCGCGTTCCTGCGCATCGCCGAGGAACTGGCCCTGGGCAAGCGGTCGGTGGACGA